>JAEZCF010000017.1 GCA_023430045.1 Pseudomonadota bacterium | reverse complement strand
AGCACGATCGCCGCATCGCCCAGCTGCTGGCGCAGGCGGTCGAGCGCGTCGCGCAGGGCCTTGGCATCCAGCCCCTCCACGCGCGCGGCGCGCACCTTGATGCCGGCCACGTCCACGGCCTGCGCGCCCAGGTCCGCAGTCGCGCCACTGGCCGCCTTGGCCTTGTGCGTTTCGACTTCGCGCTCCAGACGCTTCTGACGCTCGATCAAGCCTCGCAGCTTGTCGGCGACCTCGGCGGTGGTGCCGCCCAGCAGGCCGGCCGCCTCGCGCAGCCGGCGTTCCTCGCCCAGCACATGGTCCAGCGCGGCCTGTCCGGTGAGGGCCTCGACCCGGCGCACGCCGGCCGAAACGCCGCCCTCGGAGACCAGCTTGAACAGGCCGATCTCGCCGGTGCGGCCGACATGGGTGCCACCGCACAGCTCGACCGAATCGCCCATCCGGACCACCCGCACGCGATCGCCGTACTTCTCGCCGAACAGGGCGATGGCGCCGGCGTCCATGGCCTCCTGCATGCCCATCTCGTCGATGGCCACGGGATGGTTGGCGCGGACTTCGACGTTGACCCGGCGCTCGATTTCGGCGAGCTCGTCGCCATGCACCGGCTGGAAGTGCGAGAAGTCGAAGCGCAGGCGGTCGGGGGCGACCAGCGAACCCTTCTGCGCGACGTGCGTGCCCAGCAGTCCGCGCAGCGCGCCATGCAGCAGGTGCGTCGCGCTGTGGTTGAGCACGATGCTGCCGCGACGTTCGGCGTCCACCGTGCCGGCGAGCGTGTCGCCGCGGTGCAGGATACCGGCCTGCAGTCTGCCGAAGTGGGCGAAGAACTGCCCGGCCAGTTTCTGGGTGTCGGTGACGGTGAAACGCGTGTCCAGGCCGTGCAGTTCGCCGGTGTCGCCGACCTGCCCGCCGGATTCGCCGTAGAACGCGGTGGCGTCGAGGATCACGATGGCGTCGTCGCCGGCTGTGATGGACTCGACAGGGCGGCCGTCCCTGAGCAGCGCCAGCACCTCGAGGCCTTCGGCCCGCAGTGCGTCGTAGCCCAGGAAGCGGGTCGGCTTCAGCTGCGCGACCAGGTCGGCGGGCAGCTGTACGCCGCCGCCGAACGTGCCGGCCGCGCGCGCGGGTTCGCGCTGCTTCTCCATCGCCATGTCGAAGCCGGCCGTATCCACCGCCAAGCCGCGCTCGCGCGCGATGTCCTGGGTCAGGTCGAGCGGGAAACCGTAGGTGTCGTAGAGGCGGAACGCATCGGCGCCGGGAATGGTGCCGCCCGACTTCGCCGCGACCTCGTCGAAGATCTTCATGCCGGCATCGAGCGTCTCGGCGAAGCGCTCCTCCTCGGCCAGCAGCGCCTTCTCCACCAGTTCGCGCCTGGCCGCGAGTTCCGGATAGGCCTCCCCCATCAGCGTGGCGAGGGTGCCCACCAGGCGGTGGAAGAACGGCCCGCGCGTGCCCAGCATCCAGCCATGGCGCAGGGCACGGCGGATGATCCGGCGCAGGACGTAACCGCGACCTTCGTTCGAGGGCAGCACGCCGTCGACGATCAGGAAGCTGCAGGCGCGGATGTGGTCGGCGATCACGCGCAGCGACTTGTTGTCGAGGTCGGCGGTGCCGGTGAGGCGCGCGGCCTCGGCGATGAGCGCCTGGAACAGGTCGATTTCGTAGTTGGTATGCACGTGCTGCAGGATCGCCGCCAGGCGTTCCAGACCCATGCCGGTATCCACGCAGGGCGCGGGCAGCGGTACCAGGGTGCCATCCGGCTGGCGGTCGAACTGCATGAAGACCAGGTTCCAGATCTCGATGAAGCGATCGCCATCTTCGTCCGGCGAGCCCGGCGGGCCACCGGCGATATGCTCACCGTGGTCGTAGAAGATCTCGGTACACGGGCCGCATGGACCGGTTTCGGCCATCTGCCAGAAGTTGTCGGAAGCGAACGGCGCGCCCTTGTTGTCGCCGATGCGCACGATGCGATCTTCCGGGATGCCCACCATGTCGCGCCACAACGCATAGGCCTCGTCATCGGTCTGGTAGACGGTAACCAGCAGACGCTCCGCCGGCAGCTTCCAGACCTGGGTCAGCAGTTCCCAGGCCCAGGCGATGGCGTCCTTCTTGAAATAATCGCCGAACGACCAGTTGCCCAGCATTTCAAAGAAGGTGTGGTGACGTGCGGTGTAACCCACCTGGTCCAGGTCGTTGTGCTTGCCGCCGGCACGCAGGCAGCGCTGGACATCGGCCGCGCGCACGTAGCTGCGCTTTTCCGCGCCAAGGAACACGTCCTTGAACTGGACCATGCCCGAATTGGTGAACAGCAGGGTCGGGTCGTTGCCCGGAACCAGCGGTGCGGACGGCACGATGGTGTGGCCCTTTCCCCTGAAGAACTCAAGGAAATCGGCACGAATCTGGGAAGTGGTGAATTTGGCGGGTGCGTTCATGGGGGCTGGCAGTCTGCGGGCCGGAGGACACACCGCCGCCGGCCACGCTGGCCGGGGTCGGATTCTGGACCTCCGAAACCTTGAAGGGTAACAGGCCCGGGCCGCTCAGTCGTCAGGGTCGAAGCGGGTGGCACGGCGGATGGTGTCGCCATCGAACCCGCGGCGCGCCAGCAGGTCGGCGGCCTTGCGCCGCTGCGGCAGGTCCTGTGGCCCGCTCTCGCCGAAACGGCGCTGCACCAGGCTGCGGGCATTTTCCAGATAATCGCCTTCGTAGCTGTCCATGGCCGCCGCGATGGCCTCGCTGTCCAGGCCGTGTGTGCCCAGCTCCGCACGGATGTGCAGGGGACCGTAACCGCCATTGGCACGTCCACGTACCAGGCTTTCAGCGAACCGCTCATCATCCTGCCAGCCTTCGCTGGCCAGCCTCTCGACTGCCGCCTGCGCCTGTTCCGGCTCGATGCCGCGCGCCACCAGCTTCCGACCCAGCTCCCTGCGTGAATGCTCGCGCCGGACCAGCAGGCCAAGCGCCCGTTGCAACGGGGTCTGTTCCGGACGCCTGCGCTTTCGCGCCGATGGCGGAGATTGCGTGTCGTCGTGCATGTCTGCCCTTCCAGCCTATCGTCCCTGCATCACCCCAGCCCGGGTGTGCATGGAAACTGTGGGACAGGGCGACGTCACTGACGGCGCCACCCTGCCCCGCAGTACTACTCAGGCCTCGTCGTCGCCGTCGTCCTCGCCGGCCTGCGGAGCCACTTCGGTCGGCTGGAACTTCTCGCGCAGCTCGGCTTCCAGCCGTGCGGCGACCTGCGGGTTGTCGCGCAGATAGCCACGGGCGTTGTCCTTGCCCTGGCCGATACGCTCTTCGCCATAGCTGTACCAGGCGCCCGCCTTGTCGACCAGCTTGGCATCCACGCCCATGTCGATCAGCTCACCTTCGCGGCTGATGCCTTCGCCGTAGAGGATTTCGGTGATGACCTGCTTGAACGGAGGCGCAAGCTTGTTCTTGACCACCTTGATCTTGGTCTGGTTGCCGATGATCTCATCGCCCTTCTTGATGGCACCGATACGGCGGATATCCAGGCGCACCGACGCGTAGAACTTGAGCGCGTTGCCGCCGGTCGTCACTTCCGGGCTCTGTCCCGGCATCATCACACCGATCTTCATGCGCAGCTGGTTGATGAACACGACCAGCGTATTGGAGCGCTTGATGTTGCCGGTGAGCTTGCGCAGGGCCTGGCTCATCAGGCGCGCCTGCAGGCCGGGCAGCTGATCGCCCATCTCACCTTCGATTTCCGCCTTCGGCGTCAGCGCGGCCACCGAGTCCACCACCACGATGTCCACTGATCCCGAACGCACCAGCATGTCGGCGATTTCCAGTGCCTGCTCGCCGGTATCCGGCTGCGACAGCAGCAGGTCGTCGACGTTCACGCCAAGCTTGGCGGCGTAGATCGGGTCCAGGGCATGCTCGGCATCGATGAAGGCCGCGGTGCCGCCCTTCTTCTGGCATTCCGCGATGGCCTGCAGGGTGAGCGTCGTCTTGCCGGAGGATTCCGGACCATAGATTTCCACCACGCGGCCCTTGGGCAGGCCCCCGATGCCCAGCGCGATATCCAGCATCAGCGAACCGGTGGGAATGGCCTCGACAGGTTCGACAACACGGTCACCCATGCGCATCACCGAGCCCTTGCCGAACTGCTTTTCGATCTGGCTCAGTGCGGCGGCCAGGGCGCGCTTCTTGTTCTCATCCATCGTCTTGGTCCTCGGGGAAGTGGTCATCTTTTTAATCGTGGTCAACTCGGGTACGGGGGAGACTGTAGCGGGCGCTCATCGCACAGACTGAGACAGCGACCGGGCAAGCCGAACATTATCGCCGCAGACGTCAGCCGCCGCCGCTCCCGGGCGCTCAACGGTTGGGACGCAGCAGGCCGCAGTACAGGCCTTCTATCGAAAAGTCCTGATCCGGCAGGACCTCTATGGGCGCATAGTCCGGATTGCGCGGCAGCAGGCGGATGCGATCCTTGCCGATCTTCAGCAGCTTGACGGTGATCTCGTCGTCGATGCGAGCCACCACGATCTGCCCGGAATTCGCATCCCGGGTGCGATGCACGCCGATCAGGTCACCATCGAAAATGCCCTCGTCGATCATCGAGTCACCCTGCACCTTGAGCAGGTAGTCCGGCGCTGGCGAAAAGAACACCCGATCCAGCACGACGAAATCGTCCGAGCCGATATCGGCACCGATCGGCAGGCCGGCGGCGACGCGCCCCAGCACCGGCAGGCGCAGCACGCTGTCGTCGTGCTCCGGTGCGACCACCCGTTCCACCGCCGGCGCCTGCACCAGGCGTATGCCACGCGCCTGTCCGGGCACGCGGCGGATAACCCCGGCCTGCTCCAGCGCCTCCAGATGGTATTGCGCGGCACGCACCCCCTTGAAGCCGAATGCGCGGGCGATTTCGGTCTGCGACGGCGGCACGCCATCAGATTCGATGTGATCGGCGATCAGCTGCAGGATCGCCTGCTGGGTTGCGGTGAGGTTGGCGCTGTTCATGGTTAGTAGTATTACTACTAACGAACCGGCCCGCAAGTGCCTGCGATTCCGGCGCGGCCCATCCGGCCCCGGGACCCCATCAGCGGCGCCGACCGCTCCGCCAGATCGAGAACAGGATCCACACGCCGCACAGGCCAGCGCCAATGAATCCCGCCACACCCAGCACCAGCAGCCAGCGGCTGGAAATGCCGCCCACGCTGTGCATGACGATCGACGAACCGATGATCAACGCAGCAGTGACGATCCCGACCACCAGGCGGTTGGCAGCCTGGTTGACCTGGTCACCAAACCCTCTCAGTGCGGTGGTCTCGACCTTCAGCTGAAGGCGCCCACGACGCGCGGCCTGCACCAGCCTGCGCAGGTCGCGCGGGAGTTCGCCCGCCAGGTCCAGCATTCCCAGCAGGCTGCGCCGCCCCCGCCTGAGCAGCGCCCGCGGCGCGTAACGCTGCAGCACCACGCGTTCCAGGAACGGCCGCGCCGCGCTGGCCATGTCAAAGCCGGGATCCAGCTGACGCCCCATCCCTTCCAGGGTCAGGAACGCTTTGATCATCAGCGCGAGGTCGGCGGGCAGGGTCAGGTTGTAGCTGCGCAGCAACTGGGTGATGTCGGACAGCATCAGGCCGATGCGCAGGTCCTTGAGCGGCACGCCACGATAGCGGTCCACGAACTGGCTGATGTCCTGCTGCAGGCGGCCTTCATCCACGGACACGCCACCGGCCCAGTCCAGCAGGATGTCGGCCACCGCCTCCGGTTCCTGCTCCACCAGCCCGTGCAGCAGTTGCGCCACCTGGAACCGGCGGGGTACGGACAACGTGCCGATCATGCCGAAATCGATCACGCCGATGCGCCCATCGCGCAGGTAGATGATGTTTCCAGGGTGCGGATCGGCGTGGAAGCAGCCATCCTCCAGCACCATCTTCAACACGATGTCCGCGCCCCTGCGCGCCAGCACGCCACGGTCCAAGCCTGCCGCATCCACGCCGGCCAGGTCGCGGCCAGGGATGCCTTCGACGAAATCCTGGACATTCAGGCTTTCGCAGGTCCATTGCCAGTGCACGGCAGGAATCAGGATATCGTCGCGTCCGGCGAAATCCCGCGCGATGCGCTCGGCATTGCGGCATTCAGCGGCAAAATCAAGTTCGCGCCGCAGCGACGTGGTGAACTGCTGCACGACCTCGGCAGGACGATAACGGCGCAGGTCCGGCAGTCGCGCTTCGATGATGTCGGCCAGCCTGGCGAGCAGCCGCAGGTCGGCTTCGACCACGTCGCGGATACCCGGGCGCCGCACTTTCAACACGACCTCGCGCCCGTCGTGCAGCCGCGCGCGATGGGCCTGCGCCAGCGATGCGGCTGCCATCGGCGTTTCATCCAGCCACGCGAAAACCTGCTCCGGGTCGTCCCCCAGGTCGTAGCGCAGCTGTTCACGGATATGCGCGTACGGCAAGGCCGGCACGGCGTTCTGAAGTTCGGAGAGTTCTTCGATCCAGTCCGCGGGAAACAGATCCACGCGGGTGGCCAGCACCTGGCCAAGCTTGACGAAGGTCGGCCCCAGTTCTTCCATCGCGCGCCGCACGCGCATCGGCGCGGTCATCGGCGGCCGTGGGGTATCGTCGCCCCAGTGCAGCAGCCGGCCGGCGCGTTCCAGCACATCGGCCAGCCCGATGCGTCGCACCAGGTCGCCGAATCCATTGCGGATCAGGACTGCGGCGATTTCCTGCAGCCGCCCCAGATCACGGACGGTTCCCAGCGTTTCCCACATCGATGCATGCTCCGCCACCCGCCAGCGGGCAGCATCTCACAGCTGCGCGAGGATGCCGTGCAACGCCGCCGAAACGGTCTGCCGGCGGATCGCATCGCGGTCGCCGTGGAAATGGAACAGCTGCGCCTGCGCATAGCCGCCGCGACGCTTCCAGCCGATCCACACGCTGCCGACCGGTTTGTCATCACTGCCGCCGCCGGGGCCGGCGATGCCGGTGACCGCAACCGCGATGCCCGCACCGGAGTTCACCAGTGCGCCGGAGACCATCTCCAGCACCGTCTCGCGACTGACCGCGCCAAAGGCTTCCAGCGTCTGCGCGCGTACGCCGAGCAGACGCTGCTTGGCCTCGTAGCTGTAGACCACCATGCCGCAATCGAAAAACGCCGATGAACCGGCGATGTCGGTCATCACCTTGGCGATCCAGCCGCCACTGCAGCTTTCGGCGGTGACCAGCTGCAGGCCGGCCTGTTGCAGGCGCTGGCCCAGCTCACTGCCCAGGGAGGACAGCAGGTCGTCGGTGGGAACGGTCATGTGCGTGGCGTCGAAGGGGGAACTGCCGTTGTACCCCATCCGGCCCGTGGCGACCAACCAGGCGCCGATGGCGCCTGCCCTGGCGGGTCTTCCACGCTACGGCGCCATCACCACTCCGGGACCTTCTCCGGCAGCAGCGCACGGATTGGCGCGCCGTCTTCGCCCGCGGCCAGCTTCTCGGCCTCGGCGATCGGAATATCCACCTGCAGCAGCCAGCCTTCTTCGTCCGACCGTTCATCGCGCACCACTTCCATCTGGTGCAGCTTCGCGCGCAATCGCCCCGCCGACGGTGGCAGCCGCAGCGCACCGCTCACATGCTGCAGGCCCAGGCGCTTGCCGAGCACCGCCTGCAGCAGTTCCAGGCCACGCCCATCACGTGCGGAAATCCATACGCGCTCGCGACGCGACTCGTCCGGCACGCCATCCTGGCCGTCATGGCGCACCTCCGCACCCTCGACACGGTCGATCTTGTTGAACACCAGCAGCTGCGGCAGATCGCCCGCCCCGACGGCGGCCAGCACTTCATCCACCTGGGCGATGCGTTCCTCGCGATGCGGATCGGCGGCATCGACGATATGCAGCAGGAAATCCGCCTCGCGTGCTTCGGACAGCGTGGAACGGAACGCCGCGACCAGATCGTGCGGCAGGTCGCGCACGAAGCCGACGGTATCGGCCAGCACCACGTTGCCACCGGGCAGCGCGATGCGCCGCACGGTCGGATCCAGCGTGGCGAACAGCTGATCGGCCGCATAGGCTTCGGCGCCGGTCAGTGCGTTGAACAGCGTGGACTTGCCGGCATTGGTGTAGCCCACCAGTGCCACGCGCGGCAGTTCGCTGCGCACGCGCGCACGGCGCATCTGGGTGCGCTGCACCTCGACCTTCTCCAAGCGCTTCTGCAGCTGTTCCACCCGCTTCTGCAGCAGGCGGCGGTCGGTTTCCAGCTGGGTTTCGCCCGGGCCGCGCAGGCCGATGGAACCGCCGCGCTGGCGTTCAAGATGGGTCCAGCCGCGCACCAGCCGCGTGGCGAGATGGCGCAGCTGCGCCAGCTCGACCTGCAGCTTGCCGTCATGGCTGCGCGCACGCTGGGCGAAGATGTCCAGGATCAGTCCGGTACGGTCGATCACCCGGCGTTCCAGGAAACGTTCCAGGTTGCGCTCCTGCACCGGCGACAGCGCATGGTTGACCAGCACCAGGTCCGCGCCGGTGGCGTCGGCCGCAGCTTTCACTTCATCCAGCTTGCCGCTGCCGATCAACGTGGACGGACTGGGCCGGTCGATACGCGCCGTGATGGTGGCGGCGATGGTGGCGCCAGCCGACCGCGCCAGATCACCGAATTCTTCGAGCACATCGTCTTCCAGCTTGCCTGCATGCGGCTGGATCAACAGTGCGTTTTCGCCCTTCTTCGAGCGATCAAACATGGGGAACCCCGGGATTATTCAACAGCGTCATCACCTGCCGACTGACCTTCTTCATTGGATTGCACGAATCCACCGCCAGGGCCGACCTTGACGTTGCGGGCCGGTACCACGGTGGAAATGGCGTGCTTGTAGACCATCTGGCTGACGGTATTGCGCAGCAGCACCACGAACTGGTCGAACGATTCGATCGTGCCCTGCAGCTTGATGCCGTTCACCAGGTAAACCGAAACCGGCACGCGCTCACGGCGCAGTGCGTTCAGAAACGGGTCCTGCAGCGATTGCCCCTTGGACATTTCAAACTCCTGATTATTGTTTTTATGGTCGCCGGCAGATGCCACGGCCCCCAGCCGCCCACCGACGAATCCGATGGTACACGTACCCGGTTGAACCCGGTCAGGGCCTGGCGAAAGCCGCCACTGCGGCAAGCAGCTGCTGTCCTTCCAGATGGGGATCGAACCAGCGCGCATCAAGCTCGCCACGCAGCCAGGTCAACTGGCGTTTGGCCAGCTGGCGGGTGGCGAAGATCGCCTTGTCGCGGAATCCGGCGGCGTCGCCGGTGCCGTCCAGGTATTCCCAGGCCTGCCGGTAACCGACCGCGCGGATCGCCGGCAGGTCCAGCGGTACCGCGACCCGGGCCATGGCAGGCAGTGCCCGCAGCGCACGCACTTCATCCAGGAATCCGTGTGCGAGCATCGAATCGAAACGCTGGGCGATACGCCGGTGGAGTACCGCGCGGTCGCCCGGCGCCAGGACGATCTTCAGGGTACGCACGGGCAGCCGGCCTTCGCCCGGCATCCGCTGCCATTGGCTGATCGGGGTGCCGGTCAGGCGGTAGACCTCCAGCGCCCGCTGGATGCGCTGCGGATCGGTCGCATGGATGCGTCCAGCGGCCTGCGGATCCACGCCCGAAAGTTCGGCATGCAGCGACGCCCAGCCCCGTTCGGCGCCCTCCCGCGCAAGCTGCGCGCGGGTCGGTTCATCGGCGGGCGGCATCGGCGACAGCCCCCGCAGCAACGCGCGGAAATACAGCCCCGTGCCACCGGCCAGGATGGGCATCCTGCCACGTGCCACGATGTCCTCCACCGCACGTCGCGCGGCAGCGGCGAAATCGGCGGCCGAATACGGCTGCCATGGGTCGCACAGATCCAGCAGATGGTGCCGGGCCTGCGCACGTTCCTCGGCATCCGGCTTGGCCGAGCCGATGTCCAGGCCGCGATAGACCAGCGCCGAATCCACGCTGACGATTTCACCGTCCAGTTCCTGGGCCAGGCGGATGGCGGTCGCGGTCTTGCCACTGGCGGTCGGGCCCATCACGGCGATCGCCAGGGGCCGCTGGTCGATCGCCATCAGTCCTCGTCCGGCCAGCGCAGCGTCGGCACGGCATCGTTGCGCGGTGCCGGGATCGCGGCGACCGCCTCCCAGACCTTCAGCGCATCCACGGTGGCGGCGACATCGTGCACGCGCACGATGCGGGCGCCGCGCTGGACCGCCAGCAGGTGCGCGGCCACCGAGGCGGCGACACGCCCGGCGGGCTCCGTACGTCCCGTCAGCTCGCCCAGGCTGCGCTTGCGCGACAGTCCGGCCAGCATCGGCACGCCGAGTTCCAGGAAATGCTCCGAACGCGCCAGCAGCGTCATGTTGTGCGTCGTGGTCTTGCCGAAGCCGAAGCCGAGATCGACGAGCAGGTTCTTCTTCGCGATACCCGCCATCTCGGCAGCGAACAGCCGCTGTACCAGGAAGCCATGCACCTCGGCGACCACATCGGTGTAGTGCGGGTCGGCCTGCATGTCGCCCGGCTCGCCCTGCATGTGCATCAGCACCACCGGCACGCCCGTTTCCGCCGCTGCGTCCAGTGCACCGGGCTGGCGCAGCGCATGGATGTCGTTGATCATGCCGGCGCCTGCCGCAACGGCCGCACGCATCACTTCAGGCTTGAAGGTATCGATGCTGATCGGCACCGGCGTGCGCGCCGCCAGCTGCTCGATCACCGGGATCACACGGCGCAGTTCCTCGTCCAACGGTACCGGCACACTGCCGGGACGCGTCGATTCGCCGCCGACGTCCAGCAGATCCGCGCCTTCTTCCACCAGTTTCAGGCCGTGCGCCACCGCCGCGTCGGTACTGGCATGCGCGCCGCCATCGGAAAACGAGTCCGGGGTGACGTTGACGATGCCCATCACCCGCGCGCGGTCCAGTCGCAGCACGCGACCACCGCAATCGAGCTGGGGAGAGGTATCGAACATGGGAATTCCCGCGGCCAGTAACGAGGGCTAGTTTACGTCGGCGAAGGTGGTTTCATGGCCTTGCAGGACGCATCAGCGCCGCTGGCGGCGCTTGCGGTCCACGTACAGCGTCCTGGCGATGCTCAGCACGATGCCTACCGCGATGCCCACGAAGCAGCCCAGCAGCAGGTTGTCGAAAGCAAGTCCTGTCCCTACGCCGACAACGGTGGCGATCACCATCTCGGCAGTATGGGAAACCGGCGGTGGTGGCGTGACGTGGGTCATGGGTGGCACTGCTTCATGGGGGCTGCCATTGTCACGCAGCCGGGCGGAGGATGCAGCCCCCGCCCATCCGCGTGATTCAGGGGCGCAGCACGCCTGGCCAGGAATCATCATTCACCGGACGCGGTCCGGCATCGACACGGTCATTGGTGATGTCATAGCGCAGATAGCGATTGCCCTTGAGAAACATGAACGCCCGGCTGTCGTTCCATTTCATCGCGGTCTCGATATCGGCCACGTGCGCGCGAAGTCCCGGCCAGGTGTGCTCGTCCACCTGCATTGGATAACCGGGATCTACGCGATCAGCGTCCACGTCGTATCGCAGGTACTGGTCGTTGTCCAGGAAAAGGAAGACCTTGCTTCCCTTCCAGCGCAGCGCCGTCCGTATGCAGGATGCGTAGGGCGCCAGTCCCGGCCAGGTGCTGTCGGTGATGCGCAGCGGGTAGCCGTCACTGACACGGTCGGCCACCTTGTCGTAACGCAGATAGGTGCCGTCATCCAGGAAGAAGAATGCGACCTTGCGATCCTTGCTGAACCCGGCCCGCACCTTCGGCAGCCACTGACTCAAGCCAGGCCAGGTCCCCTCATCCACCTTCGTCGGCGCACCGGCGCGGTCTTTCGCCTGGTCGTAGCGGACATATTCCGGCGAATCATAGAAGAGGTAGGACGTGGTGGCGTCCCAGTCCAATGCCACTCTCACCCTGCCCCTGCCCGCCTGTCGCCGTACCGATGCCGGGGTGCCATCGACCACCAGCGTGTAGTCGTTGGTACCGGCCGGCGGTGCCGGGTCGGTCCACGCTTTCTGCCCCAGTGGCACCTGCGCGATCCGGGAGCCATTGCGCCAGATGGACACCGGCGCTTCGCCGGCGCCGTTCCAGCGCAGCAGGCCCGGATGGGCACGGTCTCCCATCAATTTCCGTACGCCCAGGCTGCCGACCAGCGGAATGCCGTCGAGCGACCACTCCGGGCGCAGCTCGATGCCAAGGTGACGCAGCACAGTGGGGGCGATGGAGGTCTGCGCGGCATGGTCATAAAGCCCGTTGAAGCCCTGGTCCGGCGCGACCAATGGGCTGTGGAATTCCGCATTCATGGGCCGGTTCGACGCGATGAATATCTCCTTTTCCTGCCGTGTCTGCTCCGAGTGGTGGCAGCCGCGTGGCGGCGAACGGCCGTGGTCGGTGGTCACCAGCACGAGCCAGTCGTCACCGTTGCGGGCACGCGCGCGGACCTCGTTCAACAGCGTCCCCAGGCGGCGATCGGCCTCCTGCAGCGCGCGGTCATACGCCGCGCCGAAACAATGGCTGTGGGCGACGTTGTCCGGGTCGCTGAGATGCACGAAAAGCAGATCCGACGGCTTCGTGCGGATGACATCCACTGCCAGGGAAACCGTATCCGCATCCGAGCGCCCGGACACGACGTAGTCATTGCCGGTGACCTCGTGCGGCAGGAACTGGGTATTGATCGGGGCCCAACTGGAGAGGCTGGCGATGTAAGCCTGCGGGCGGGCCTCGCGGACGCGCCGGAACAGGCTCGGGAATTTCGCATCCGCCCTGCCGGAGGAATTGCTGGTGACGCCGTGCTTGTCGGCCCACACCCCGGTCAGGATGCTGGTCCAGCCCGGACCACTCAGGGTGGCGGCCTCGCTGCTGGTACCGGTGATCCCACCAGTGTAGGCGCGGGTTGTCTGCAGGCTGGCAAAGCTCGGCAGACTGAGCTCCTGCATGCGCTGGTACTGCGCGCCGTCGATACCGACCAGCAGGACTCTGGGAGCCGTCTGGGCGGGCCCGGCGAGGCCCAGCAGCCCCACCAGCAGACTACCCAGCAAGGAAGGAATGAAGCGATTCATGCGGGCCCCGCGTAAAGGACAGGTGGCCGCAGTCTCCGTGTCTTCCCACAGCGGACTCCATGCAGGTTGCTGCATTTCCCCCGGCCCACCGCACCATCACGACAGCAGTCCACAAAATGAAACAGGCCGACGGATGTCGGCCTGTTTCAATGCGTCGCTCCACTACGTGTGTGGCGTTCCGGTCAGTGCTGCTCCGCCGGTCCGGTGATCGGCGGCAGGGGACGCGCGTCGCCGCCCTTGTCGTTGTTGCTGCCACCGTCGCCCTTGTCGGGCTTGCTCCAGCCCATCGGCGGCGGCGGGTCGCGGCCTTCCATGATCGCGTCGATCTGCGGCGCATCGATGGTCTCGTACTGCAGCAGCAGCTGGGACATCGTGTGCAGCTTGTCCAGGTTGGCGGTCAGCAGCTCGGTGGTACGCGCATAGGCCTTGTCCAGGATGCTGCGGACCTCCTCATCGATCCGCCGCGCGGTGTCATTGGACACGCTCTTGTGCTGGGTAACTGACCGGCCGAGGAATACTTCGTCGTCCTCTTCACCATAGGCGATCGGGCCGAGCTGCTCGGACAGACCCCACTTGGTGACCATGTTGCGGGCCATCTTGGTGGCACGCTCGATGTCGTTGGAGGCACCGGTGGTGACCTTGTCGTCTCCGAAGATCAGCTCCTCGGCCACGCGACCACCGTACAGCGAACACAGCTGCGACTGGATCGCAACCCGGTTCATGGAGTACTTGTCGCCTTCCGGCAGGTACATGGTGACACCCAGCGCGCGACCACGCGGAATGATGGTGACCTTGTAGACCGGATCATGTTCCGGCACCAGGCGGCCGACGATGGCATGGCCGGCCTCGTGGTAGGCGGTGAGGGTCTTCTCCTCCTCGCTCATGGCCATCGAACGGCGCTCGGCACCCATCAGGATCTTGTCACGGGCACGGTCGAAGTGGTCCATGCGGACCTCCTTCTCGCTGCCACGCGCCGCGAACAGCGCAGCCTCGTTGCAGAGGTTGGCCAGGTCCGCACCGGAGAAACCGGGGGTGCCGCGGGCGATCACCATCGGCTCGACATCGTCGGCCAGCGGCAGCTTGCGCATGTGCACCTTGAGGATGTGCTCGCGGCCCTTCACGTCCGGCAAGCCGACCACGACCTGGCGGTCGAAACGGCCCGGGCGCAGCAGCGCGGGGTCAAGCACGTCCGGACGGTTGGTGGCGGCGATCACGATCACGCCCTCGCCCCCCTCGAAACCGTCCATTTCCACCAGCAGCTGGTTGAGGGTCTGTTCGCGCTCATCATGGCCGCCGCCCAGGCCGGCACCACGATGACGACCGACCGCATCGATTTCGTCGATGAAGATGATGCAAGGCGCATGCTTCTTGGCCTGCTCGAACATGTCGCGCACGCGGCTGGCGCCGACGCCGACGAACATTTCCACGAAATCCGAACCGGAGATCGCGAAGAACGGCACCTTTGCCTCGCCGGCGATGGCCTTGGCCAGCAGGGTCTTGCCGGTACCCGGCGGCCCCACCATCAGCACGCCGCGCGGAATCTTGCCGCCCAGCTTGGTGAACTTGGACGGGTCGCGCAGGAAATCCACCAGCTCGCCCACTTCTTCCTTGGCCTCGTCGCAGCCGGCGACATCGGCGAAGGTGACCTTGATCTGGTCTTCGCCCTGCAGCTTGGCGCGGGACTTGCCGAAGGACATCGCGCCCTTGGCACCACCGCCACCGCTCTGCATCTGCCGCATGATGAAGATCCAGAAGCCGATGATCAGGATGACCGGCAGGAAGTTCATCAGGATGGCACCCAGCGAGATGCCGCTGGACGGCTCCTGCTGGACGATTTCCACGTTCTTCCCACGCAATACGTTGATCAGGTCGCGATCGAACGGCGCGGTGATGGTGGCGTTCTGGCCGCTGCGCGTGGTGTAGGTGATTTCATTGGTGCCGCCGCGCATTTCGCCGCTGAAGGTCACCTTCTGCACCGCACCGCTGTCCACCTGGTCCAGGAACTGCGAATAGGTCGCCCCCTGTGCCCCGGCGCCGCTGGTTTTCGGCGAGAAGCTCTGGAAAACCACCATCAGCACGACGGCAACGACCACCCATAGCAGGAGGTTCTTGGTCAAGTCGTTCATCCTCATTGGCTCCGGTGTTCCTCTTGTGCGGGTGGTGCGGGGGATTCAGGCATGCCTGGCGAGCTTACTTCATCACGGCGCGTTTGCCCTGGCCGAGCGCATAGACCTCGGGCGAACGCTTGCGCGAGGCTTCCGGCTTGCGGATGGAGACCTTGTCGTACCGCCGGCGCAGTTCGCGCACGTAGTCGTCAAAGCCCACGCCCTGGAACAGCTTGATCAGGAATGCCCCACCCGTCTTGAGGTGGTTGTCGGCAAAATCCATGGCCAGCTCCGCCAGGTGCATCATCCGCGGCTGGTCGACCGCGTCCATGCCACTTTTATTGGGGGCCATATCGGACAGTACAAGGTCTACCGGCAGGCCATCGAGCATCGCCTCGAACTCCGATAGGACGGTCTCTTCCCTGAAGTCTCCATGAAGGAACTCGACGCCGGCCAGCGCCGGCATCTCCAGGATGTCCAGCGCGAAGACACGGCCGGTGTCGCCCATCTGTCGGCGTACCTGCTGCGACCAGCCACCGGGGGCCGCACCGAGGTCGACCACCACCATGTTCGGCTTCAGCAACCGGTCACGTTCGAGCAGCTCTTCGAGCTTGTAGGCCGCACGCGAGCGCATGCCTTCGGCCTGTGCCTTCTTCACGAAGGGGTCGGAGAAGTGTTCTTTCAGCCAGCGCTGGCTGCTCTTGCTGCGGGACGCCATTGATGATTACGGGCAGAGGGAGCGGCCATGATACCCTGCTGGCCCCAAGTCACCGCGCTTTCCTGCATGTCCATTGCCCTCACCGCTTCCCAGACCCGTTTCCTGCGCGGCCACGCCCACGACCTCAAGGCCCTGCTGCAGATCGGCGGCAAGGGCGTGACCCCGGCCTTCCTGGCCGAGCTGGAGGAAGTGCTGGAGCGCCATGAACTGATCAAGGTGAAGGTAGCAGCCGAAGACCGCGAGGCCCGCGAGGCCATGGTCGCCGAGCTGGTGCAGGCCACCGGCGCGGCCCTGGTGCAGCGCATCGGCCACGTGGCCGTGCTGTACCGGCCCAGCAAGGAACAGCGCCAGATCGTGCTGCCGCGCTCCTGAGGCATCCGCCCTGCCATGCAGCTGAGCCAGGAAATCCCCGATTACGCCTTCACCCTCCGCAGCGCCGATGGGCGCTCGGCGCGGGTGAACGACCGTGAGATGACGCGCAGCTTCATCGTCACCCCGCAGACACTGGTGGACGAGTGGCCCGTCCATTCGGCCGCGGGGCTGCAACTGGAACACCTGGAACGCATCCTGGCCCTGGAACCGACGCTGATCGTGCTTGGCACAGGTGCGGCACAGGTATTTCCAGCGCCGCAGCTGATGGCGGCCTGCCTGTCACGGGGTATCGGCCTGGAAGTGATGAACAACCCAGCTGCCGCGCGTACGTTCAACATCCTGGCCGGCGAAGGCCGCCGGGTGGCGGCAGCGTTCATCCTGGAAGAATGAGCCTGGTCGGCCGCAGGATGCGGTAGAGCCGACCCTGGGTCGACTGTATTGAACGAACCCTGGAAAGGAAGAAGGACAGCCGACCCTGGGTCGGCTTTGCCCGTGCCTGCCCGCGCTAGCGTGCCGGCAGGTATTGTTGCGGATCGACCGGCTTGCCGTTGTAACGGATCTCGAAGTGCAGCATGTCCCGGTTCGCACCGGTACGCCCCATTTCCGCGATCTGCTGGCCCGCCTTCACGGACTGGCCTTCATTCACCAGGCGCTTGCGGTTGTGCCCATACGCCGACAGCCACTGCTCGTTGTGCTTGACGATGATCAGCTCGCCATAGCCCACCAGGCCCGCGCCGGAATACACCACCACGCCGTCCGCCGCAGCCTTCACCGCCTGGCCGCTGGTGCCGGCGATATCGACGCCCTGCTTGGTGGTTTCACCGGCCACGAAGCGACCCACCACCGCACCATCGGCCGGCCAGCGCCAGCTGATGTTGCTGCGTACCGTGGCGGCCGGCGTCGTTGCCGTGGTTGATGAGGCCGTCCCGCGCGGTGCGGTGACGACCGTAGTGGGCGCCCGGCCCGCGCCGCTGCCCTGCGGATACAGGCGGATGGTCTGGCCCGGGTAGATCGTGGACGGATTGGACAGGTTGTTCCATGCAATCAGGTCCGCGGGCGTGATGCTGTGGATCCGCGCCAGCGCGTAGATCGTGTCGCCTTTCTGCACCCGCACGGTCTTGCCCGGCTGCGCGATCGAGGCCTTCGGCGTGGTGGATGCGCCACCGCCGCCACCGCTGCCAGAGGGACGAACCACCGTGGCGGTGCCACACGCGGCCAGCGCCGATACCACCAGCGCCAGCGCACCCAGGCGCACTCCCCTGCTCAAACACTCTGCACTCATGCGAATTTCGACCTCCATACAAGCCAGGCGACCAGCAGCACCACGAGCGTGGTGGCGATCCAACCCAGCGGTTCAATCCAGCGCCGCAACACCGCCTCGGCGCGCGGCCCGCCGACGCGGATCACCGCCGCCAGCACGAACACGCGCTTGCCGCGACCGATCAGCATGCTCAGCAGATACTGCGGCATCGGTACGCCGACGATACCCGATGCCCACGTGAAGACCTTCATCGGGATCGGCATGAAGCCGCCCAGCACCAGGAAGAAGAACACGGCCCATGGCGATTCGGCCATCTTCTCCTGGACCAGCGCGATGCCGCTTTCGATGCCCGGCAACATGCCCATGGCGGCCAGCAGTGGCTTGACCGCTTCGAACGCGAAGTGGCCCAGCGCATAGCCCACCAGCGCACCGGCCATCGACCCGGCCAGGCTCAGCGTGGCGAACCACCAGCCACGCCGGGGCTGGGCCACGCACATCGGTGCGAGCATCACTTCCGGCATCACCGGAAAGATGATCGCCTCGATGAAGCTCAACACCGTCAGGTAGGTCGGTGCACGCTCATGGTTGGCCAACTTCAATGCCCGCTCGTACAGCGGCCCGAAAATCTTCATGAATGCCCTGCTCCGTGGATATCAGTCCAGCATGCCAGACAGCAGCGGCACGAAGGTGACCGGCGCCAGCACGCGTTGTTCGATGCTGCCGTCGGCACGACGGTCCAGTTGTACCAGCGACTGCCCGCCCGGGCCGCCCACCGGAGCGACCAGGCGGCCGCCGACGGCCAGTTGTTCGATGAGCGCATCCACCAGCGCCGGAGCGGCAGCGGTGACGACGATGGCGTCATAGGGACCGTGTTCCGGCCAACCGACGCGGCCATCGTCATGCTTGGTGCGGATGTTCATGCCCAGCGAACGGAAACGCTTGCGCGCCTGCCGCAGCAGGTCGCCGATGCGCTCCACGGTGAAGACCTCCAGCCCCAGCGCGCCCAGCACGGCGGCCTGGTAACCCGAGCCGGTGCCGACTTCGAGCACGGTTTTCGGTGCGATCTGCAGCAACGCCTCGGTCATTCTTGCAACCACCCACGGCTGCGAGATGGTCTGCCCATGCCCGATCGGCAATGCGGTGTCTTCGTAGGCACGCGAGGCCAGCGCTTCGTCGATGAACAGATGGCGGGGCACCACACGGATGGCATTGAGGGTCGCCTCATCGGCAATGCCGGCTTCGCGCAGGCGATCCACCAGGCGGTCGCGCACACGCTGCGAGGTCATGCCGATGCCGATGGCTTCCGGTTGCAGGCGCAGGCGCGGACTCATGCCGGCTGGCCCAGCGCGGCGGTAAGGCCACCCACCCAGCTCGCCACCTTCTCCAGCGCCTGGTAGCGGGTCAGGTCGACCTGGATGGGCGTGATGGAGATGAAACCCGTGCGCACGGCATGGAAGTCCGTGCCGGGACCGGAGTCCTGCTCGCGCCCTGCCGGCCCGATCCAGTACACCGGATTGCCGCGCGGGTCCTTCTGCGCGATGCAGCCTTCGGCGCGATGGCGGTTGCCCAGGCGCGTCACTTCGAAGCCCTTGACCTCGTTCCAGGGCAGATCCGGCACATTGACGTTGAGGATGGTGTCGGCCGGCAGCGGATCGGCCTTCAGGCGCGCGACGATCTCCACCGCAGCACGTGCGGCGGTTTCGAAATGCTGCGGCTCATGGTTGCGGGTGGCCAGCGAGACCGCCACGGCGGGCAGACCGAGATGGCGCCCTTCCATCGCCGCCGACACGGTGCCGGAATAGATGACATCGTCGCCCAGGTTGGCCACGTTGTTGATGCCGGAGACCACGATGTCCGGCTCCTGCTCCAGCAGACCGGTCAGGGCCAGGTGCACGCAGTCGGTGGGCGTGCCCGCCACGGAGATCGTGTAATGGTCCAGGCGCTTGACGCGGACCGGCACGTCCAGGGTGAGCGAGTTGCTGGCGCCGGAACGGTCGCGGTCGGGTGCGGCGACAGTGACCTCGTGACCGGCCTGGCGCAGTACGGTGGCGAGCATGATGATGCCCGGAGCGTCCACGCCGTCATCGTTGCTGACCAGGATCCGCATCTGCGATTCAACCGCTTGATTGTTCAAGACTTCGTTTCCATCATCCGCCGACAGGGGCGTGGTGGCGGTGCTCCCCCGGGCAGCAGCGGCGACCACGCGGGTGCGTTCGCTATTGTGCCGCAACCGGGCGGCACGGCCTACCCTGCCATGGGTCATTGGCGCCGCGAAGCGATGCATCCGGGCATGCGTTAACCTGTAGACATGTCGGATCCGCATGACGAAGACCCTGCCGAGCTGTTCCGCTCGGCCATCGGTGAGGTGACCCCGCTGCGCAGGATCAGCGGGCCGCCGCCGGCTGCGCCCAAGCCACGTCCGCGCGCACGAATGGCCGAACGCGACGAGCAGGAAGCAGCCAGTGAATTCGCTCGCCTGCTGCGCGAAAGCGCACCTCTGGATGCCGGCGACGCACTCAGCTACCGGCGCGGGAACCTGCCGCCGCAGATGTTCCAGCGGCTGAAAAAGGGCCAGTATTCGGTGCAGGACGAGCTGGACCTGCACGGTGCCACGGCCGCGCAGGCCGAACAGCTGCTGCGTCAGTTCCTGCTGGAAGCGCATGCGCATGAACACGGCTGCGTGCGCATCATCCACGGCAAGGGGCGGCAGTCCGACGGCGGCGCGCCGGTCCTGAAGAACCTGGTGGACCGCCTGCTGCGCCTGCGCAACGACATCCTCGCGTTCCACTCGGCCCCTGCCGGCCAAGGCGGAACCGGCGCCGTCCTGGTCCTCCTCGCCCGCACGTGAAAAGGGGGACGGAGGAAGTTAATTGCAATTAACTTCCTCCGTCCCCCTTTTTTCTTCAGGTGGTGGGGCCGAGTTCGTGGAGTACGGCGGTTGCGTAGCAGCCCGGCGGCAGAGCGAAGGACAATTCCAGCGTGCCGGCGTCCAGCCACTGGTGCTGCACCAGCGCCGGTCGCAGGCGCAGGGCGCGCCGTTCGTGCTTCAGACCCGCCTCCTCGAGCCCCGCACGCAGCGCGATCGATTCATCGTCGGCCAGTGCCCCCAGTTCCAGCGCCAGCGCGGCACCGGTGCTGCGCAGCTCACCCGCGCCCCACAACGGTCCACTGGGATGGATGTCGAAGCGCGCCAGGCGCTCGGCCAGCGCATCGTTCCAGGGCTCGGGACCGAACACACTGCGGCTGCCATCGAGCATCCAGACTTCCCCTTCCAGCGGCTGGTCCCAGCAGCCCTGCTCCACGCGCGCGGACAGCACGCGGTTGAACAGCGCCGAACGGGCCGCGGACAGCAGCAGCGAGCGTTGGTCCTTGCGCATGCGGCGTCCGCCGAACATCGCCAGGGCCGCAGGCACATTGCCACCATCACGACCGAAACGCTGCTCGCCGAACCAGTTGGGCAGGCCACGTCCGGCGATCTGCCGCAGCCGCTCATCAACTGCATGCGCATCGGCATCGATTTCGCGCACCACCAGCCTGAAGCGGTTGCCGGCCAGTGCGCCACGCTGCAGTTTGCGGTTGTGCCAGGTGGACGACACCACCTGCATTTCATCGTCGTCCAGCAGGGACACGTCCGGCGAAACCCGCTTGGGCAGGTGCACGCTGAAGCGCTGGGTGGTCACCGCGTGCCGGTCTTTCATGCCGGCGTAGCTGACCGCCATCTCCGGCAGGCCCGCCCACTGGGCCAGGCGCTTGGCCACATGCGCCGTATTCGCGTCGCGTTTGCGTATCTCCAGCAGCAGGTGCTCACCTTCCCCGGTGGCTTCGAACGCAGGCAGCTCGTCCACCTGGAAGTCCTCCGGCGTGGAACGGATGCGTGCGTGGTTCCAGAGTGGCGCACCGAACGCCAGCGGCAGCGGAATCATGCCGCCACCAGCAGCACGACGGCCTGCGCGGCAATGCCTTCCCCACGCCCGGTGAAGCCCAGCTTCTCCGACGTGGTCGCCTTGACGCTCACCGCATCCAGCGGCCGCTGCAGCAGTCCGGCGATGCGTTCGCGCATGGCCAGCGCGTGCGGTCCCACCTTGGGCCGTTCGCAGATCACGGTGATGTCGGCGTTGCCGACCTGCCAGCCGCGCGCGCGCAGCAGCGCGTCGCAGTGATGCACGAAATCGCTGCTGTCGGCATCCTTCCAGCGATCGTCACTGGGCGGAAAGTGCTGGCCGATATCGCCCAGCGCCAGCGCACCGAGCATGGCGTCGCACAGCGCATGCAGGATCACATCGCCATCGCTGTGCGCCAGCACCCCGGCGGTATGGGGCACGCGGATGCCGCCCAGCATGATGTGGTCGCCTTCACCGAAGGCATGGACGTCGTAACCCTGGCCGATGCGGACGGGGGGGAACGTTAGGGTATTCATGGAAACTGCCTTTGCAGGTGCAGGGCCACGCGCGGCATGCCTCAACCGGCGCGGCGGGAAAGTACGAATTCGAAGCGATCCAGGTCGGCGGGCGTGGTGACCTTGAAATTGTCCTCGCTGCCTTCCACCAGCAGTGGACGTTGCCCCTGGCGCTCCATCGCCATCGCATCGTCAGTAACCTCGATGCCGGCAGCGGCGGCATCGGCCAGCGCGCGGGCAAGCTGATGGCGGCGGAAAAGCTGCGGTGTCAGCGCACGCCACAGGCGTTCGCGCGGCTCGGTTCCATCGATACCACCATCGTCGCCGGCTCGCTTGAGCGTATCGCGCACCGGCGCTGCCAGGATCGCACCAACCGGATCGGCGCGGCCGACTTCCAGCAGGCGCCCCAGGTCGGTGGTGGAAAGGTTCGGGCGCGCGGCATCGTGCACCA
The DNA here is from genome assembly GCA_023430045.1 of Pseudomonadota bacterium. Taxonomy (GTDB): domain Bacteria; phylum Pseudomonadota; class Gammaproteobacteria; order Xanthomonadales; family Xanthomonadaceae; genus Stenotrophomonas. Next base: position 11,809 of record JAEZCF010000017.1, on the reverse strand, counting down.
GCACGAAATCGTCGGCACGCACGGATCCGGGCAGTGCCTGCAATCCTGCCAGCACGGAAGCGGCGCGCGTCGCGCCGCCGATGCAGGTCAGCACGGGTTTGCCTGCCCATTCGCTCCAGCCCGGCCAGTCGGCATCGTCCTCGCTGATCGCCACCATGGCCCCGGCGATAGCAGGATGTGCCAGCAGCGCATCCAGCGTATGCGCCAGCAGCATCCGGCCGCCGGCCATCAAATACTGCTTCGGCAATGGCGCACCGAAACGCGTGCCGCGGCCGGCTGCGGGGACTACCACCCAGATGGCCGTGCTCATGGCACGTCCGTTGCGTGGTCGGCAGCTGCGGGCGTGTTGGAGGGCGCACGCACCGGGGCCACCGGTGCATCTTCCACCACCCGGTAGAACTTCTCGCCAGGCTTGATCATGCCCAGCTCACTGCGCGCGCGCTCTTCGATGGCTGCCTGGCCTTCCTTCAGGTCCTGCACTTCCGCCGCCAACGCATCGTTGCGCTGCTGCAGGCCATCGTTATCGCGCTTCTGGTGTTCGACCTGGGCTTCCAGCGTCATCACTTCCCCCGAATTGCCCGGGCCGAACCAGAAACGGTACTGCAGCCATGCCAGCAGCACGGCCAGCACCAGCAGCAGCCACCGCCAGTTGCGCATGGGGCTCAGCGCTTCAGCGAAACGAACGCGTCACGGCCGGCGTAACGCGCGCTGGCGCCGAGGGTTTCCTCGATGCGCAGCAGCTGGTTGTACTTGGCCACGCGGTCGCTGCGGCACAGCGAGCCGGTCTTGATCTGGGTAGCGGTGGTGGCCACGGCGATGTCGGCGATGGTGGTGTCTTCGGTTTCACCCGAACGGTGCGACACGATCGCGGCATACTTCGCGCGGTCGGCCATCGCGATGGCTTCCAGCGTCTCGCTCAGGGTGCCGAGCTGGTTGACCTTGATCAGGATGGCATTCGCCGTCGCTGAATCGATGCCTTCCTGGAAGATGCGCGGGTTGGTGACGAACAGGTCATCACCCACCAGCTGCACCTTGTCACCGATACGCCCGGTCAGCAGCTTCCAGCCGGCCCAGTCGTTCTCGGCAAGGCCATCCTCGATGGTGATGATCGGGTACTGCGCACTCCAGTCGGCCAGGAAATCGACGAACTGCTCGGAGGTCAGGCGCTTGTTCTCGCCGACCAGGTTGTACTTGCCGTTTTCGAAGAACTCGCTGGAGGCCACGTCCAGGCCCAGCAGCACGTCCTCACCTGCGGTGTAGCCCGCCTTGCCGATCGCTTCCAGGATGGTGTCCAGGGCTTCGACGTTGCTGCGGAAATCCGGAGCGAATCCGCCCTCGTCACCCACTGCCGTGCTCAGCCCATGGCCCTTCAGCACCGACTTCAGCGAATGGAAGATCTCGGTGCCGGCACGCAGGCTTTCGGAGAACGAAGAGAAACCGACCGGCAGCACCATGAACTCCTGGAAGTCCACGTTGTTGTCGGCGTGCGCGCCGCCGTTGATGATGTTCATCATCGGCACCGGAAGCGACGGGGTCACGCCGGTCATGCCAGCCAGGTACTGCCACAGCGCCTGCCTGCTGGACGCCGCGGCGGCGTGTGCGGCCGCCATGGAAACACCCAGCAGCGCGTTGGCACCCAGGCGGCCCTTGTTGTCGGTGCCATCCAGGTCGATCAGGCGACGATCCAGCCCCGCCTGGTCGGCGGCCTCGAAGCCCTTCAGCGCGTCGGCGATGGTGCTGTTGACGTTGCCGACAGCGGTGCGGACGCCCTTGCCGAGATAACGGGTCTTGTCGCCATCGCGCAGCTCCACCGCCTCCTTGGTGCCGGTAGAGGCACCCGAGGGCACTGCGGCGCGACCGAACGAACCGTCCTCCAGGGTGACTTCAGCTTCCAGCGTGGGATTGCCACGGCTGTCGAGGATTTCACGGGCATGGATGCTGCGGATCGTACTCATGGTCGGGCCGGGTACCTGTAGGAATGAGGGATGCGACAAAAAACAGATGCCGCGTGATTATCCCTGCACACCGGCCAGAAGCCAAATGATCCGCGGCGCTGCGGCGGAAGTGGCGGAATGGGCCACCTTCCGCCCCTGCTGGAGCCGACCGATGGTCGGCTCTGCCGGCGGCCGCTGTTGCTGGTTTACGCGAAGCGGGAGAAACCGTGCTTCTTGGTCACCGCGTCGAGTTCCATCAGGGTTTCCAGCAGCTCTTCCATGCGATCCAGCGGCCACGCGTTCGGGCCATCGGACAGCGCCTTGGACGGGTCCGGATGGGTTTCGGCGAACAGCCCCGAAACGCCCACCGCCACCGCTGCGCGGGACAGCACCGGGACGAATTCGCGCTGTCCACCGGAACTGGTGCCCTGCCCGCCCGGCAACTGCACCGAATGGGTGGCGTCGAATACCACCGGGCATCCGGTATCGCGCATCACCGACAGCGAACGCATGTCGCTGACCAGGTTGTTGTAACCGAAGCTGGCGCCACGCTCACAGACCATGATCTGCTCGTTGCCGGTCGCCTTGGCCTTCTCGACCACCGGCTTCATGTCCCACGGCGAGAGGAACTGGCCCTTCTTGATGTTGACCGGCTTGCCGGCCGCACACACCTTGCGGATGAAATCGGTCTGGCGGACCAGGAACGCCGGCGTCTGCAGCACATCCACGACGGAAGCCACTTCATCCATCGGGGTGTATTCATGCACGTCGGTCAGCACCGGCACGCCGATCTGCTTCTTCACCTCGGCCAGCACCTTCAGCCCTTCTTCCATGCCCGGACCACGGAATGCCGTGCCGGACGTACGGTTGGCCTTGTCGAAGCTGGACTTGAAGATGAAGTTCACACCAAGCCGCCCGGTAATTTCCTTCAGGCGGCCGGCGACATCCAGCTGCAGCTGCATCGACTCGATCACGCACGGGCCGGCGATCAGGAACAGGGGCTGGTCCAGCCCGACCTCGAATCCACACAGTTTCATGGCATTTCCTTGTTGTCCGCAGTGCCGTCGAACGACGGCACGCGATGGGATATGAAGTGTGCCAGAGCAGGACGCCGGGCGTCCCGTGGCAGGTCAGGCACGGGGGGCGTCCGGCAGCGGCGCACCGGCCCTGCGTTCACGCGCGGCACGGATGAAGCCGATGAACAGCGGGTGGCCTTCGCGCGGCGTGGACAGGAACTCCGGGTGCGCCTGGCAGGCCAGGAACCACGGATGCGCATCGCGGGGAAGCTCCACCACCTCCACCAGCGTGTCATCCATGGACTTGCCGGAAATCACCAGCCCCGCATCTTCCAGCTGCGTGCGGTAGCGGTTGTTGAACTCGTAACGATGGCGATGGCGCTCGGCCACCACGTCCCTGCCATACAGCGCATGGGCCAGCGTGCCCGGCTTCAGGCGCTGCTCCTGCAATCCCAGGCGCATGGTGCCGCCCAGGTCGCTCTTGTCGTCGCGCTTTTCCACGTCACCGGTGGCCGTGCGCCATTCGGTGATCAGGCCGATCACCGGATGCGGCGACTGGCGGTCGTTCTCGGTGCTGTTGGCACCTTCCAGCCCGGCCACGTGGCGGGCATGATCCACCACTGCCGCCTGCATGCCGTAGCAGATGCCGAAGTACGGCACCTTCTGTTCGCGCGCGTACTGCGAGGTCAGCACCTTGCCTTCGAAACCACGGTCGCCGAAACCACCCGGCACCAGGATACCGTCCACATCGGCCAGCGCCGACATGTCGCTGCCTTCCAGGTCCTGCGCCTCCAGCCACTTCAGGGTGACACGGGTGCGCTGGCGCAGGCCGCCGTGCTTGAGCGCCTCGCCCACCGATTTGTAGGCATCCTGGTGGTCCACGTACTTGCCGACCACCGCGATGGTGACCGCATCCAGCGGATTCAGCGTGGCATCCACCGCCGCTTCCCACTCGGACAGATCCGCCGGCCCGACCTTGTCGGCAAGCTTGAACTGGTTCACCACGATATCGTCCAGGCCCTGCGCGTGCAGGCCCATCGGAATGCGGTACAGCACGTCCACGTCCGGCACGCTGATCACCGCACGCTCGGAAACATTGGTGAACTGGGCGATCTTGCGGCGCTCGGAATCGGGCACCACCTGCTCGGAACGGCACAGCAGCACATCCGGCTGGATGCCGATGGAACGCAGCTCCTTCACCGAATGCTGGGTCGGCTTGGTCTTCAGCTCGCCGGCGGCCGCGATGTACGGCACCAGCGTGAGGTGCATGAACAGCGCCTTCTCCGGGCCGCGCTCGGTGCGCACCTGGCGGATGGCTTCCAGGAACGGCAGCGATTCGATGTCGCCGACCGTGCCACCGATTTCCACCAGTGCGACGTCGAAGCCTTCGGTGGCCTCGTCGATGCAGCGGCGGATCTCATCGGTGATGTGCGGAATCACCTGCACGGTCGCGCCGAGATAATCGCCCCGTCGCTCCTTGCGGATCACGTTCTCGTAGATGCGGCCGGTGGTGACCGAATTCTTCCGGCTCAGCCGGGTGCGCACGAAACGCTCGTAATGGCCGAGGTCCAGGTCCGTCTCGGCGCCATCGTCGGTGACGTAGACCTCACCGTGCTGGAACGGGCTCATGGTGCCCGGATCGACGTTGATGTAGGGATCGAGCTTCATCATCGTGACCTTCAGGCCACGTGCTTCGAGAATCGCGGCCAGTGACGCGGCGGCAATACCTTTGCCGAGCGAGGACACCACGCCGCCGGTTACGAAGATCAAGGGAGTCATGGCTGCAAGCATCCTGTCTGGAAATGGAAAACGGCCGTGCCCGCCCCGCCCGGGGGCAAAGGGGTCGGCTGGAAAGGGGATTTCCGGTTCATCGCAGTAGGCGCCGCGCCAAGGGCGGGCAGCCAGGCGGGGGATCGCCTGCACCCATCGGCGCGATGGCGACGGCCACAGGTGGCCACGCCTTCATCGGACATGGGTGCGGCGAGGAGGCCACCGAGCGAGGTCGGCTGGCCCGTGCCGGTCATACGGACCGTCACCTTCGGCCAGCCCTGCTGGCGGCCATGCATGGCCTTGCCAGTCCAATCGCGGATGGTGGACACGCACTACTCCCGGAAAGCGATAGTTTACAGAGTGAACGCCTTCAGCCCAAGAGGCGCGTGGCGTCACCCAAAAAGAAGGCCCCGGCAAGAACCGGGGCCCTGGGGATGAAGGCGGAGCGCTTCAGCGCTTCTTCTTCGCCTCTTCCTCTTCTTCCTCACGCTGCGGCGCCTGCTGGCCCTTGGCCTTCATCTCCGCAGTGGCCTGGGCGCGGCGCTTGGCCTTCGCTTCGGCTTCCGACTGCGCGGGGTTGGTCGGATCGTCCTTGGGGGCCGGCTGGCCGGCGCCCTGCGCATTCTGCGCAAGCGCCATCGGTACGGCGACCACGGCAGCAGCGACAATGGCGATGGTGAGCAGCTTCTTCATGGAGTCCTCCTGGCGGTATCCACCCGAAACGGGTGGCGGGCGTAGATTTCCCGGTGAGCGTCATTTTACCGCGCCGCCCTGCCCCCCGGCTGAACCGCAGGCGTGCAAAATCCCCTCCCACACCGCACACTTGCGCGTCGCTCCACGCTTTCGAAGACAGATGAACGCCCGCTATAACGCCGCCGATATTGAAGTCCTGTCCGGCCTGGACCCGGTCAAGCGCCGCCCCGGCATGTACACGGACACCGCGCGCCCGAACCACCTCGCCCAGGAGGTGATCGACAATTCAGTGGACGAGGCCCTCGCCGGCCACGCCCGCTCGATCGAGATCACGCTGTACAAGGATGGCAGCGTGGAAGTCAGCGATGACGGCCGCGGCATGCCGGTGGACATCCACCCGGAAGAGAAAATCCCCGGCGTGGAACTGATCCTGACCCGGCTGCATGCCGGCGGCAAGTTCAACAACAACAACTACACCTTCTCCGGCGGCCTGCACGGTGTGGGCGTCAGCGTGGTCAATGCGCTGTCCACGCTGGTGGAAATCCATATCAAGCGCGATGGCGCCGAACACCGCATCACATTCCGCAACGGCGACCGCGCCACGCCGCTGGAAGTTGTCGGCACGGTTGGCCGGAAGAACACCGGCACGCGCCTGCGCTTCTGGCCGGACCCGAAGTATTTCGACACCCCGAAATTCGCCCTGCGCGCGCTCAGGCACCTGCTGCGCGCCAAAGCCGTGCTGTGTCCGGGCCTGACGGTCAAGCTCACCGATGAAGCCACCGGCGACGTCGATACGTGGCATTACGAGGATGGCCTGCGCGATTACCTGAAGGCCGAACTGGGCGAGCGCGAGATGCTGCCCGGAAACCTGTTCGTCGGCCACATCAGGAAGGAAACCGAGATCGCCGACTGGGCCGTGGCCTGGATGCCGGAAGGCGAGCTGGTGCAGGAAAGCTACGTCAACCTGATTCCCACCGCGCAGCACGGCACCCACGTCAACGGCCTGCGCACCGGCCTGACCGAAGCGCTGCGCGAGTTCTGCGATTTCCGCAACCTGCTGCCGCGCGGCGTCAAGCTGGCGCCGGAGGATGTCTGGGACAGGGTCGCCTTCGTGCTGTCGATCAAGATGACCGACCCGCAGTTCAGCGGCCAGACCAAGGAGCGTCTGTCTTCGCGCCAGGCGGCCGGATTCGTCGAAGGCGCCGCGCACGATGCCTTCAGCCTGCTGCTGAACCAGAACGTGGACATCGGCGAGAAGATCGCGCAGCTCGCCATCGAACGCGCCAGCGCGCGCTTGAAGACCGAAAAACTGGTGGTGCGCAAGAAGGTCACCCAGGGTCCGGCGCTGCCGGGCAAGCTGGCCGACTGCATCAGCCAGGACCTGTCGCGCACCGAACTGTTCCTGGTGGAAGGCGATTCGGCCGGCGGCAGCGCCAAGCAGGCCCGCGACAAGGACTTCCAGGCGATCATGCCGTTGCGCGGCAAGATCCTGAACACCTGGGAGGTATCGTCCAACAGCGTGCTGGCTTCCGAGGAAGTGCACAACCTGGCGATCGCCATCGGCTGCGATCCCGGCAAGGACGACATCACCGGCCTGCGCTACGGCAAGGTGGTGATCCTGGCCGATGCGGACTCCGACGGCCTGCACATCGCCACCCTGCTCACCGCGCTGTTCCTCAAGCATTTCCCGGCGCTGGTGGATGCCGGCCACGTGTTCGTCGCGATGCCGCCACTGTTCCGCATCGACGTGGGCAAGCAGGTGTTCTACGCGCTGGACGAGGAAGAGAAACGCACGATGCTGGACAGGATCGAGCGCGAGAAGATCAAGGGCGCGATCAGCGTGACCCGCTTCAAGGGCCTGGGCGAAATGAACCCGCCGCAGCTGCGCGAATCGACGATCCACCCCGATACCCGCCGGCTGGTGCAGTTGACCATCGACGATGGCGCGCAGACCCATTCGTTGATGGACATGCTGCTGGCGAAGAAGCGCGCTCCGGATCGAAAAGGGTGGCTTGAGACCAAGGGCGACCTGGCGTCGCTGGAAGTCTGATGGCGTGGTGGAGCCGGCCCTGGGTCGGCTCCCGCCTGCATAGCCGACCATGGATCGGCTCTACCGGTACATGCACTCACGCGGCAACAAAAAACGCCGGCCCAGAAGGCCGGCGTTTTTTGTTTCGTCCCTGCTGCGCGGCTCAGGTCCAGCCAGCCATCTCGAACAGCCGCAGGATCAGGTACGCGCAGCCACCGGCCGCCGGGATGGTCAGGATCCACGCCCACACGATGCGTTCGATCACGCCGAACTTCAGCGACCGCGGATTCTTGGCGAAGCCCACGCCCATGATCGCGGTGGAAATGCTGTGCGTGGTCGACACCGGCATGCCGAAGTGGGCAGCCAGCGTCAGGATGGTGGCCGAGCTGGTTTCGGCCGCGAAACCATGGATCGGATGCAGCTTGACCATCTTGTGGCCGAGCGTCTTGATGATCTTCCAGCCACCCGAGGCGGTACCGGCCGCCATGATCACGGCGCAGGTGAGCACGATCCACATCGCGATGCCGTCACCGGCGCTCGCATCGGGATGCATGAATCCCAGCCAGGACGGCAGATCGTCCAGCGCACCGGTGGCCTCCGCGCCGATCAGGGTCATGGCGATGATGCCCATGGTCTTCTGCGCATCGTTGTGGCCGTGCGCGAAGCCCATGTAGGCCGCCGACGCGATCTGCGCCTTGCCGAAGAACGCGTTGACCCAGCGCGGCCGTGCAAGCCGGCCCACAGCACCGCCGATCTTCGCCAGGCCGGCGATCATGCCCCACAGCAGCACCATCACCACGATGCCCAGCAGGAAGCCGGCCACCGGCGAGGTGATCATCGGCACGAACACCTTCCACAGCAGGCCCTTGTTCTGCGCCCAGCTGCCCAGCCGTTCGGACCAGATCAGTGCATCCCAGTTGTTGTGCGCCGCAGCCAGACCGGCACCGCACAGGCCACCGATGAGTGCGTGGGAGGACGACGACGGCAGGCCCTTCCACCAGGTGATGAGGTTCCAGATGATGCCGCCCAGCAGGGCGCACAGGATCACCTGCGGGGTCACGTCGACCACGTTCGTGTTGAGCAGGCCGGAGGCGATGGTCAGCGCGACGGCCGTACCGGTGAGCGCGCCAATGAGGTTCATGACGGCGGCCAGCATCACCGCCCAGCCGGGCGAAAGCACCTTGGTCGCAACCACGGTGGCGATGGAATTGGCGGTGTCGTGGAAGCCGTTGATGAACTCGAAGACGAGCGCGGCCAGGATCACCACCAGGACAAGGGTCAGCATCAGTGCGTCCCGTCAGCTGTTCTTCAACACGATCTGGTATGCCACCACGCCGGCTTCGCGGCAGCGGTCGATGGCCTTTTCCAGGATCTCGAAGAACTCCTTTAGCAGGAACATCTGCACGTGGTCCAGACGTCCGGAATAGATGTCGCGGTACAGCTCCAGCATCAGGCGGTCAGCCTCGTTTTCCAGCGAGCGCAGCTTCTCGTTCAGCGCGGTCATCCGGTCCAGGTTCATGTGGCGCAGGTCCGAGACCATCTCCACCACCACGGCAGCCGCCTGTTCCAGCATCGCCGCGCGCGGCGCGAAATCGATGTGCTCCAGATGGGTCACGGCGAGCGAATAGCGATCGGCGAACTTCTCGACCTGCTTGGGAATCTTGTACAGCGCCGAGCCCAGTGCTTCGATGTCCTCGCGCTCGATCGGTGTCATGAAGCTGTCCACCAGTGCCTGGCTGATCTTGTCCGACGCGGCGCGTTCACGCAGACGGGCAAGCTTGAAGGCGTCCAGCGCAGGCTGGCGGTCCGATTCGCGCATCATTTCGTGAAGCGCCCTGGCGCTGTCGTGGGCCGCGATGGCAGCCTCATCGAGCAGCGTGTAGAACTGTTTGCCGGAACCGAAAATGGTCTGCAGAGAGAACATGGGAAACCTGTCAGCCGTCGCGGGAGGGACGGCACCGAGCGGAATTATGACGGTTAGATGACCATTACGGGTACTCCCGCAGGCTTGGACGGGAAAATGAACAGGCAGTTGCAACACGGCCGCCTTCCTTTTGCTACCATGCCAACGCGCCTCCGGGCGCACACTTATGGAAGACGACCCCTACCCTCCGCCGCCGCGCCGGACCCTGATCCCCAGCGCCTGCCGCGCCAGCACGCACCCGCCCTCCCTGCCACCAACCGGGGACGACGCCCGTGTTTGAACTCATCATTGTATTGGCCCTCATTCTGTTGAACGGGTTCTTCGCCATGTCCGAAATGTCGGTCATGACCTCGCGCAAGAGCCGCCTGAAGCAGATGGCCTCCACATCCAAGCGCGCGGCACGTGCGCTGGAACTTTCCGAGAAGCCCGAGAATTTCCTGTCCACGGTACAGATCGGCATCACCCTGATCGGCGTGCTGACCGGCCTGTTCGGCGGCGAGGCCATCGGCCAGGCCATCGCCACCTGGATTCATGAGATCGCCCCGGGCTTCGCCTATGCCGGCGGTGTGGGCAAGACCGTTGCCGTGGCACTTATCACCTTCCTGACGCTGATCTTCGGCGAGCTCGTGCCCAAGCGCCTGGCCATCACCCGGTCGGAAGACATCGCCGGCCTGGTCGCGCTGCCGATGGGCTGGCTGGCGAAGATCGCTGCCCCCGGCGTCTGGCTGCTGTCGCACACCACGCGGCTGGTGCTGCGTGTGCTCGGCCTGGGCAAGGACGAAGCCGCCAGCGTATCGGAAGAGGAAATCCGCATGCTGGTGGCCGAAAGCCACGAGGCTGGCGTCATCGATGCCCACGAGCGCGACATGATGAACCGTGTCATGCGCCTGGGCGACCGCACGGCCGACAGCCTGATGACCCCACGTAACCGGATCGCCTGGCTGGATACCCAGGGCGTGCTGGAAAAGAATCTGGAAATCATGAGCGAGAACGAGTTCTCGCGTTATCCCGTGTACCGCGACAACGATGCCGACGTGGTGGGCGTACTGGAAGTGAAATCGCTGGCCACCCGCATGGCCCGTGGCGACCACGCGCTGTTCCAGAACCTGCGCGAGGTGCTGTACGTATCGGAAAGCACTCACGCCATGAAACTGCTGGAGATCTTCCGCGAAGAACAGCAGTCGATGGCGCTGGTGGTGGACGAGTACGGCGAAATCCAGGGCCTGGTGACGATCAGCGACCTGATGGGCGCGGTGGTCGGCCGCCTGCAGGCGGTGGAAAACGCCGACGAGGATGCTCTGGTGGTGACCCGCGAGGATGGTTCCCTGCTGGTGGATGGGTCGCTGCCGGTGGACGACCTGCGCGAACTGCTGGGCACCAATGAGCTGCCCGACGCCGAGGAAGGCGACTACTACACGCTGGCCGGCATGTGCATCCATTATTTCGGCCGCATTCCGCATGCGGGCGAGTATTTCGACTGGGCCAACTGGCGCATCGAGGTGATCGACCTGGATGGCGCCCGCGTGGACAAGCTGCTGCTGCGCAACGTGCCCGACGAGCAGGCAGATGAACTCACCGCCTGATCCCGATCCGTCTTCGCAGCCGCAGGCACCGGTCTACCGCAACGAAGGCATCCGCACACTGCTGGCGATGTTCCAGTTCGGCGATCCCAGCCAGCACATGAAACTGGGACAGATGCTGCAGGACCTGCAGCAGAGCGCCTTCGGCGTGTTCCTGTTCGTGGCGATCCTGCCTGCCTTCATTCCCGTTCCGGGTCTGGGCGGTGCGGTGAGCGGCCCGTTGGTGATCCTGATTGGTGGGCAGATGCTGTGCGGCATGCGCCGGCCCTGGCTTCCGGATTTCATCGCCCGCCGTGGGCCCCGCCGCAGCACGATGCACACCTTCCTGGACCGCATCGATGGTGCCCTGCGGCGCCTGGACCGCCTGCTTAAACCGCGCCTGCCGCAGCTGTTGGGGCCGGTCGTCGCGCATGCCTTCAGCGGGCTCCTGCTGGTGCTGCTTGGGGTGCTGCTTTCGCTGCCGATCCCCTTCACCAATTATCTGTTCGGATTCCAGCTGCTGTTGTTCGCACTGGCGCTGCTGGAACGCGATGGCGTGCTGATGCTGTTGAACTGGATCGGCGCCATAGCGGCGATCACCTTTTTTGGTCTGAGCTCCGGGCAACTGGTCGGCTATGTCGCCGACCTGCTGCAGCGGTGGTTCTGACCGGCTGACGTAGAGCGGGGCTCTGCCCCGCTGCGCGATGCTGCCCCTGCCGGGCAGAGCCCGGCTCTACGACCATGCGCTGGTAGAGCGGGGCTCTGCTCCGCTGCACGATGAAGGTCCCTGCCGGGCAGAGCCCGGCACTACGACAAGGCGCTGGTAGAGCCGGGCTCTGCCCCGCTCGGCGATGAATGTCCAGGCCGGCCGAGCCCGCCCCCAA
>JAEZCF010000173.1 GCA_023430045.1 Pseudomonadota bacterium | reverse complement strand
TCAGCCGGGCAGAGCCCGGCTCTACATGGGCGTCGTACACTGGGCGCCTTTCCGTCCGCGCCTGTCCAATGAATCTTCCCCTGCATTACGGCCTGCTGGGCTCGCTGGAAGCTGGCGGCATCGCGCTGCTGGTCGGCCTGCTGGTCTATTTCCTGTGGCACCACCTGTGCCGTTTCATGCGTGGCACCGCAGGCCATGCGCTGGGTGGGGCATGTGTCATCGCGGTGGTGATCGCTGCAGGCATCGACATCTGGAAACTGTTCTACATGGGCATCGTGCGGCTGGAGTCGCCGTTTTACGCGCGGCTGTTCCTGTCTACCATCCATGATCCGAACGAACTCGGCACACGCGTGGTGCTGGAAATCATTGGAGCCTGTAGCGGCGTCGCGCTTGGATGGCTTCTGTTCAGTTCGCGGTCAGCATCCAGATCCGACGAAGCACCCTGAATTCCGTTCGCTGCCCGTTAAATCGGTGCCCGATGAATGCGCGGCTTACCACCTCCTCACCCCGCGCTAATCAACGGGGTAACTGCTCGTTGGTGTTCATTGGTTAACACCGTGTAGATGCAGGAACTGCGGGGCAATTCGCATTCATCCCGGCGCTGTCAGGGTAGCTGCCGTACGGAACACCTCATCCCCGTGCGACATTCCCACAAGGAGACCATCCATGACCCATCGTACCCGCAAGCCGCTGATCGCCCTTCTCGTTGCTGCAGGCAGCGTCTTCGCCCTCCCGGCCATGGCCCAATCCACCAGTGCGCAGGATCAGGCCGCTGCTGCCCAGACGCAGGCAGCGCAGGCGCAGCAGTCCGCTGCGCAGGCAGGCCAGGCTGCCGACCAGGCTACCCACGCGGCGGGCCAGGCTTCGGCCCAGGCCAACGGTGGCGGCCAGACTTGGGCCAGCGTCGACACTGACGGCAACGGCACCATCAACAAGACCGAAGCCCAGGTCAACGCTGGTCTGGCCCAGGTCTTCGACCAGGCCGACGCCAACAAGGATGGCGAGCTCACCGCCGATGAATACAAGGCGTTCGTGCAGTCCCAGCAGGGTGCCGCCGCCGCTCCGCAGGGCAACTGATCCCACGCACGTTCCGCAGCACGGCAATAGTGCATTCGGCGTTGCTCGACAGGCCGGCCCTTGATGGGCCGGCCTGTTATTCTTGCCGGCATGATGACTTCCACGCCCGCGCCTTCCCGTGCCATCGACCTGGTCGGTTTTGACGGTGACGACACGCTGTGGAAGAGCGAGGATTACTACCGCAAGGCCGAGCAGGATTATCTTGACCTGCTCTCGCATTACATCGACGTCCACGATACCCGTACCGCGCGCCACCTGCTGGAAGTTCAGCAGCGCAACCTGGCTGTGTTCGGCTATGGGGTGAAAGCGATGACGCTGTCGATGATCGAAGCGGCCATCGACATCACTGGCCAGCGCATCAGCGCTGCGCATATCCAGACCATCCTCGACCTCGGGCACGATACGCTGCGCCACCCCGTTGAACTGATCGACGGCGTGCGCGAATCGGTGGCCGCCATCGCGGCCCGGTATCCCGTCGTGCTGATCACCAAGGGCGACCTGTTCCACCAGGAAGCCAAAATCAAGGTCGCGCAGCTGCACGACCTGTTCCCGCGCATCGAGATCGTGTCGGAAAAGGATCCGGAAACCTACGCGCGTGTGCTTGCCGAGTTCGATCTGCCGATGCAGCACTTCGTCATGGTGGGCAATTCCCTGCGCTCGGACATCGAGCCGGTGATCACCCTGGGGGGCTGGGGCATCCATACGCCTTACGCGGTGACGTGGGCACATGAAACCCAGCATGGCGTGGCCGATGATGAGCCGCGCATGGTCACCGCCGACACGGCATGGGACTGGCCCGCCGCGCTGCAGGCCATCGAAGCAAAGGCGGCCGCGGCCTGACAGCGCCACGGCGCTGCGGCACAATCCGGTCATGAGCCGCCTGCCGATGTCCCTGCTGCTTTTCCTGCTGCTGGTGCCTGCCTTCGCGCCGGCCCAGCAGACGGCGGAAAAATCCGCCACCTACGCCGTGCATACCGGCGATGCCTGGGTGGATACCTGGCTGAAGGACATCAACCATTACGCCGAGCGCTATCCGGACAGCTTCCTGGATGAGCTGTCCCGGTATGGCAATGTGCCTCGCGGCTATGCCGCAGCATTGATAAACACCCATGGCTGGCACGCCTCAGACGTGTATTTCGCCTGCTTCTGGGCGAAGGCGATCGAACGCGATTGCCGCGAGAGCATCCGCGCCTTCAGCGCCGATCCGGACGGCGGCTGGGAAGCGGCGGTGCAGCGCCTGCCGGTGGCTCCGGGCAACCTGCACATGCGGGCGGTGCGCCATGCGATGGTCGCCAGCTTCCAGCATTGGGACCGGCCGATCACGCTGGACGCGACCCTGCGCCGACAGTTGGCTGCGACACCGGCATCCCGGTAACTGGATGGACTGCGCCTGTAGTGCCGGGCTCTGCCCGGCAACTTCATCTCGCGTGCGATGCTGCTATGCGTCTCGCCCCGTCCTCGGCCAACGGCGACAATGACGTCCCGAGCTGTCCCTCTGTTCCTGCAAACGAGTGTCCGATGAGCGCCGACCCTTCCGTTTCCACCGCCATGTTCATTCCGCCAGATGCCATCCGCCGCCTGTTCGCACAGGCCATGTCGCGCATGTACCGCACCGAAGTGCCGCTGTATGGCGATCTGGTTGACCTGGTGACGCGCATCAATGCCCAGGTGCTGGCCGAGCAGCCCGAACTGGCCGCGCAGCTGGACCGCAACGACGAGCGCGCGCGGCTGGACGAAGAGCGTCACGGCGCCATCCGTGTCGGCACCGCCGACGAGCTGGCCACCCTGCGTCGTCTGTTCGCGGTGATGGGCATGCAGCCGGTGGGCTACTACGACCTGAGCGTGGCGGGGGTGCCGGTGCATTCCACCGCCTTCCGGCCCGTGCAGGCGTCGGCGTTGGCGACCAATCCGTTCCGTGTGTTCACCTCGCTGCTGCGGCTGGAACTCATCGAAGACGCGGAGTTGCGCGCGCAGGCGGCGGATATCCTCGCACGCCGGCGCATCTTCACCGATGGCGCCCTCGCATTGATTGATCAGGCGGAACGCGATGGTGGCCTGGCGGACGTTGATGCAGAGCGCTTCGTCGCCGAGGTTCTGGAAACCTTCCGCTGGCACAGTGACGCCACTGTGGCGCTGCCGACCTACCAGGCACTGAGTGACGCGCACCGGCTGATCGCCGATGTCGTCTGCTTCCGCGGGCCGCACATCAACCACCTCACCCCGCGCACGCTGGATATCGATGCCGCGCAGGAGGGCATGATCGCGGCCGGTATTGCCGCCAAGGCAGTCATCGAAGGCCCACCGCGCCGCGCCTGCCCGATCCTGCTGCGGCAGACCAGCTTCAAGGCACTGGAGGAGCCGGTGCACTTCCCGGATGGGCAGGGCGGTGCAGCAGGCACGCATACCGCGCGTTTCGGCGAGATCGAGCAGCGTGGACTGGCACTGACCCCGAAGGGCCGCGCGCTGTACGACCAGCTGCTGGCGCACGCGCGCGATGCCGATGGCGCGGGCAGCACGGGCGATTACAGCTCACGGCTGGCGGCCGCCTTCGTATCCTTCCCGGATGAACACGGAACGCTGCGCCGTGAGGGGTTGGGTTACTACCGCTACCAGCTCACCGAGGCCGGCCACGCGGCACCGGAACAGGTGGGTGAGCTGCCGGCCGAAGCATTGATTGCCGCCGGACTGGCGACCGCCGATCCCATCGTCTATGAGGACTTCCTGCCGGTCAGCGCGGCGGGCATTTTCCAGTCGAACCTTGGCGGCAGCGAACAGCGCGCCTATGCCGCGCATGCCAACCGCGATGCCTTCGAGCAGGCACTGGGCGCCAGCGTGCATGACGAGTTCGCGCTGTACGAACGCCTGCAGCAGGACTCCCTGGACGCCCTGCGCCGCTGATCTGCCTTGGTAGAGCCGCCCCAAGGTGGGCGGGGCCCCCGGGATAAGCC
>JAEZCF010000137.1 GCA_023430045.1 Pseudomonadota bacterium | reverse complement strand
GGACTCGGTGACGCAGATCATCGAGCAGAACATGAAGGGCCTGGATGGGCTGATGTACTTCTCGTCCAACAGCTCGGCCAACGGCATGGCCACGATCACGCTGACCTTCCGCAGCGGCACCGACCCGGACATCGCCCAGGTGCAGGTCCAGAACAAGCTGCAGCTGGCGATGCCGCTGCTGCCGCAGCCGGTGCAGCAGCAGGGCATCAACGTGGCCAAGTCCAGCAGCGGCTTCCTGCAGGTGCTCGGCGTCGTGTCCGCCGACGGCAGCATGGACGCCAACGACATCGCCGACTACGTCGGTTCGAACCTGGTCGATCCGCTCAGCCGCGTGCCGGGCGTGGGCAACATCCAGGTGTTCGGCGGCAAGTACGCGATGCGCATCTGGCTGGATCCGAACCGGCTGCACACCTACCGGCTGTCGGTGGAGGAAGTGGCCGCGGCGATCACCGCGCAGAACGCGCAGGTGGCCATCGGCCAGCTCGGCGGCGCGCCGTCGGTGAAGAACCAGCAGCTCAACGCCACGATCAACGCGCAGGACCGCCTGCAGACGTCGGAACAGTTCCGCGACATCCTGCTGCGCTCCAATGCCGACGGCAGCGAGCTGCGCCTGGGCGATGTGGCCCGGGTGGAACTGGGTGCGGAAAGCTACGACTTCGTCACCCGCTACAACGGCAAGCCGTCCACCGGCATCGCGATCACCCTGGCCACCGGCGCCAACGCGCTGGATACGGCCGAAGGCGTGCGCGCCACGCTGGAAGACCTGAAGGCCAACTTCCCGGCCGGCCTGGAAGCGGTGGTGCCGTACGACACCACGCCGTTCGTGCAGGTCTCGATCAAGGGCGTGATCAAGACCCTGATCGAAGCGATCGTGCTGGTGTTCCTGGTGAGGAACCTGTTCCTGCAGAACTTCCGCGCCACCCTGATCCCGACGATCGCGGTTCCGGTGGTGCTGCTGGGCACGTTCGGGGTGCTGGCCGCTCTGGGCTTCTCGATCAACATGCTGACGATGTTCGCGATGGTGCTGGCGATCGGCCTGCTGGTCGACGACGCCATCGTCGTGGTCGAGAACGTCGAGCGCATCATGTCCGAGGAGGGCCTGTCGCCGCGGGAGGCCACGCGCAAGTCGATGGAGCAGATCACCGGAGCGCTGGTCGGCATCGGCCTGGTACTGTCGGCGGTGTTCGTGCCGATGGCGTTCATGAGCGGCGCCACCGGCGTCATCTACCGCCAGTTCTCGGCGACGATCGTCTCGGCGATGGCGTTGTCGGTGCTGGTCGCGATCGTGCTGACCCCGGCGCTGTGCGCGACCATGCTCAAGCCCTTGAAGAAGGGTGAGCATCACGTCGCACGCGGGCCGGTCGGCCGTTTCTTCGGCTGGTTCAACCGCGGCTTCGACCGCTCCAGCGGCCAGTACCAGCGCGGCGTGCGCGGCATCATCGCGCGGCCGTGGCGCTTCATGGGGATTACTGCGGCGCTGTTCGTGGTGATGGGCCTGCTGTTCGCGCGCCTGCCCAGCGCGTTCCTGCCCAACGAGGACCAGGGCATCCTGATGGCGCTGGTGCAGACGCCGGTCGGTGCCACCCAGGAGCGCACGCTGGAAGCGATGTCGAAGCTGGAAGACCATTTCCTGAAGAACGAAAGCGAAGCCATCGAGTCGATCTTCGCGGTGCAGGGCTTCAGCTTCGCCGGCATGGGCCAGAACGCCGGCATGGCCTTCGTGAAGCTGAAGGACTGGAGCGACCGCGATGGCGATCAGAGCGTGGGTGCCATCACTGGGCGCGCGATGGGTGCGCTGGGAGAGATCAAGGACGCCTTCATCTTCGCCTTCCCGCCGCCGGCGATGCCCGAACTGGGCATCGGTTCGGGCTACACCTTCTTCCTGAAGGACAACAGCGGGCAGGGGCACGATGCCCTGCTGGCCGCGCGCAACCAGTTGCTCGGTGGCGCCGGGCAGAGCGACCTGCTGGCCAACGTCCGCCCGAACGGCCAGGAAGACACCCCGCAGCTGCGCATCGACGTGGACGTGGAAAAGGCCAATGCGCTTGGCCTGTCGATGTCGTCGGTCAACAGCACCCTGGCCACTGCGTGGGGCAGCAGCTACATCGATGATTTCATCGACCGTGGCCGCGTCAAGCGCGTGTACGTGCAGTCCGATGCGGACTTCCGCATGAACCCGGACGACTTCAACAGGTGGTCGGTGAAGAACACCGCCGGTGACATGGTGCCGTTCAGTGCCTTCGCCACCACGCGCTGGGATTACGGCTCGCCGCGTCTGGAGCGCTACAACGGCGTATCGGCGATGGAGATCCAGGGCGAGCCGGCACCGGGCGTGGCATCGGGCGATGCGATGGCGGAGATCGAGCGCCTGGCCAGCGACCTGCCGCCGGGCTTCGAGATCGAATGGACGGCGTTGTCCTACCAGGAACGCCAGGCCGGCTCGCAGACGCCGCTGCTGTATTCGCTGTCGCTGCTGATCGTGTTCCTGTGCCTGGCTGCCCTGTACGAAAGCTGGAGCGTGCCGACATCGGTACTGCTGGTGGCGCCGCTGGGCATCCTCGGTGCGGTGCTGGCCAACACGTTCCGTGGCATGGAGCGCGACATCTATTTCCAGGTGGCGATGCTGACCACGGTAGGCCTGACATCGAAGAACGCCATCCTGATCGTGGAGTTCGCCAAGGAGAACCTGGAGAAGGGCGCGGGGCTGATCGAAGCGACGATGCACGCGGTGCGCGACCGTCTGCGCCCGATCATCATGACCTCGCTGGCATTCGGCCTTGGTGTGTTGCCGCTGGCCATCGCCTCCGGCGCGGGCTCGGGTGCGCAGCGTGCCATCGGCACCGGCGTGCTCGGCGGCATGCTGGTCGGCACCCTGCTAGGCGTGTTCTTCATCCCGCTGTTCTTCGTGGTGGTGCAGCGACTGTTCAACCGGCGCCTGCGCGCCGGTTGATGTCGCTGCCCACGCATTCCACCTAATCCCCCCGCCTTCGGCGCGCCCCTTCAACATGAAGGGGGCTGTTCTCCAGACGGGCCATGTGCCCATTCGGGACGGAAAAGCTTGATGAAGCCTTCAACACTCTCAACGTCACTCCTGGCTGCGCTCCTGCTCTCCGGCTGCAGCATGCTTGAACCACGCAGCACCGAGGTCGCTCCGGCGATCCCGGCGCAGTGGCCGGCCGATGCCGGGCAGGGCCAAGCGACCGATGTCGCCGTGCTTGGCTGGCGGGATTTCTTCACCGACCCCCGCCTGCAGCAGGTCATCGACCAGGCGCTGGAGAACAACCGCGACCTGCGTGTGACGGCGCTCAATGTCGAGCGTGCGCGTGCGCAGTACCGCATCCAGCGCGCCGACCGTGTGCCGTCCGTAGCCGTGCAGGCTCAGGGCCAGCGCAGCGGTGGCGACGCACCGGTCAGCGAGCAGTACAGCGCCGGCCTGGGCGTCACCGATTTCGAGCTCGACCTGTTCGGCCGCGTGCGCAACCTGAGCGAAGCGGCGTTGCAGCAGTACTTCTCCGTGGCCGCCAATCGTCGCAGCGCGCAGCTCGGCCTGGTGGCCGAAACGGCGACCGCGTGGCTGACACTGGGCGCGGATAGCGAACTGCTGCGTATCGCCGACGCCACCCTGGCCAGCCACGAGGACTCGCTGCGGCTGGCGCAGGCGCGCTTCGAACGTGGCGGCAGTTCGGCGCTGGAACTGGCCCAGACCCGCACCCTGGTGGAAACCGCACGTACCGATGCCGCGCGCCTGCGTGGCCAGGTGCAGCAGGACCGCAATGCGCTGTCGCTGCTGGCCGGTGGCACGCTGGACGAATCCCTACTGCCGTCCGCCGATACCGTGCTGGACATCGCCGCACTGGCACCACCGCCGGCCGACCTGCCCAGCGATGTGCTGCTGCGCCGTCCCGACATCATGGCGGCCGAGCACACGTTGCTGGCGGCGAACGCCAACATCGGCGCGGCACGCGCGGCATTCTTCCCCAGCATCCGCCTGACCGGCAGCATCGGCAGTACATCCGGCGAACTGTCCGGCCTGTTCGACAGCGGCACGCGGGCATGGAGCTTCCTGCCGACGATCACCCTGCCGATCTTCCAGGGCGGCCGGCTGCGCGCCAGCCTCGACGTAGCCACCGCTGATCGCGATATCGCGCTGGCCGGGTATGAAAAGGCCATCCAGGCCGGTTTCCGTGAAACCGCCGATGCGTTGGCATCAAGCAGCAGCCTGGATGCGCAGGCGGCTTCGCAACAGGCCCTGGTGGATGCTGCACTGCAGGCCGAACGTCTGTCGCAGGCCCGTTACGATGCCGGACTGGACAGCTTCGTCACTCTTCTGGATGCGCGCCGTACGGCCTACGCCGCGCAGCAGAGTCAGCTGCAGACCGCGCTGGCACAGCAGGCCAACCGCATCGCCCTGTACAAGGTACTGGGTGGGGGCTGGCACGAGCGTTCGTAGTGCCGGGACGTGGCCGGCTGGGGGTTCATCGGGTTGGCGGGGGCCGGGCGGCCGCCCCCGCGGGGGGGGCGTCCGCCGCGGCCCGGGAGATCGTCACGACGCGCCCGCC
>JAEZCF010000071.1 GCA_023430045.1 Pseudomonadota bacterium | reverse complement strand
CCCCCCCCCCCCCCGGCTTCGCGCGGGCCCGGCGCCCCCAACCCGACAGAACCCGCTGGTCAAGACCCGGCAAGGGTCAAAGCTGCGATTCCAGCGGCAGCCAGCTGATGATCCGGGCCGCGGTACGCAGGCGCCAGCTGCTGTCCGGTTCGGTGGCGATCCACGCCGGGCTGCCTTCGCGATCCAGCCAGCGCACGTCGCCGTGCCGGTCCAGCGCCAGCCACCAGCTCTGTTCCGGGCTGGCCAGGCGCAGGTACTCAGCGGTCAGCTGGGTGGCCATCGCCGGATCGTCGAAGACCACGCCCATTTCCGTGTTGAGGTAGGCCGAACGTGGATCAAGGTTGAACGAACCGACAAAGCCGCGGCGGTCATCCAGCACGAAGGCCTTGGTGTGCAGGCTGGCGCCGCTGCTGCCGAACAGTCCGGAGCCGGTGGCCCGCCCGTTCGCCTTCAGTTCGTATA
Organism: Pseudomonadota bacterium; assembly: GCA_023430045.1. GTDB lineage: Bacteria > Pseudomonadota > Gammaproteobacteria > Xanthomonadales > Xanthomonadaceae > Stenotrophomonas. The sequence continues at coordinate 6,457 of JAEZCF010000071.1, read as the reverse complement.
CCTGCACGCCCGCCTGCAGCAGCGGCGCGCGATAGCCCATGTAGCCGCCATGCACGGCCACCACGTCGTTGGCCGCCAGCGAATTGGTGACCACACCCACCTGCACGCCGCGCGAACGCAGCGCCGACAGTCCGCGCAGGCCTTCCTCGCCGGGTACGAAATAGGGGGAGATCAGCAGCGCCTTCTCCCTGCTCGCGCCGAGCATGCGCGCCAGCCGGGTGACCAGCCAGTCCTGCTGGTCGTCGCGCCGGTGCTTCATCGGCGGATCCGAAACGATGCGTACATGGCCGCTCCAGTGCAGCGGCGATGCACTTGCCTGGGCGCGCCTGCGCGAGGCATCCACTTCGCGCAGGTACGGGCCGGCGACATCCCGCTGCGCCTCATTGTCCGATTCGCGCATCAGCAGCCGCAGCTCGGCCGGCGTGTGGAAGGCCAGCGCGGCGATCGGTACGGCGGCCTCACTGTTCCAGAAGTCGTCGAATACGCGGTTGGCCTCGCTGACCGCCGGCCCGACGACCAGCAGGTCGAGGTCGCGGAAGTTCACGTCGGCGCGCGCGCTGAAGTATTCCTCGCCGATGTTGCGGCCGCCGACGATGGCCATGCGGCCGTCGGCGATCCAGCTCTTGTTGTGCATGCGGTGGTTCATGGAGAACACCCGCTGCACCATTTCCACCATGTGCCAGAGGCCATTGCGGTTGCGGAAGGGGTTGTAGAGGCGGATCTCGATGTTGGGATGGGTATCGAGCGCCATCATCAGCGCGTCCTTGTCCTGCGCGTTCATGTCGTCGAGCAGGATGCGCACGCACACGCCGCGTTCGGCTGCATCGTGCAGCGCGCGGGCCATCAGGTGGCCGATCAGGTCGTCGTGCCAGATGTAGTACTGCAGGTCCAGGCTGCGTTCGGCGCGTTCGGTGATCACCGAGCGCGCCGCGAAGGCATCCAGTCCATCGGACAGGAAGGCCACCCCGGACTGCCCGGGATGCGCGGCCTGCAACGCCATGGACTCGCGGTCGATCCGGGTCTGTGCCGGTTGTGGTGGCAACACATTGGACGGCTCGCCGTGTGCCTGCGGGGTCAGGTGGTCGGCCAGCAGCAGGCCGGACAGGACCAGCAGCACCAGCAGGCCCAGGATGATGGCCAGCCAGCGCGCCAGCCGCCGCCAGAGAGGTTTCGTTCGGGTCATGCGGTGATGCTAACCGGCCATCCCGCGCGCGCCCAGTGCGTGCTCAGAAGCGCTCGTCCACGCCCATGTAGCGCCATTGCCCCGGAAGCAGGGGGCCGAGCGCCACCCGGCCGATCCGCAGCCGACGGATGCCGACCACCTGCATCGAGGCACCTGTGCAGGCATCGCGCAACATGCGCGGATGCAGGCCCTTGCCGGCAAAACGCAGCCGTTGTTCGCTCTGCCAGCTGATCCGGCAGCCGCCGAGCGTGCGGCCGTTTTCCTGCAGTCCGGCCTGCAGCCGTGCGATGTCCCACAACGCGCGTTCCCCCTGCACGTCGACCAGGAACTCCTGTTCGGTACGCGACAGCTGCTGCTGCAGGTGGGCCAGGATGCGCGGATCCTGGCTGACCACCACCAGGCCGCTGTCCTGCGCAGGCAGCGATGCGGCCAGCTGCAGTCCGTGGAAATGCCGCTGCAGCGGACGCATGCCGCTGGCATCGAGCGGGCTGCGCGAAGCGGGCGTGACCTGGGCGCACAGCGCGTCGGCCGGCATGCCGGACGGTTTCTGCAACAGCATCGACACCCGCTCAGCACGTTCGTCGCGCGCGGCCGGATCCACCTCGATGGACTGGGTGGTCACCGCTGCCTGCGGTTGTTCGACGACCTCGCCATCCACGCGCACCCAGCCGCCCTCGATGTAGCGGCGCGCTTCGCCGCGCGGGCAGCCGAGCAGTTCGGCGAGGCGTTTGTCCAGACGGATGGGGAGCATGGCGCAGGGATCTCGATGGGCGCGCAGTGTAACTGCCACGGCAGATCGCCGCTTCAGTCGTTGCGGCGCGACAGTTCGGTCAGGTACAGCCGGGTATCGAATTCCAGCTGCATGTAGTCCGGTTCCATGTGCTGGCACAGCTGGTAGAAGGCCTTGTTGTGCTCGGCTTCCTTCAGGTGCGCCAGTTCGTGCACCACGATCATGCGCAGGAAGGCGGCCGGGGCCTGGCGGAACACGCTGGCCACGCGGATCTCGCGGCTGGCCTTGAGCCGGCTGCCCTGTACCCGCGACACCGCGGTGTGCATGCCCAGCGCATGCCTGATGACTTCCAGACGGTTGTCGTAGCACACCTTGTGCAGCCGGGCCGACTGGCGCAGGAAGCGGTCCTTCATGTCCTGGGTGTAGTCGTACAGCTGGCGGTCGCTGCGCACCTCGTGCATGTCCGGATACCGCCGTTGCAGCAGCGTGCCGAGACGGTCCTCGGCCAGCAGCTGGCGGACCTGGGCCAGCACGGGCTCGGGGTAGCCGGTGAGGTACTTCAGGGCAGGCATGGGGCAGGCGGTGCTCCGGTATCATGGGAACCCCTACGATAGACCAGTTGCAGGCAGGACCATGGCAAAGCCGAACGCGCTGCAGGAACAATTGCTCAAGGCCGGGCTGGCGAAGAAGTCGCAGGCCAGCGCTGCCGCCCGGGAGCAGGCCAAGGCCCGCCAGGGCAAGGCGCCGGCACTGTCGGCGGAGGTCCAGCGCGAGGCTGAACGGGCGCGCCTGCAGAAGGCCGAACGCGACCGCGCACTGGCCGCTGAACGCAATGCCCAGGCGCGCGCGCTGGAACAGAAAGCGCAGGCGCGGCAGATCATCCAGGCGCATGCGGTGCCGCATGCCGGTGACAGCGAATACCGGTTCAGCGATGGCACGGCGATCCGCACGCTGCTGATCGATGAAAAGCTGCGCAAGGCGCTGTCCGGCGGCGCGCTGGTCATCGTCGCGCATGGCGAGGGCTTCGCGCTGCTGCCGCGTGCGGCGGCGGAAAAGGTGCGAGAGCGCGCTCCGGAAGCGATCCTGGTCGACCACGGCCAGGTGGGGGAGAGCAACGTGCCGTCCACCGGCAATGCCGAAGATGATGCGTACTACGCCCAGTTCCAGATCCCCGACGACCTGGTCTGGTAGGCCGGCAGCGGGTCATGGACCCGCTCTACACCCCATGCGGTCCATAGTGGCGTTCCACACAGGCGGAGCAAAGCCCATGGCCACCGGATGGGCAGGAGATGGCGCGGTACAGGACCAGATCGATGCGACGGTCGATGATGCGATCGCGCGCGCGCGCCGCCAGCTGCGAAAGGGACCAGGACTGGATCGGTGCGAGGAGTGCGATGCGCCGATTCCGCTGGCACGCCGCCAGGCCGTGCCGGGCGTACGGTTGTGCGTGACCTGCCAGCAGGCGCACGACGAGGACGAGCAGGCACAGAGCGGTTACAACAGGCGTGGCAGCAAGGACAGCCAGTTGCGCTGAGCCGCTGGCGTGAATGGGCGTCAGCCGTCGCCCTGGATGCCGCCCGGTGCCTGCGAGGTATCGCGCCAGCGACGCACGGTGCGCTGGAAGAACAGGTTGTTCGGCAGCTGCAGCACCGTCCCTTCGTGGCCTTCGCCGGTTTCCTGCAGCGTGGTGTAGATCAGATTGACGTCGATGACGCGTCCCTTCAGGCCGGGCTTCTCGCCGTTCTCCAGCACTTCAATGTAATCGTGCAGGCGGAACGGGCGGGTGGTGAAGATCAGCAGCGTGCAGAAGATGTTGGACAGCACGCTCCACGCCGCGAAGAACGCGACCGCGCCGACGGCGGCAAAGCCGGTGAACGCCGTCCACAGCACTGCTGCCGAGGTTCCGAAGATGTGCAGGATCACCAGCAGCGCGGTGAAGTAGACAACGAACGAGGTGACCCGGCGCGCGCCCATCACCATTTCCGGCGGCAGTGAGTAATGCGCGGCGAAGCGGCGGATCAGGCGCCGGGCCAGGAAGCGGACCAGCCAGGCCAGCAGCACGGTGAGCAGCACCTGCGCGGCCAGTTCGACCTGTACGAGCCAGGCATGGGTCCACGGTGGCAGGTACTTCTCCATGCAGCGGTATCCGGTAAACGCAGGGGGATGCCGATGTTACCTGCGTGCCGGCTGCGATTCGACTCCGGCCCATCGTGCTGGCCAGCGCAGGCACGCCACCGCCGCGCCATCGCGCAGCAGGCAGGCGTGTCCGTCGCCCGGGCGCAGCTGCAACTGCAGGGGATTGCCCTGCAGCGCGGCGCAGACGACGATGGCGAGCAGGCCGCTGGCGGCGGTGGTGGACATTGCAGGGCCTCCCTGGCCTGGACGGCCGGCTGGTTACCGTTCTTGGATGCCGGCGGCCCGCGGAAGGTTTAAATGCCTGCCTGGCTGATTGCGTTTAAACCATTCTTCGTGCGGTCGCATCCAAGGGTCATGCTCGACACCTCCCTGCCAGCGCCGGTTGCCGATGGTCCGCTCCTGGATGAGCGGGCGCTGGTCAGCGCGGCGGCGGCGGGTGACATGGAGGCCTACGAGCAGGTGTACCGCCTGCATGCCCCGCGGCTGTTCGCGGTGGTGTGGCGCCTGTGCGGTGGCCAGCAGGCGCGTGCCGAAGATGTCCTGCAGGAGGCTTTCCTGCAGGCCTGGAAGGCGCTGCCGGGATTCCGTCATGACAGCAGCCTGGCCACCTGGCTGCACCGGCTGGCGGTCAATGCGGCGCTGATGGAACTGCGCGCGCGCGGTGGCGAAGTGCACGACAGCCTGGACGAGGTGGATGGCGACCTGCCGGAACTGGGCGTGCACGATGCCTGCGCCGGCACGGAACGCGATCTGGAGCGTGCATTGGCGACCTTGCCGCCGCGGGCTCGGGCCGTGCTGGTGCTGCATGATGTGGAAGGCTGGAAACACCATGAGATCGCCGCGCAGCTGCGGATGGCGGTCGGCAGTTCGAAGGCACAGCTTCATCGCGCGCGCGGCCTGCTGCGCGCGCGGCTGGGAGACATGACATGAACGATGATCTGGAACAGGGCCGGCCGGAGTCTGTCGGCAGGGGTGTGCCATCGCACGACGAGACCCTGCGGCAGCGGTTGCGTGCGTTGCCGGCCTGCATGCCGGTTCCGCCGGATGGCTGGAACCGGCTGAAGGCGGCCTTGCCGCCGCGCGAGGACGTCAGCGCGGCCTTGCCGACCGTGCCAGTGGCCAGGATCACGCCGGCCAGCCGTCGCCGCCCGCGTCGCTGGGCGTGGCCGGTGGGGGGCGCGCTGGCCGCCGGCGTCGCACTGTATGCGGTGCTGCCGACGGCGATGCAGTTCCTGCATCCGGCATCCGTCGCGCCGACCACCCTGCAGGTGCAGGCAAGCGCGATGACCGAGGAATACCGGCAGGCGATGGCCGCATTTCCGGAACAGCGCGTGACCGATTACCAGCCTGCGCTGACCGAACTGGACCGGAGCGCGGTGCAGATCCGCGATGCGCTGGCGCAGGATCCACGCTCGTGGCATCTGCTTGAACAGCTGCAGCGTACCTACGCGCTGCGGCTTGAACTGACCCGGCAGGCGGCCATGGCTGCTACCGGCCTGACGACCTGAAGGAGCCAACCATGCGAATTTCCATCCTGTTGAGTGCCGCCCTGCTGCTGTCCGCCCCGGCCTGGGCGGATACCCGTGTCGATGATCGCCATGCGATCGCCAGCGGTGGCCGCATCGAACTGAGCAACGTCGCCGGCAAGGTCACCGTTCGCGGCTGGGATCGCAACGATGTGCAGCTGACCGGCACCCTGTCCGATGGCCTGACGTTGAAGCCGGAGAAGAGTGCCAACCGCGTGCGCTGGGAGGTGGAGTATCCAAGGCGCAGCAACAACGGCGGGGCAACACTGGAGCTGCGTGTGCCGCGCGGGGTGGAAGTACAGCTGGGCACGGTCAGCGCCGACCTCGATATCGACGGCGTGGACGTGAAGCGCCTGCAGGCCAATACCGTAAGCGGCGATCTGCGCGCCGGCGGGCGCAGTGGCGAAACCGCGTTGACCACCGTCAGCGGCGATGTGCTGGCGCAACTGCAGACGGCGCGGCTGGATGCGCGGACAGTGAGCGGCAGCATCCGCGCCGGTGGCGGGGTAAGCGGGGATATCGGCGCGCAGAGTGTTTCCGGCCGGGTCGGCGTGGACGCAGGGCGGACCCAGCGGCTGGCGGTGGAGACGGTATCGGGCAGCGTCGAACTGTCGGCCTCGGCTCTGGCACCGGGGGGCCGCATCAGCGCGCAGTCGGTGAGTGCACCCATCGTGCTGCGGCTGCCCCGCACGGTGTCGGCACAGCTTTCGGTCAAGAGCTTCAGCGGTTCCATCGACAGCCAGGCGGGAACGGTGGAACGGCCGCGGCACGGGCCGGGAAGTTCGCTCGAAGCGCGGCTCGGGGCCGGCGACGGCGACATCAGCCTGCAGTCACATTCCGGATCGGTGCGCGTGCGGCTGGACAGGTAAGGCACCAGGCCGG
>JAEZCF010000022.1 GCA_023430045.1 Pseudomonadota bacterium | reverse complement strand
CCCCCGTCACCCACCACGCCCGCCGGCCCGACCCCGGCTCTACGCGACCTTGCCCTGTAGAGCGGGGCTCTGCCCCGCTGCGCGATTAAGGGCAGCCGGGCAGGGCCCGGCTCCCTTGCCTCAGAACTTCCAGTTCAGGCCGACATACAGCTGGCGACCGGTATAGATGTTCGACAGCAGGCGGGCGTCGGTGTCACTGCCCAGGTGCGTGCGCTGCTCGGACTTGGTGGCGTTGAGCACCGAGGCCGTCACCGTCAGCGCGTCGGTGATGTTGTACGCAGCGTTGAGATCGAGCTGATCGTAGGGCTCGGTGTAGATGGTCATGCCGTTGTTCAGGCCGCCCACCACTTCGCCACGACGGTTGTACGAGGCACGCGCCAGGAACCGGTCGTTCTCGTAGAACACGGTGACGTTGGCCTGGTTCTTCGCGCTGCCCACCAGCGGCGAGGCGCCGATGCTTTCGCCGTCGAGCACGATAGATGCCAGGTTGGTGTCGTTGTAGGTGTAGTTGGCCTGCACGCCCAGTCCAAAGTCGAATGTGTACTGGCCATACACTTCAACGCCCTGCGAGACGCCGTCGCGGCCGTTGGCCTCGGTCTCGTAGTCCTGCACCGTGACGGTCTCGCCGCCCACTTCCATCTGCAGGTCGGCCACCACCGGCACGGTGAAGTTGTCCACGTCCTTGCGGAACAGTGCCACGCCGGCAACCGAACCCGGCTTGAAGTACCACTCCACGCCCAGGTCGTACTGCAGCGCCTCGAACGGTTCCAGCTGCTTGTTGCTGCCGTTGCCGTACCAGCCCGGCGTGGTGGTGCCACCGGCCACGCGACGGTCGTTGCTGTATTCCTCGCTGATGTACTGCAGGCCACCCGGATAGGCGATGCTGGTGTAGCCCGGACGCGCGATGACCTTGGACGCCGCACCGCGCAGCACGATGTTGTCGGTGATGTCCCAGGCGATGTTGAAGCTGGGCAACACGTCGGTGTAGGTCTTGGACAGCGAGGATGTCTCGTAGGTCTTTTCGCGCACGTCCGAACGCACGAAACCGGATTCGCACACCGTACCGGCCGGTGCGCCGCCCGGAGGACAGGCCAGCGGGTTGCCGTCGGCGCCATCCACGAAATAATCCATGAAGCGTTCCACCGAATCGCTGGACGATGCGTTCTGGCGGGTCTGGGCGACACGCACGCCGACATTGCCGCGCAGGCGCTCGGTACGGAAGTTGGCCTGGAAGTAGGTGGAGTAGATCTTTTCGTTGACGTCGTAGACGAAGTCCGGCTCGCGACGGTTCTGCATGCCGCCGTAGCGGTTGTTCAGATAGTCGATATAGGCCGGATAGTTGATGCCCGGCATCACGTTGGCGTTGAAGCCACCGGCGATGTTGTCGATCGGGCTGGACAGGAAGAAGCCGGGCTGTCCGATTTCCTTTTCCGGATCGGCACAGTTCTTGTACTGGTAGCGCGCCTCGTAGTCGGCCGGGTCAGCGCCCTGGCACACCCAGTAGGTGTTGCCGGTATTGCGGTGGACCTTGCCGTCACGATACTTCACGCCCATCTGGATGGAATCCAGCCAGCCGCTTTCGAACAGGCGGGTGAAATCGGCCTGGAAGTAGTTCTGCTCGATGCTGGTTTCGCGCCAGGACGAATCGGTGGAGCCGGTATCGATCTCGGCGATACCGGCCATCAGCTGTTCCTGCAGATCCGGCGAGAAGGTCGCCGACGGCGTGCCGGTGAAATCCCATGCGCTGTACTGGTTGCCGGCCTGCCATACGCCATCCACCTGGCGGCGCGGCTTGGCCGACATGCGGAAGTTCATCGACGGTCCGCCTTCGGACCAGGTGCGGCCACCCTTGAAGGTGACCTTGCTCAGCGGGCTGATTTCCCAGTCCACGGTCAGGTCGCCGGTCTGCGAAAGGGCTTCTTCGCGGCTGTAGGCGCCGGACAGCTGCGGCGTGGGCACGGTGCAGTCGTCAGGGCCCCAGCCACCCGGCGGCAGGCCCGCGGCCGCAGCCTGTTCCTCGCTGCAGTAGTACGTCTTTCCAGCCAGCTTTTCATACTGCGCGCCGGTGACGATGGTGCCGCTGCGATCGAACTGCATGCCGTTCACCAGGCGCCCGCCGGCCCAGTTGCCATCGCCGTTGTAGCGGGCGATGTTCCATTCCGGAATCTTGGCCTGGTTGAGGATGTAGTCTTCCTGCAGTTCGAAGCGGAAGTAGTTCGCCGTCAGCGTGAGGTTGTCGGCCGGCTTGAACTGGAACGTCAGCTGGCCGCCGGTACGCTCGCGCTGCTGCTCGCGCACGCCGAACGCCACCGAGGTGGGCATGAAGAAGTTCGTCATGTAATCGCCGGACTGGTTGTAGAAGCCCGACTCGCCCCACCAGTACGCGATGCCGCCCTGTTCCATCGGGCGGCCGTTGACGTCCTGTGCCGGCATGGCATCGTAATCGTCCCCGTACCACTGGTAATCGGAGGCCTGCACTTCCATGCTGCGGTTGGTGCGCTTCTGTTTCGTCGCACCGATCAGCACGCCGAAGCGTTCGTCCTGGCTGTGCCAGGAATACATCGCCGATACCTGCGGATCCATGCCATCGCTGGTATCGGAGGAGACGCCTTCCAGGTTGACGAAGCCGGAGTTGGATTCCATCTCCAGCGGACGACGCGTATGCAGGATGACCGTGCCGCCGATGCCGCCCTCGTCGATGCGGGCTTCCGGCGATTTGAACAGCTCGGCGCTTTCCAGCATGTTCGACGGCAGCAGGGTGTAGTTGAACGAGCGCGATGCCTCGTTGTTGCTTTCCGAGGTGGCGATGTAGTTGCCGTTCAACTGGGTCAGGGTGAGGTCCGAATCCAGGCCGCGCACGCTGACGTTCTTGCCTTCGCCGCCGTCGCGGGTGATGACCACGCCCGGCACGCGCTGCAGCGCGTCGGCCACGTTCTTGTCCGGGAACTTGCCGACGTCCTCGGCGGTGATGACTTCCACCACGGCATTGGCATCGCGCTTCTGCTGCAGGCTCTTTTCAATGGCGTAGCGGTAGCCGGTGACGTTGACGCTGTCCAGCGTGGTGGCGCTGGGGTTCTGTTCGCTGGCGGGCGGGGTGGCGGCGTCCTGGGCCAGGACCGACGCCGGTGCCGCAGCGGCGACCAGGGCGAATGCGATTGCCGTCGAAAGGGTCCGGCGACCGTGCGTGCGTATGGTTTTTTTCATTCTCTCCCTCTCCTGGATCGAATAGATGGCTGATGCAGTGGACGTGGTACCGACGAGCAAGGGTGGGGCAGGGGAGACAGGGCGCCCTGCAGGGGCGACACGTCGGCTTCCGAACCCGGCAATCGTGATCGTTCGAGCCTGGATCGATGTCGCTTGAGCTTGGATCGATCTAAACGATTGGCGCGCATTTTTTAGCATGGTCCAGCGCCGGTGGCATGCTGCTGCGCAATATGAAGCGCCGCAGATGCGCCCATAGGCCGAATCCGGGCGTTCCATGTTGCGGCGCAGAATGCATCCGATGAACGCGTCATGTTTACTTCAATCGATCTAAATGGCCTCCCTGGCCGCTCCAGGTGCCCAAACGGGCAATCCGGAGCGCCGCGGAACGGGCCGCCCGACCGCCTCGACGCCTGCCAGGAGCCTGTCATCGTGACCTTCCCGCGTAGTTTCCGCATTCCCGTGTCCGCACCGCTGGCCTCTCTGGCCTGTGTGCTGGCGCTTTCGGTGGCTCCCGTGCTGCAGGCCGCGCCCGCCGCGCTGGAGCGCGAGGTCAACACCTTCATCGGCAGCAAGGATGACGGCAATACCTTCCCGGGCGCCTCGGCGCCGTTCGGGCTGATCCAGGTCAGCCCCATCGGCAGCCACTACGCAGGCTGGCGCTACGACGACGAAAAGATCCGTGGTTTCGGCCATTCCTTCGTCTCCGGCGCAGGCTGCTGGGAGCAGGGCGGGCAGGTCTCCGTACTGCCGGTGACCGGCACCATCGGCCCGGGTGGCGACTTCGATACCGGTAATCCGAAGGCCTTCGACCACAAGGCCTATGCATCGGCATACAGCCATGAGGGTGAGGTCGGCCAGGCCGGTTACTACCGGGTGCGCCTTACCGGCTATGGCGGTATCGACGCCGAGACCACCGCGCGCACCCGGGCGGCCGCCGAACGCTACACCTTCGCCGCCGGCCAGCGCGAGGGCCACGTGCTGGTCAACGTCGCCCAGGCCAACGAGCGCCATTCGGTGATCGGCAGCGTGGTCGACGTCGTCGGTGACCGCGTCGTGGAAGGCAAGCTGGTGACGAAGAGTTTCTGCGGTGGCCACCAGTACACCACTTGGTTCCGCATCGAATTCGACCGGCCCTTCAGGGCGCATGGCACCTGGGGCGAGGAAGGCGGCCTGGCGGATGCGCGCCACAGCATGGAAGGGGAGGCCAAGCCGAACGGCGCCTGGCTGACCTTCGACCTGGCCGAAGGCCGTGCAGTGACGGCGGTCAGCGCGATATCGCACGTGGATGCCGAAGGCGCGCGCGCCAACCTGCGCAGCGATGGCATGCAGGATGGCCGGCTGCTGGGATTTGACCGCATGCGCAGCCTGTCCCAGCAGGCCTGGCGCGATGAGCTGGCCACGGTGAAGGTGGACGGCGGCACGAAGGACGACCGCACGGTGCTGTATACCGCGCTGTACCACGCGCTGCTGCAGCCGCTCACCGGCAGCGATGCCGATGGCCGCTACCGCGGCTACGACGATGCGATCCACCGTGCCGACGGCTGGACCTATTACGAATATTTTTCGCTGTGGGATACCTACCGCGCACAGAACCAGTGGCTGGCGCTGACCCGTCCGCAGGTGGCGCGCGATATCGGCCGCACCCTGCTGGCCATCGACCGGCAGGGCGGCTGGCTGCCGCGCTGGGGCTATGCGAACTTTGAAACCAACATCATGACCGGCGATCCGGTGACGCCGTTCATGGCCGATCTGTGGCGCTTCGGTGCATTGCAAGGCCGCGAAGGTGAGGCATGGACGGCACTGCGCCGCAATGCCTTCGACGTGCCACCGCTGAACTCGCGCATGGCCGGGCGTTCGGGTAACCCGAGCTACCTGGACAAGGGCTACGTGGCCTATGACCGTGCGTTCCCCTCCAAGGGCATGGATGTGGATCCGCACCACGGCGGGTCGGCGACGCTGGAATATGCGCTGGCCGACTGCGCGCTGGCGCAGATGGCCGACGGCCTGGGCCATGCGGACGACGCGGCGCTGCTGCGCGAGCGCGGGCGCAACTGGCGCAACGTGTGGGATGCGCAGGTGCGCGACGAGGAGACCGGCTTCACCGGCTTCCCGCGCCCACGCACCGAAGACGGGGCGTGGTATTCGCCGTCCAACGGGCAGTACAGCCCGCGTTCGCACCATGGTTTCCATGAGGGCACGGCATGGCAGTACCAGTGGCTGGCGCAGCAGGACGTGCCAGGCCTGGTGGATGCGATGCACGGCCGCGAGCAGGCCGGCAAGCGCCTGGATGCGTTCTTCGCGATGGACGCGCTGCTGGCCGATCCGCTGCAGGCCGCGCGCCGTGAATGGGTGGTGGGGCCTTACAGCTATTACAACCAGTACCGTTACAACCCCAACAACGAACCGGACCTGCATGCGCCGTGGATGTACACGCTGATCGGCCAGCCGTGGAAGACCGCCGCCGTGGTGCGTGCGGCGCAGCAGTTGTTCACCAATGCGCCGAACGGGGTGACCGGCAACGACGACCTGGGCACGATGTCGGCCTGGTACCTGTTCAGCGCGCTGGGGCTGTACCCGGCGGTGCCGGGCAGCGGTGAGTTCCTGCTGCATGCGCCGCGTTTCGCCAGGGTCGATGTCGCACTCGGCAACGGCCGCCACCTGGAACTGCGTGCACCGGGCGCCGATGGCCGCCGCCTGCAGTACGTGCAGGGCGTCAAGGTGGACGGCCGGAACCACGATGCGGTGTGGCTCGACTGGGAACAGCTGCGCCAGGGCGCCCGCATCCAGTGGACGCTGGGGGCGCAGGCACCGGCGCAGGGCTGGGGCACGGCGGCCGCCAACCTGCCGGTGTCCTACTGCGCCGCACCCGGCAGCGCGCTGGAATGAGGCCCGATGGCAGGATAAGCGTCCATTGTCAGTGGCATGGCGGGCCGTGCCCGTTATGATCAGGCAGCTATCCGCAGGGCAGGGGCCGTTTCGCGATGAGTGATTCCAGCAGCACGAAGACGCCGCGCAAGACCGCCGGGCGCGCGGTCACGGTGACCGACATCGCCCGCGCGATTGGCGTGTCGCGGGCGACCGTGTCGCTGGTGCTGCGCGGCAGCCCGCTGGTGAACGTGGATACGCGCGCCCGGGTGGAAGCCGAACTGCGGCGCCAGCGTTACGTGTACAACCGCGCCGCTGCCAACCTGCGCCGGCGTACTTCGTCCAGCGTGGCGCTGGTGATCAACGATCTGTCGAACCCGTTCTTCGCCGAATTCGCCGCGGGCGTGGACGAGGCGCTGGGCGAGCAGGGCTATGTGACGCTGCTGGGCAGTACCGGTGAATCCGCGCAGCGCCAGCAGGCGGTGCTGGGCACCCTGATGGAACACACACCGGCCGGGCTGATCCTGTCGCCGGCCGAAGGCAGCGACGCGGCACTGGTGCGCCAGGCGCTGGGGCCGACGGCCAACGTGCTGCTGTTCAACCGCACGATGCCCGGCGCCGACTGGGATTTCCTGCTGCTGGACAATCAGCAGGGCGCGTACCTTGCCACCCGTCACCTGATTGAACGCGGCCACCGCGACATCGCCTTCTTTGGGGGTCATGCCGCCTCCAGTTCCTGCGAGCAGCGCCGGGCCGGCTACCAGCAGGCGCTGGGCGAGGCCGGGCTGTCGGCGCGCCCGCAGTGGCTGATCGAATCGGCACCCAACCGCCTGGAAGCGGCCGCGCGCGTGGACGAACTGTTCGCCGATGGCCTGCGGCCCAGCGCGGCGGTCTGCTACAACGACACCGTGGCGCTGGGCCTGATGCTGGGCCTGACCTCGCGCGGTATCCGCCCGGGCGGCGATTTCGCGGTGACCGGTTTCGATGACATTCCCGAGGCCGCCGTCGCGGTGCCGCCGCTGACCACGCTCACCGTGGATCCGCGCGCACGTGGACGGCAGGCCGCCGAGCTTCTCCTGCAGCGGGTGCAATCGCCCGATGCTCCCTTCCGACGCACGGTGGCACCGGTGCAGCTGCGCATACGCGAAAGCAGCGCGGCGCGCCCGGGCTGATCCCATTTCCTTTCATCCTGCGCAACCGAGGCGCGACCCCGCATGCCGATCTCTTCCACGCCACGCCTGACCCCAACGCCCGGTACTGGCGCCCCGCCGGTGAACAACCGCGTTGCGCTTGCGGTCGCGACCACCATCTTCTTCATGTGGGGCTTCCTGACCTGCCTCAACGACATCCTGATCCCGCACCTGAAATCGGTGTTCGAACTGAATTACGCACGCGCCATGCTCGTGCAGTTCACCTTCTTCGGCGCGTACTTCCTGATGTCGCTGCCGGCGGGCCGGCTGGTCGCGCACCTTGGCTACAAGAAGGGCATCGTGGCCGGCCTGTTGATTGCCGCCGTGGGTGCGCTGGGGTTCTGGCCCGCCGCGGAGATGCGCGAGTACAGCGCGTTCCTTGGCGCGCTGTTCGTGCTGGCGACCGGCATCACCGTGCTGCAGGTGGCCGCCAACCCGTACGTGGCGCTGCTTGGCCCGGTGCAGACCAGCTCCAGCCGCCTGACGCTGGCGCAGGCACTGAATTCGCTCGGCACCGCGATCGCGCCGATCTTCGGCGGTCTGCTGATCCTGGGCAATACGGTGAAGAGTGCCGATGAGCTGGCGGCGTTGCCGCTGGTGGAACAGGCCGCGTACCGTGCCACCGAAGCGCAATCGGTGCAGGGGCCTTACCTGGGCCTGGCCGTGGCGCTGGCGGCGCTGGCGCTGTTCGTCTATCTGTTCCGGCTGCCGACGCTGAGCGAGAACACCGAGAGCAGCGACGGCGGCCATCATTACACCTATGCGGCGGCGCTGCGCCACCGGCACCTTCTGTTCGCCGTGCTGGGCATCTTCTTCTACGTGGGTGCCGAGGTGTCCATCGGCAGCTTCCTGGTCAACTACCTGTCGATGCCGGAGATCGGCGGCTTCAGTGAGCAGCAGGCCACGCACTATGTGTCCGCCTACTGGACCATGGCGATGATCGGTCGTTTCGCCGGCTCGGCGCTGCTGGCGCGCTTTTCGCCGCGCCACCTGCTGGCCCTGTTCGCCGGCATCAACGTGCTGCTGCTGGCCACCACCATGGCCACCGCAGGCCAGATGGCCCTGTACTCGGTCGTGGCCATCGGTCTGTTCAACTCCATCATGTTCCCGACCATCTTCGCGCTGGGCATCGAGCGCCTGGGACCGCTGACCAACAAGGCGTCCAGCCTGCTGATCATGGCCATCGTGGGTGGCGCGCTGGTGCCTTACCTGCAGGGCGTTCTTGCCGACCATATCGGCCTGCAGCCCAGCTTCATCCTGCCGCTGCTGTGCTACGGCTACGTCATCTTCTTCGGCCTGCGCGGTGCGCGCCTGCCGGCCAGCGCAGCACAGGGAGGCTGAGTCACGGATGGGCACCATTGTCTGTTTCGGCGAGATTTTGATCGATCTACTCGCCCAGCCACCGGCTACGCCGGACCAGCCGCGCGCCTTCCTGCAGTATGCCGGCGGTGCGCCGGCCAACGTCGCGGTGGCGGCGGCGCGGCTGGGCCTGGAGACCCAGTTCGTCGGCATGCTGGGCCGCGACATGTTTGGCGATTTCCTGGCCGACAGCCTGGCCGAGCATGGCGTGGGCACGGACTTCATCGCCCGCACCGCCGCTGCCAAGACCGCGCTGGCGTTTGTGGCGCTGGATGCGCATGGCGAACGCAGTTTCAGTTTCTACCGCCCGCCGGCGGCTGACCTGCTGTTCCGCGCAGGGGATTTCCAGGCGGCCTGTTTCGAGCAGGCAGCGTGTTTCCACGTCTGCTCCAACAGCCTGACCGAGCCTGACATCGCGGCGACCACGTTCGAAGGCATGCGGCGCGCACGTGCTGCCGGCGCGCTGGTCAGCCTGGACCTCAATCTGCGCCCCGCGCTGTGGCCGGCCGACGCCGATCCGTTGCCCTGGTTGTGGCAGGCGCTTGAGCTGGCGGATGTGGTCAAGCTGTCGCGCGAGGAGCTGGAATTCCTGGCCGCGCCGCTGGGCAACGAAAGTGAAGGCCAGGTGCTGCGGCGGTTGCTGGCGGCCCACGCCCGCTGGGTGGTGGTGACCGATGGCGCCGCACCGCTGCGCTGGTGGACCCGCGACGGCCATGGCGAAGCGCCGAGCTTCCGGGTGGCGATGCTGGACAGCACCGCTGCCGGCGATGCCTTCGTGGGCGGGCTGCTGGCCGCGCTGGTGGAACGCGGCGTGGATGCCGCAGGGCTGTCGGCTTTCTGTGCCGACGCGAAGGCGATGAGTGAAGTGCTGCGTTTCGGCGCGGCGGTCGGCGCGCTGGCGGTCACCCGCAAGGGGGCATTCGCCGCCATGCCATCGCGCGATGAAGTGAACGCGCTGTTGCAGCAACCACAGGACATTCGATGATGAGCCAGACTCCAGACTTCCGTTCGCCGGCGTTCCTGCGCGACCACATCGCCCACACCATGGCGTTCTACCACCCGCGCTGCATCGATCCAGCGGGCGGTTTCTTCCACTACTTCCGTGACGACGGCAGCGTATACGACGCATCGCATCGGCACCTGGTGAGCAGCACGCGCTTCGTGTTCGACTACGCCATGGCCTACCGCGAATTCGGCGATGCGGCATACCTGGACGCAGTCAGGCATGGCGTGCGCTACCTGCGCGAGGTGCATCGCAATCCGGCCACAGGCGGCTATGCGTGGACGCTGCGCGATGGCGTCGTCGAAGACGACATGAACCACTGCTACGGCGTGGCCTTCGTGCTGCTGGCCTACAGCTGTGCGCTCAAGGCGGGCATCGAGGAGGCGCGCGGCTGGATGGACGAGACCTGGCAGCTGCTGGAAACCCACTTCTGGGAGCCGCAGCATGGCCTGTACCGGGACGAGGCCGATGCGCAGTGGAACTTCACGGATTACCGCGGCCAGAACGCCAACATGCACATGTGCGAAGCGATGCTGGCCGCCTTCGAGGCCAGTGGCGAACAGCGCTACGTGGACCGCGCGCTGCTGCTGGCCGACCACATGACGCGCCGCCAAGCGGCCAAGGCCGGTGGGCTGGTGTGGGAGCACTACGACCGCGACTGGAACATCGACTGGACCTACAACCTGGACAACCCGAAGCACCTGTTCCGTCCGTGGGGCTTCCAGCCGGGCCACCAGACCGAGTGGGCGAAGCTGCTGCTGATCCTGGACCGCCATGTGCAGGCGGACTGGCTGGTGCCGACCGCACAGCACCTGTTCGACGTGGCGGTGGAGCGCAGCTGGGACGAGGCACGCGGCGGCCTGTACTACGGCTTCGCGCCGCAGGAACGCCGGCAGCCAGGCATGGACGGTGCGCCGATCGGCGGCGACAGCTTCGTCTGCGACGACGACAAGTATTTCTGGGTGCAGGCCGAGACGCTGGCGACCGCTGCGCTGATGGCCCAGCGTACCGGTGATGCAGCGTACTGGGACTGGTATGAACGCCTGTGGGCGTATGCATGGGCACACTTCGTGGACCATGAGTACGGTGCGTGGTTCCGCATCCTGGATGCGGACAACCGCAAGTACAGCGATGAGAAGAGTCCGGCGGGCAAGGTGGATTACCACACGATGGGTGCCTGCCATGAAGTGCTGAACGTGGTGCGGCCGAAGGCGGGCTGACGACTGCCGGAGGCGCCCCCCCCCGGCATGTCCGGCAAGGGGGTGGTGCAACAGGTAGAGCCGACCCATGGTCGGCTGCATCCTGGCGTGGCATGCCATCAGCCGATCGTGGATCGGCTCTACCAACGTGGATGCTCGAGGAGGGACGCGATGCGGATCATGACCATTTTCCTGCTGGCCGCCGTTGTGGCGTGCTCGTTGTTTCCGGCAGGTCCTGCATCGGCGGCCGTGCTGGATGCACGCTGGGAATTCCGGCTGCTGCCGGGAGATGGCCAGCAGGCCACCCATCCGGAGGTGGCGGAATGGCGCGATGCTCGGGTGCCGGGCAGCGTACATACCGACCTGCTCGCGCAGGGGTTGATTCCCGATCCGTACGTGGGCGCCCCCGAAGCAGGACTGCAGTGGATCGGACTGGCTGACTGGGAATACCGCGCACGCTTCGAAGTGGATGCCGCGACCTTGGCGCGGCCGCATGCGGAGCTGGTGTTCGAAGGGCTGGATACGTTCGCGGAAGTGGAGCTCAACGGCCAGCCGCTGCTGCGTGCCGACAACGCCCATCGCACCTGGGCCGCACGCGTGGAAGGGCGCCTGCGGGCGGACGAAAACACCCTGCGGATCGTGTTCCGTTCACCGATCCGCACCCTGCTGCCGGTGGTGCAGGCCATGCCGCACAGGATCGCCGGCAACTACCCGTCGCCCTATGGCGATGAACCGAAGGACGCGATGGTCGGCAACTTCGTGCGCAAGCCGGCCTACCATTTCGGTTGGGACTGGGGTCCGCGTTATGTGACGGCCGGGGTGTGGCGTGCGGTGCGGCTGGAAGCCTGGGACGCACAGCGGGTGACCGACCTGGCGGTGCGCACCGATGCGTTGACCGACGCGCGTGCCACGCTCAGCGCGATCGTCGAGGTGGAACACGATGGCGCGGCAGGCAGCGTACCGGTGCACCTGGAGATGCAGGATCCCGAGGGACGCGTCGTTGCGCGCGTCAATCGCGATGCGCGCCTGGAGCCCGGCACACAGCAGCTGGAGCTGCCGGTGCGGATCGACCAGCCGCGTCGATGGTGGCCGGCGGGGCAGGGTGCCCAGGATCGTTACACGGTGCAGGTGCGGGTTGGGCAGGGGAACGATCCGGCGCTGCAGGCCAGCCGCCGTATCGGTCTGCGCAGCGTGGAGCTGCGCCGCGAACGGGATGACGATGGCGGCCAGGGTTTCGCGTTCGTCATCAATGGCCGTCCGATCTTCGCCAAGGGCGCCAATGTGATTCCGTTCGATGCGTTTCCCGCGCGCGTGGACGTGGAGCAGCTGCGCACGGTACTGACCGCGGCGCGCGATGCGAACATGAACATGCTGCGCAACTGGGGCGGCGGTTACTACGAGAGCGATGCGTTCTTCGATCTGGCCGATGAGCTCGGGCTGCTGGTGTGGCAGGATTTCATGTTCGGTGGCGGCATGCAGCCGGGCTTCGATCCGGCATTCCGCCGCAGCGTCGTCGCGGAGGCACGCGACAACGTGCGACGGCTGCGGCACCACCCGAGCATCGTGCTGTGGTGTGGCAACAACGAAGAAGAAACGGCCTGGAAGGACTGGGGCCACGGGCGCGAGCTGCAGCAGGCCGATCCCGCGTTTGCGGCGCAGGTCTGGCAGGGGTATGTGGATCTGTTCGGCCACGATCTGCGCCAGGTGGTGGCCGAGGATGGCCTTGGTGTTCCTTACTGGTCGAGCTCGCCGGGCAACGACCTGGACACGAAGGCCAACGATTCCCGTCGCGGCGACAAGCACTACTGGGAGGTGTGGGGGAATCCGGCGCTGCCGGTGACCGCCTACCTGCGGGAGACACCGCGTTTCATGTCCGAATACGGACTGCAGTCGTGGCCATCGCAGGCGATGGTGGACCGCATCGCGCCGCGTGCTGCGCAGGATGTCGACAGCCCGATGATCCGTGCGCACCAGAAGTTCATGGCCGGGGAGGGCAACGCGCGGCTGCTGCATTACATCCGTGACGGTTACGGCGAGCCGGGTGATTTCGCTGCCTTCCTGTACCTGGGGCAGGTGATGCAGGCCGAGGGCATCGCGCTGGCGGCGCTGCATCATCGTGCATCACGTCCCTACACGATGGGGTCGCTGTACTGGCAGCTCAACGATGTGTGGCCGGGAGCTTCCTGGTCCAGCCTGGACCACGACGGCCACTGGAAGCCGCTGCATTTCAACGCGCGCAGGTTCTTCGCCGATGTCGCGGTGGCGGCGTTGCGCGATGAAGGCATGACGCGGGTGAGCCTGCTCAACGATACGCCGCGTGCGCAGTACGTGCAGTGGCGGATGCGGGTGATGGACCTGCAGGGACGCGTGCTGGGCGACCGGGAGCAGGCGCTGGTGCTGGCGCCGGGTACGGCGGCCGAGGTGGGCCGCTTCAGCGATGCGCGCCTGCTTGGCGATGCCGATCCGGCGCGCACGGTGGCGGTGGTCGAACTGGTGCAGGAAGGGCAGGTGGTATCGCGCCAGATCGTGCAGTTCGTGGACGCGCGGGGACTGGCGCTTCAGGCGGACCAGCTTGAGGCGAACGTCCAGGTCGGCGCCGAGGGGCCGCAGGTGGTGCTGCAGGCGAATGGCCTGGTACGCGCCGCATGGATTGGATTCGACGGGCTGGACGTGGCGCTGGACGACAACTTTCTGGACCTGCTGCCGGGCGAGCGGCGCGTGATCGGCCTGCGTACCAGCGCCGCCCCGGCTGAACTGCGTGCCGCGCTCAACATCCAGACGCTTGGCGACACGTCGCGGTAGAGCCGATCCATGATCGGCTTTAGGTGTGACACGCGCGGTGAGGTGCAGCCGACCATGGGTCGGCTCTACCGTGTTCGGAGATCAGACGGTGATCTGCTGGAAATTTTCCACGCGTTCGTGGCCGTGCGTGGCCTCGCCGGTGCGCGGCAGCGGGTAATCGTCCAGACGATCCAGCAGGCGGGTCTGCAGGCCCGCTTCGCGGGCGGCATCCAGTTCTTCGACCACATCGGACAGGAACAGGATTCCACCCGCAGCCACGCCGATGTCCTGGACGATGCGGCGGTAGCTGTCGGCCTCGCGCTTGCCGCCGATTTCGGTGTCGAACCAACCCGAGACAAGATGCGTCAGGTCGCCGGCATCGCTGAATCCGAAGAACAGCTTCTGCGCTGGCACCGAACCGGAAGAGTAGACGTACAGCTTCAGCCCGGCCGCGTGCCAGCCCGACAGCACCGCCGCCACTTCCGGATAGAAGTGCGCGGTGTAGTCGCCACGCCGGTAGCCTTCGGCCCAGATCATGCCCTGCAGCGCCTTGAGCGCGGTGTGCTTGCGATCCTGGTCGATCCAGCCCTGCAGCGTTTCAGCGACCAGGCTGTCCTGGCAGGCACCGCCGATCTCGCTGGCCACCGCATCCAGCCAGCGGCGCACGTCCGGCTCCTGGCCGTGTTCGGCGATGAAGCCGGGCAGCGCCTGGCGTGCATAGGGGAACAGCACGTTCTTGACGAACGAAATGCTGCTGGTGGTGCCTTCGATATCGGTCAGGATGACGCGCGGCTGCATGGATCAGGAGGCCTTGGTGGGAACGTAACGGGGGAACTTCTGCGCGATGTCGGTGCCGGTGAAATGACCGACCCAGCCATCGGCTTCGGTGAAGAAGCGGATCGCGACGAAACTCGGCTCATCGCCCATGTCGAACCAGTGGGTGACACCGTCCGGGACCGCGATCAGGTCATCCTTGACGCACTCGATCTCGTAGACCTTGTCGGCCAGGTGCAGGGTGAACAGGCCGGAGCCGGCGACGAAGAAACGCACTTCGTCTTCCTTGTGGAAGTGTTCGTCCAGGAACTTCTTCCGCAGTTCGGCGCGATTGGGGTTGTCCGGCGCGATGGAGGCCACGTCCACGCTCTTGAAGCCGCGTTCGGCGACCAGGCGGTCGATGTCGGCGCGGTAGGCGGCAAACACCTCGTCCTGGCTGGCGCCCGGCGCCACGGGCTGGCTGGCCTGCCAGCGTTCGAAGGTTACGCCGATCTTCAGCAGTTCAGCAGCAATGATGTCGCCGTCCTGGGTGTCCAGCAGCGGGGCGTCGGGGGCAGTGTCGTCGTAGATGCGCAGTCGGCTCATGGCGGCGGCTTGAACGGTATGGGGGCCCACAGAGTAGTAGTGCCGGGCGCTGCCCGGCAACCTGATGCGCCTTCAGCGTCCGGGTTGCCCGCGCATTCCACCTTGTCCCCGCGCCTTTGGCGCGCCCCTTGAACAACAAGGGGGCCCCTCGTGCGGGCGATTGCGGGGCTTTCTAGCCGCGCAGCTTGCGCAGTTCCAGCTCGCACTGGAACAGGAACTCGAAGGCTTCCAGATGGCGGCGTGCTTCAGCCATGTCGCGGCCCCAGGCATACAGGCCGTGGCCATCGATCAGGTAGCCCCACATGTTCTGGCTGTCGAGCAGGGCATCAACCTGCGCCGACAGCACGTCCATGTCCTGGGTATTGGCGAACACCGGCACGTCCACGGCCATTTCGTGGGTGCTGTTGCCGGCGAAGGCCTTCAGCAGCTCGTAACCTTCCAGGTGCACGTGGCCTTGGGACGCATACAGGCGCGAGGCGACGGTCTGCACTGGCGAATGGGTGTGCAGCACGCAGCCGATATCCGGGAAACGGCGATAGAGCTGCGTATGCAGCAGGGTTTCGGCGGACGGGCGCAGCGGACGGCCGACGGCCTTGCCGTCGAAATCCACCACCATGATGTCGTCCTCGATGAGACGGCCCTTGTCCTTGCCGGAGACGGTGATCGCGGCGTGGCGGTCGTCCAGGCGATGGGAGAAATTGCTGCTGGTGGCCGGGGTCCAGCCGGCCTGGGCCAGCTCGCGGACATTGTCGATCAGCAACTGGGCCAGTTCGCCCAGGCGCGCGGTGTCGTACGGGAAGGTAGGGGCGTTCATGGCGGGTATTTTACGGGATACAGCGAACGGCTGAGCCCCTCCTGCCTGGCGGCGCACAGCGGAGCATGTGGGGAGGCCGGGCGGTCGGGCTTGACGGGCCCCGCCCACAAGTACGTCCATGCAGGGCTCGTTTCGCGCCATCCATGGCGCTCAACTGTCCCGCCCAGCCCGACCGCCCGGCCTTCGACATTTTCCGTGGGCGCCAGCCACGGAAAAGAAGAGCGTGACGACCAACGGTCGTCACCCACCAAGGCAGTTCCCGATTATTCAGACGCCGACATCTGACGTTCGTACCGTCAACCGAATCCCATCGAAGGTGGCTGGCGGTGAGGTGGCAGGACCGTTGAGCGC
>JAEZCF010000174.1 GCA_023430045.1 Pseudomonadota bacterium | reverse complement strand
GATCTGGGTGCCGGTTTCCTTGGTGATGGCCTGGATGGTGGAACCACCCTTGCCGATCACTTCGCGGATCTTGTCCGGGTGGATCTTGATGGTCAGCAGGCGCGGCGCGTAGTCCGACAGCTCTTCACGCGGGGCGGTCAGGCCGTGGGCCATTTCACCCAGGATGCGCAGACGGCCAGCCATGGCCTGCTGCAGTGCCTGCTTCATGATCTCTTCGGTGATGCCTTCGATCTTGATGTCCATCTGCAGGGCAGAGACACCTTCGGCCGTACCGGCAACCTTGAAGTCCATGTCGCCCAGGTGATCTTCGTCACCCAGGATGTCGGACAGGACGACGAAACGCTCGCCTTCCTTGACCAGACCCATGGCAATACCGGCCACCGGGGCCTTCACCGGCACGCCGGCGTCCATCAGGGCCAGCGAGGAACCGCACACCGACGCCATCGACGAGGAACCGTTGGATTCGGTGATTTCAGACACGACACGGATGGTGTACGGGAACTCTTCCACGGTCGGCATCACGGCCAGCACGCCGCGCTTGGCCAGGCGGCCGTGGCCGATTTCGCGGCGCTTCGGGCCCATCATGCGGCCGCACTCACCCACCGAGTAGGGGGGGAAGTTGTAATGGAACAGGAAGTTTTCCTTGTACTCGCCCGAAACGGCGTCGATGACCTGGCCATCGCGCGCGGTGCCCAGGGTGATCGCCACGATCGCCTGGGTCTCGCCACGGGTGAACAGCGCCGAGCCGTGCACGCGCGGCAGGATCTTGGTGCCCACGGTGATCGGACGCACGGTGTCCAGCGCACGGCCGTCAATGCGGACCTTGGTGTCCAGCACGGCGTTGCGCATGGTGCTGTATTCCAGCTCGCCGAATTCCTTCGACAGCTCGGCCGGGTTCCAGCCTTCAGCGGCGACACGGCCCGCCAGGGCTTCGGTCACGTCCTTCTTGATGGCAGCGATGGCGTCGCGGCGCTGCAGCTTGTCGCGCACCTGGAAGGCTTCGCCCAGGCGCGGGCCGACGGCTTCCTTCAGCGCGCTGATCAGCGCTTCGTTCTTGGCCGGGGCGGTCCAGGTGGACGGCTGGGTACCGGCTTCGGTGACCAGCTCGTTGATGACCTGGATGACCTTCTGCAGTTCGCGGTGACCGAAGGTCACGGCGCCCAGCATCACGTCCTCGGACAGCAGCGCGGCTTCGGATTCGACCATCAGCACGGCGTTGGAGGTACCAGCGACGACCAGCTCCAGCTGCGAATCCTTCAGCTCGGTCACGGTCGGGTTGAGGATGTACTCACCGTTCCGGTAACCCACCTTGGCAGCACCGATCGGACCCTTGAACGGGGTACCGGCCAGGGCCAGCGCGGCCGAGGCGCCGATCAGCGCCGGGATGTCACCGTCGATGTCCGGGTTCAGCGACATGACCGTGGCGATGATCTGCACTTCGTTCTTGTAGTCTTCCGGGAACAGCGGACGGATCGGACGGTCGATCAGGCGCGAGATCAGCGTTTCCTTCTCGGTCGCGCGGCCTTCGCGCTTGAAGAAGCCACCCGGGATGCGGCCACCGGCGTAGAACTTCTCCTGATAATCGACGGTCAGCGGGAAGAAGTCCTGGCCCTCACGCGCGCTGCGGGCGGCGACGGCGGAGACCAGCAGCACGGTGTCGTCAAACTTGACGATGACGGCACCGCCGGCCTGGCGGGCGATTTCGCCGGTCTCAAGCGTGACGGTGTGTTTGCCGTACTGGAAGGTTTTGGTGATTTTTGCCACGGAGGGTGTCCTTGGGATGCTGTCTGCGAATGGACCGTCGGCGACCCTTGCCGCCTGCGGGTGGCCGGTCGTTCCGGCCCGAAAAAAGGTAATGCGGTGCTACAAAACAAAACCGCGGCGCATCACTGCGCCGCGGGGGATTCGTTGCTCAGCGACGCAGGCCAAGCTTCTCGATCAGGCCCTTGTAACGCTCGACGTCCTTCTTCTTCAGGTAGTCGAGCAGGCTGCGGCGGCGGTTGACCATCTGCAGCAGGCCACGACGGCTGTGGTGGTCCTTCTTGTGGGTCTTGAAGTGACCGGTCAGCAGTTCGATGCGGGCGGTCAGCAGGGCAACCTGGACTTCCGGGGAACCGGTGTCGGCAGCGCTGCGCTTGTTATCTTCAATAACCTTCTGGGTGTCGATCGACATGTCTTTTCTCTTTGGATGCGGGGCCGGCAGGAACGTTGAGGACGCACCGCCTGGCTCGCCGTAGGCTGATATGAACCTGCAGGACGCAGGCCGCCCTGGAAAGGGCCGCAAAATTGTAACGGCAGCGCCCTTCTGGAACAAGGACCGGGGCTGAATCGCCCCGGTGGCCGTCACAGATTGAAACGTCGCTGGGAGGCCAGCAGGCCGCTGTCATCGACCTGCCCGAGGCCGCGCACGCCACCATCGGGATCGAAAACAGCCACCAGGCCGGCCGGCCAGGACGGATCGCGCAGGCGCTGGCCCATGCAGAAGCGTTCGGCCTGCCGTGCGTCCAGCTGCACACGGGGGTAATCGACCAGACCGGCCGCCAGCGGCAGCAGCAGCGCGTCCATGCCGGCCTCATCCCCG
The DNA here is from genome assembly GCA_023430045.1 of Pseudomonadota bacterium. Classification (GTDB taxonomy): domain Bacteria; phylum Pseudomonadota; class Gammaproteobacteria; order Xanthomonadales; family Xanthomonadaceae; genus Stenotrophomonas. The sequence continues at coordinate 6,620 of JAEZCF010000174.1, read as the reverse complement.
GCATCGGCCATGGCGCGCAGCGTGTCCAGGCTCACCATGGCCGGCTCTGAAAAGGGCTCCACCCATAGCCGGCGCAGGGCGCTGATATGGGCTCCGCACCCCAGCGCCTCGCCAAGGTCGCGGGCGATGCTGCGGATGTAGGTGCCGGAGCCGCAGGTCACGCGCAGCCGCAGGCGATCCGGCGCCTGCTGCAGCACCTCGATGGCATGCACATGGACGTCGCGTTCCGGGGCCTCGATGGCATCCCCGCGGCGGGCCTTCACATACAACGGCTCACCGCCCTGCTTGAGCGCGGAATAGATCGGTGCCCGCTGGCGGATGCGGCCGGTCAATGGTGCAAGTGCGGCATCCAGGGTCGCCGCATCGATGGCCGGCACCGGCCGCTCGAGCAGGACCTCGCCGTCCGCATCGTCGGTATCGGTGGTCTGACCGAGCACGATATCGGCGTCATAGGCCTTGGCCGAGCCCAGCAGCAGGCCGGCGATCTTGGTCGCTTCACCGAAGCACAGCGGCAACAGGCCGGTAGCCAGCGGATCCAGGCTGCCGGTATGGCCCCCCTTTTCCGCGCGGAACAGCCGGCGGGCGACCTGCAGGGCGGCGTTGGAGCTCATCCCCGATGGCTTGTCGAGCAGCAGGATGCCGTCCAGGCGACGGAATTGGATTCGGGTCATGCGATTCACGGACGGCCAGCGAAGCGACGACAGTGCCGATCCATGGTCGGCTGCGTCCAGGTCAGGGATATGGAACGGAAGGCGGCCGGGCGCGGCTCGGCTCTACCCCCTCTCACTCGTTTTCTTCGCGCTTCTTCTCGGCAGCGACGGTGTCGGGCAGATCACGCAGCAGATTGTCGATATGCTCGCCGCGGTCCACCGAATCGTCGTAATGGAAATGCAGCTCCGGTACGTGGCGCAGCTTCATCGCCCGCGCCAGTTCCATGCGCAGGTTCCACGCCAGTTCCTTCAGGCCCTTCACGGCTTCTTCCGAACGTTCCGGCATCAGCGCGGTGACGAACACCTTGGCGTGCGCCATGTCGCGGGTGATTTCCACGTCGGACACGCTCACCGAAGGCAACCCGTGCTCGCGCACGGCGTTGTGCACCAGGGTGCCGAGCTCGCGGCGCAGCTGGGCGGAGACACGGTCGGTTCGATGGAAAGTCTTGGGCACGCGCGATGGCTCTCTGTGGTTCGTTGGATGTAAGTGTAACGATGTGACGGTGAAGCCCTGAAACAGAACCGGGCCTTTCGGCCCGGTCCTTTGCAGCCTTACAGGGTGCGCGGCACTTCGATGCGCTCGAAGCACTCGATCTGGTCGCCCGGCTTGACGTCGTTGTAAGCCTTCACGCCGATACCGCATTCGGTACCGTTGCGGACTTCCTCGACGTTCTCCTTGAAGCGACGCAGCGATTCCAGCTCGCCTTCGAACACCACGACGCTGTCGCGGAGCACGCGGATCGGCTTGCTGCGCTTGACCACGCCTTCCACGATCATGCAGCCGGCGACGGCGCCGAACTTCGAGCTGCGGAAGACGTCGCGGACCTCGGCGATGCCGATGATCTCTTCGCGGATCTCCACGCCCAGCAGGCCGGAAGCCACCTGCTTCACCTGATCGATCACGTCATAGATGATCGAGAAGTAACGCAGGTCCACGCCGTTGGATTCGATGATGCGACGGGCCGAAGCATCCGCACGCACGTTGAAGCCGATGACGGTGGCCTTCGACGCGACCGCCGAGTTGGCGTCCGATTCGGTGATGCCGCCCACGCCGGAGTGGATCACGTTGATGCGGATGTCGTCGTTGGACAGACCAACCAGCGACTGGCTCAGTGCCTGCACCGAACCCTGCACGTCGGCCTTGATGACCAGATTGAGGACCTGCTGGCCCTCGCCCTTGCCGAGCTGCGCCATGATGTCTTCCATGCGGCTGCCGGCAGACTGCACAAGGCGCGATTCGCGACGCTTGGTTTCACGCTGCTGGGCGACTTCCTTGGCCAGGCGCTCGTCGTCGACGACCACGAAATCATCACCCGCATCCGGCACGCCGGACAGGCCCAGGACCTGCACCGGAATGGACGGGCCGGCGAACTCCGGCTGCTTGCCGGTTTCGTCGAACAGCGCACGCACACGACCGTACTGGATGCCGCAGACCAGGTAATCGCCCTTCTTCAGGCTGCCCTGCTGCACGAGCACGGTGGCCACCGGGCCACGGCCCTTGTCCAGCGACGATTCGATGACCACACCGCTGGCGCGACCTTCGGACACGGCCTTCAGTTCCAGCAGTTCGGCCTGGATGGAAATGGCGTCCAGCAGGTCATCGATGCCGAGCCCGGCCTTGGCCGAGATCTCCACCATCTGGATGTCGCCACCGAAGTCCTCGGACACGACCTGCTCGGTGAGCAGCTCGTTCTTCACGCGCATCGGATCGGCGCCGGACTTGTCGATCTTGTTGATCGCAACGATCAGCGGCACGTTCGCCGAACGGGCGTGCTGGATCGCTTCCTTGGTCTGCGGCATGACGCCGTCGTCGGCTGCAACCACCAGCACCACGATGTCGGTCAGCTTGGCACCACGCGCGCGCATGGACGTAAACGCCGCATGGCCCGGGGTATCCAGGAAGCTGATGACGCCCTTCGGCGTTTCCACGTGGTACGCACCGATGTGCTGGGTGATGCCGCCGGCTTCGCCGGTAGCAACCTTGGTGCGGCGGATGTAATCCAGCAGCGAGGTCTTGCCGTGATCGACGTGGCCCATGATGGTGACCACCGGCGGACGCTGCACGGATTCGCCCTGCTCATCGCCGGTGGCGGCCAGCAGTGCGTCCTCGACGTCGTCGCTGTCGGCGCGCACGACCTTGTGGCCCAGTTCTTCGGTGACCAGCGCAGCGGTGTCGTGGTCGATGGTCTGGGTGATGGTGGCCATCACGCCCATCTTGAACAGCGCCTTCACCACCTCGCCGCCCTTCAGCGCGAGCTTCTGCGCCAGGTCGGCCACGGTGATGGTTTCGCCGATCGCCACTTCACGCACGACCGGTGCGGTCGGACGCTCGAACGCGTGCGGGCCGGAGTTGCCGCCACCGCGACCATCGCGACGAGCCGGGGCCGAACGGCTGCCCGGACGCCCGCGGTTGTTGCTGTTGCTGTTGCCGCGACGAGCACGATCAGCAGCCGACAGGTGCATCTGGCCGGAGAAGCGGTCGCCCGCGCCACGCTCGTTGCGCGGCGCGCTGCGGTTGTTGCGGTCGTCGCTGCGTGGCGGTGCATTACGCGGAGCGGCGGGGGCTGCCGGCGCGCGCGGCGGACGCGGCGCGGTTTCGTCGATCGGCGCACGCACCTTGGGCTGGCTGGCGGACAGTGCCTCGGCAGCCTTGGCAGCGGCCGCAGCGTCCTCGGCAGCCTTCTTCTCGGCTTCCGCGCGTTCCTTGGCCGCGATTTCCTCTTCGCGCTTGCGCACGATGGCTTCGTCGCGCAGGCGGTCCTTCTCCGCCAGCGCAGCCTGTTCGTCAAGATTGCGCTGGCGGGATTCCTCCAGCTTGCGCAGGATGTCGGCGCGCTCCTCATCCGGGGTCATGCGCGCGGCCGCCTTGTCGTAGGTGCGCTTCTGGCGCACTTCGACGTTGACGGTGGTCCTGCTGCGACCCGCGTTCACCGTCACTTCCTGGTGCTTGCGGCGGTTCAGGGTGATCTTCTTGGAAGCCGATTCGACTTCCTCGGCGGGCTGTTCGGTCTTGCCATGGGCACGGCGAAGGAAGCCGAGCAGCTTCACTTTCTCGGTGCTGGTCACGACCTGGTCGGGACCGCTGAACTTCATGCCGGCACCCGCCAGCTGTTCCAGCAGTTTTTCAACCGGTGTGTTGACCAGTTCGGCAAGCTTGCGGATGGTGGTTTGCTGCGACATTCGGATCCTATGATCTTGGGGGCGCCCCCCCAAGCGTGGAGGTGACGCGGATTCTACGCCCTGAGCGGCTCAGGGCCCTGTTCATTGCCGGCTCATTCGCCGCGTTCCAGTCGGGCGATTTCCTCGGCGCGCGCGGACAGGATCAGCGCCGCGGCGCGCTCCTGGTCCAGCCCTTCGATGCCGAATTCCACCACCTCGTCAGCGGCCAGGTCCGACAGGTCCTCACCGGTACGCACGCCATGGCTGGCCAGCGCGTAGGCGGTCGCCTCGTCCATGCCTTCCAGGGCCAGCAGGTCCTCGGCGGGCACGCCGTCTTCCAGGCCTTCTTCCACCGCCAGCGCTTCATTGAGCAGCGCATCGCGGGCACGGGCGCGCAGTTCCTCGACGATATCCTCGTCGAAGCCCTCCACCGCCAGCAGTTCGCCGACCGGAACGTAGGCGATTTCCTCGACGGTGCCGAAGCCTTCGCTGACCAGGATGCCGGCAATCTCCTCGTCCACTTCGAGCTTGTCCATGAACAATTGGCGTGCCGTGGCCTGTTCGGCCTCGGACTTGGCGGTGACCTGGTCCTGGGTCATCACGTTGAGCTGCCAGCCGGTCAGGCGGCTGGCCAGGCGCACGTTCTGGCCACCCTTGCCGATCGCCTGGGCCAGGCGGTCTTCAGCCACAGCCAGGTCCATCGAATGCTTGTCTTCATCGACGATGATCGACTGCACTTCGGCCGGCGCCATCGCGTTGATGACGAAATTGGCCGGGTTGTCATTCCACAGCACGATGTCCACGCGCTCGCCATTGAGCTCGTTGGACACCGCCTGCACGCGCGAACCGCGCATGCCGATGCAGGCACCGATGGGATCGGTACGCTGGTCGTGGGCCAGCACGGCGATCTTGGCGCGGTCACCCGGATCGCGGGCACAGGCCTTGATTTCCACCAGGCCCTGGCCGACTTCCGGCACTTCAAGCTTGAACAGCTCGATCATGAACTCCGGCGCAGCGCGGCTGATGAACAGCTGCGGGCCACGCGGTTCGGAGCGCACTTCGGCCAGGTAGCCGCGCACGCGGTCACCGGCACGCAGCACGTCGCGCGGAATGCCCTTGTCCTTCGGGATGAAACCTTCGGCGTTGCCACCCAGGTCCACGTAGATGTTGCCGCGCTCGGCACGCTTGACCACGCCGGTGATCAGCTCGCCGACGCGATCCTTCCATGCGTCCACGACCTGCTGGCGCTCGGCTTCGCGCACACGCTGCACGATCACCTGCTTGGCGGCCTGGGCGGCGATGCGGCCGAAATCCGGGTTCTCGATCTGCTCTTCGATGAAGTCGCCCACGTCCACGCCGTCGGCTTCGTCAACGGCGTCCATCAGGCGGATCTGGCGGTCCGGGGACTCCATGACCACGTCGTCGGCCACCACTTCCCAGCGACGGAAGGTTTCGTAGGTGCCGTCCTTGTGGTCGATGACCACGCGTGCCAGCACTTCCTCGTCGGGATAACGCTTCTTCGCGGCCGAGGCGAGTGCAGCCTCGATGGCATCGAAGATGACTTCGCGGGGCACGCCCTTTTCGTTGGCGACCGCGTCAACTACCAGCAAAAGTTCCTTGCTCATTGGCTCACTCCGCGCGCGGCATCTTTGCCGCAGGCTCGTTGGATGGATTCTTGTTCGGCTTGGGACGCTTCGCCGGCCCGGTCGGCTTGCTTGGGGCCAGCCCCAGCGCCACCCAGTCCGGCATGATGCGTGCCTTGTCGATGTTGTCGGCCGACACTACCAACGTGGCGTTGTCGACGGTGAAGCTGATCGTGCCCTGCCCTGCATCCACCGCATCGATGCGGCCCTGCAGGCGACGACGATTTTCCTGCGGCAGCTTCAGCTGCACCTTCGCGTTCTGCCCCAGGTGCTGGCCGAACTGCTGCAGGTTGAACAGCGGACGGTCCACGCCGGGCGAAGACACTTCCAGGGTGTAGTTGCCACTGATCGGATCTTCGACGTCGAGCTGTGCGGAGACCTCGCGGCTAACGCGCTCGCAGTCTTCGACGTTCACGGTGCGCTCGTCCTGCTCGGCGATCAGCACATCGATGTACAGGCGCAGGGTGGCACCGCCCGGGGCGGGCAGGTACTCGACGCCCAGCAGCTCCAGGCCCAGCGCATCAACGGTGGGGCCGAGCAGATTCGCGATTTCGGTTGCCTTGTCGCTCACAGCCTGCCTTGTTTCTGTAGAGCCGAGCCCTGCTCGGCTGGAGGATGAAATGATCGGGCCAGCAGCTGGGCCCGTTCCGGAAACAACAAAGGGCCCGCTGGGCCCCTTGTCCGGTAGAAATCCGGTCACTGGATTCCGGCCGCAGGGCGCGCTGACGCGGTCCCCTGCGAAGCCCAGCTTCTGGTCGAAGCCGGTGGCGGGATGATCGCGCTCCTGCGAAGGTGCCGAACATCAGGTATACCGCCAGCCCGCTGATGATAGCCCTTGCACCGGTGTGGTGCAAGGCATGGCAGCTGCCCTGAGGAGAGCCGCGCGGTCCGCAACGAAAAAAGCGACGCCGTTTCCGGAATCGCTTTTTCGTCTGATGCTAGTTGGTAGCGGGGGCAGGATTTGAACCTGCGACCTTCGGGTTATGAGCCCGACGAGCTGCCAGACTGCTCCACCCCGCACCAGAAGCGGAATTATGCTGCAGTTGCAGAATTATTGCAAGCGTCGGGTGGGTCGCGGAAAGCGGAGGATGGTCGAACGGGTGGAACC
>JAEZCF010000144.1 GCA_023430045.1 Pseudomonadota bacterium | reverse complement strand
CCCGCCTGCGCGCCGCCCCCCCTCGCGCGCCACTACCGGCGGCGCTTCGGCTTCCACGCCATCGCCATCGAAGACGCCTGGGCACGCAGGCGCCTGAGCCTCTGCTTCGCACGCTGGTCGGCGCTGTCGCGGTCGATGCAGAGCCTGTTGCTGCATCTGGGCGGGACAGCGGTCGAAGATTGATCCGCGCCTGCCGCCGTCACCCGTCGTCCTCAACCTTGAATTTTGTTGACACGGCAGGATTCCTGCCGCACAATTCTCCTCCTGAGTCGCCCAGGTGGCGGAATTGGTAGACGCACTAGTTTCAGGTACTAGCGGGTAAAACCGTGGAGGTTCGAGTCCTCTCCTGGGCACCACGATTCAGAACAGACAAAACCCGCGAAAGCGGGTTTTTTCGTTTCCGGATTCCGGGATGCCGCGTAGAGCCGATGCATGACCGGCTGCCCTGCCGTGCACAAAGCCGACCATGGGTCGGCTCTACCGTATGCGGATGGGAATCGTGGCGGGTCAGTGCCCGCCGGCCGAGGACGCGCTGCCGGCCCCGGCGCCGAATGGCGGCCTGGCCAGCCACAGGAAGGCAATGATCGCCAGGAAGATCCAGCCGAGCAGGAAGAAGATGTCGTTGAACCCCATCTGCGATGCCTGGTGGTTGATCATGTTGTTCAGCGCCGCCGCGCCCTGCTGCAGATCGCCCTGCCCCATCGCCGCCACCTGCTCCTGCATGCCGGGGTCGTAGACTGAAACATGCTCGGTCAGGTGAGCATGGTGAACCTGCGTGCGGCGAGCCCACAGCCAGGTCGTCAGCGATGCGGCGAAGCTGCCACCCAGCGTTCGCAGGAACGTCGCCAGCCCCGAACCGGCCGCGATCTCGCGGCCATCCAGGTCCGACAGCAGAATCTGCAGCACCGGCATGAAGAACAGCGCCACGCCGATGCCCATGATCAGCTGTACGCCGGCCACGTGCTGGAAGTCCACCTGCAGGTTGAAGTCCGAACGCAGGAAACTGGTCATCGACAGGAATATGAAGGCGATGGTGGCCAGCATGCGCATGTCGAACCGCGCGGCGTACTTGCCCACGAAGGGCGTCATGATCACCGGCAGGATGCCGATCGGTGCGGTGGCCAGGCCGGCCCATATCGCGGTGTAGCCCATGTCGCGCTGCAGCCACTGCGGGATCAACAGCGCCACGCTGAAGAAGGCCGCATAGGCAACCACCATCGCCAATGTGCCGGCCCGGAAATTGCGGTGGCGGAACAGCCGCAGGTCGACGATGGGATCCTTGTCGGTCAGTTCCCAGATCAGGAACACCGCCAGCGACACCACCGCGATGCACGACAGCACGATGATGGTCGGAGAGCTGAACCAGTCCTCGTCGTTGCCGAGATCGAGTACCAGCTGCAGCGCGCCCACACCGATCACCAAGGTGACCAGGCCGACGTAATCCATCTTCGGCTTCTCGATGTGCTCCGGCCGCCCCTTCATCTGGTTGCCGACCACCAGCGCCGCGAAGATGCCCAGTGGCACGTTGATCAGGAAGATCCATTCCCAACTGTAGTTGTCGGTGATCCAGCCACCGAGGATTGGCCCGCAGATCGGCGCCACCACGGTGATCATCGCCAGCAGCGCCAATGCCTGCCCGCGTTTCTCGCGTGGATAGATCGATACCAGCAGCGACTGCGTGATCGGATACATCGGGCCGGCAACGAAACCCTGCAGCGCCCGCGACACCACCAGCATGCCCATGCTCTGCGCCAGCCCGCACAACAGCGAGGCGATGGTGAACGCCAGCGTCGCCCAGACGAACAGCCGGGTCTCGCCGAAACGGCGGCTGAGCCAGCCGGTCAACGGCAGCGCGATCGCGGTGCTGACCGCGAACGACGTGATGACCCAGGTCGCCTGCTGCGAACTGGCGCCAAGGTTGCCGGCGATGGTTGGCAACGACACGTTGGCGATGGTGGTGTCCAGTACCTGCATGAACGAAGCCATCGCCAGTCCGGCGGTAGCCAGCTTGACGTTCGGGGGCAGGAACGCCGTCGCACCCGGTGCCGCCGGTGCGCCCGGAGTGCCGGGCGCGGCTGGAGCTTGCGTGGACATGGCGACCTCAGCCCGCCTTCGTCTGCTGCGGCAGGTTGCCCTGGATGATGGTGTGGATCATCTCGTCGGCATCGTGCAGCTGCTTCGCATACACATCGGTATCGAACACCGCGCCCTTCACCGTCTGGCTCGGCAGCACTTCGCCGTCCTGGTCGCGCAGGCTCACTTCGGCCTTCATCGACAGGCCGATGCGCAGCGGGTGCTCGGCCAGCTGCTTTTCATCGATGGCGATGCGTACCGGCACGCGCTGCACGATCTTGATCCAGTTGCCGCTGGCGTTCTGTGCCGGCAGCAGCGAGAACGCCGAGCCGGTGCCAAGGCCCAGGCTGGTCACATGTCCCTTGTAATGCACATCGCCGCCATACAGGTCCGAGCGCAGCTCCACTTCCTGGCCCAGGCGCATGTGGCGCAGCTGGGTTTCCTTGAAGTTCGCTTCCACCCACATCTGTTCGGTGGGCACGACTGCCATCAATGCGGTGCCGGGCTGCACGCGCTGGCCGACCTGTACCGAACGGCGGGCGACGTAACCGGTGACCGGCGCGACGATGCCTGCACGCGCATGGTTGAGGTACGCCTGCCTGAGCTGCGCGGCGGCGGCCTGCACGTCCGGCTGGGTGGCGACCACGGTGTCGTCCACCAGCGCGCGGCTGCGCTCCACGGTCTCGCGGGAACCAGCCACCGCTGCCTCGGCAGCGGCCAGTTCATCGCGGGCGTGGGCGAGTTCTTCGTTGGAAATGGCGCCGGTGGCGGCCAGGTCCTTGCGGCGCGCGAAGTCTTCGCGCACGCGCTTCAGGCTCACCTGGCGGGCATTGAGGTCTGCCTGCGCGCCTTCCACGCTGCGGTACAGGCCGCGCACCTGGCGCACGGTGCCGGCCAGGTTCGCTTCGGCCTGCTGCAACGCTACTTCGGTATCGGACGGATCCAGCTGCACCAGCAGCTGGCCACGCTCCACGCGCATGCCGTCATCGGCGGCGATGGCCACCACCGTACCGCCCACCAGCGGCGTGATCTGCACCTGGTTGCCCTGCACATAGGCATCGTCGGTGTCTTCGAACCAGCGGCCGAACATGAAATACCACAGCGCCAGTGCAGCCAGCAGCAGCACGACGATGACGAACAGGCCACGCAGCAGCTTGCCGCGACGGCTGGGAGCGGCCGGGGCCGCGGAGTTGGGGGTCTGGCTCATGGGAAGGTTCTTCAGGAATGCGAGGAATCGGAAAGGGAAGCAGCGCGGTCATCGGCGGCGGGCTCATAGCCGCCACCCAGCGCCTGGTTCAGTCGCACCGACGACAGCACCTGCCGCGACTGCAGATCGGCCAGTTGCTGTTCGGCCTGCAGCAGCATCGACTGCGCGGTCAGCACATCCAGGTAGTTGCCGATGCCGGCGCGGTAACGCTGTTCGGCCAGGCCATGCGCAGCGCGCGCACTATCTACAGCCTGCTGCTGCGACTGCGCCTGCTGCTGCAGGGATCGCACGGCGTTGACCTGGTCAGCGACATCGCGCAGCGCGTCGAGCACGGACTGGTTGTAGCCCGCCACCGCCTGGTCGTACTGCGCATCGCTGCTGGCCAGCCCGGCACGCAGGCGCCCGCCATCGAAGATCGGCAGGCTCAGCGCCGGACCGAGATAGGCGAAGGTCGAACTGCTCTGCAGCAGGTCGCCCACGTTCGGCGCGACCACACCGGCCAGCGCGGTCAGGTTGAGGCTGGGGTAGAACTTCGCCTTCGCCACCTCGATCTGACGGCCGGCCGCTTCCACGCGCCAGCGCGCGGCGACGATGTCCGGGCGGCGCCCCAGCAGTTCGCTGGGCAGCACGCCAGGCAGCTGCAGCGCCATCGGGTCCAGCGGACGCGGACGCTCGATGCGCAGGCCACGGTCCGGCCCCTGCCCGACCAGCGCGGCCAACGCGGTGCGGCCCGCGTCGATCTGCTGCTGTGCGGCCTGCAGCTGCTGCTGCGCGGCGGGCACACGCGATTCGGCCTGGCGCACCTGCAGGTCGCTGTCGATGCCGGCCGCACGACGCTGGCGGGTCAGCTGCAGCGATTTCTGCGAACGCGCCAGTTCTTCCTCGGCCACATCATGCAGCAGCCAGGCATGGCCCAGCTGCACGTAGGCCTGGACGATCCCCGCCGACAGATCCAGGCGTGCGGCCTGCGCATCGACCGTGGCAGCATGCGCGCTGTCCACCGCCGCTTCCCATGCGGCGCGCTTGCCGCCCCACAGGTCGAAGCCGTAGCTGAAGTCCACCATCGCCTGGCCGCTGCCGGCGTAGTGGCCGCCCATCTCGTCACCCACCATCGATTCGGGCAGGCGCAGGCCAGTGTAGCCACCGGATACCGATGCGCTTGGCAACCGGTCGGCACGCGCCGTGCCGACCTGCGAACGCGCCTGGCGCAGCCGCGCATCGGCGGCATCCAGGCTGGGGTGCCCTGCCAGGCCTTCGGTTACCAGCGCATCCAGCTGTGGATCGCCCAATGCCTTCCACCAGTCATGCGCAGGGAAACCGGCTTCGCCAAGGTCGCTGTCGGCCAGGGTGCGCTCGCTGTGCAGGGTATCTAGATCAAGCAGATGGCCCTGCGGCTGCAGGTCGCCGCCGCTGGCACAGCCGGCCAGCGCCAGCACCAGGCCGGCCAGCAGCACAGGGCGCGCGGCGCGCCGTTGAATCGGATAGATGGGAAAGGTCATGGGGTCGTCAGGGAATCGCGGATTCGGGTCAACAGGGAAAGCAGCTGCTCGCGCTCGTCGGCGTCCAGCTCACGCATGGCGAAATCGATCACGTCCTCGCCCCGCTTCTGCAGGCGGGTCCAGAGCGCGCGGCCTTCATCGGTCAGCACGATCTGCAACGCACGGCGATCCTGTGCATGCGGCTCACGACGTACGCAGCCGAGTGCCTCCAGCTTGTCCAGCAGCCGGGTAACCGCACTGGGCACCTGGTCGATGGCCCTGGCCAGTTCGTTGGCGGTGCAGGGCGCCATGCGGGACAGGACCTTCAGGCCGAGATAGTGGGCGAAGCCAAGGCCGAGCCCTTCCTCGGCCATCGATGCATCGAGCTGGCGTGCAAGGCCATCGCGCACCTGGCGAAGCAGCAGGCCGAAACTGGGGGGCGTGGTCGAGGGACAGATCATGGGGGAGCATTCTCTTCCAAAAAATATATTTCTCAATAGAAATATTCGATCTGGCATCGAATGCTGTGTTGCAGCAACGGGCTGGAAAGGATGCCGCATACGTTAAACGCGGGCCAGGCTGGCCCGGTAGTACAATCCAGCCAATGAATGACACTTTTCAGCCAGGCGCCAACGAGGAGTCCCCTCTCATGGATCAGGCCGCGCACTGGTTCGACCGCGAGGATGGGCCGGTGGCGGTTGGCTTCCGCATCGACAGCCCGACCGGCCTGGCCCATGAAGTGGACTGGCATTCCCACCCGCGCGCGCAGCTGATCTGCGTGGAAAGCGGCCTGCTGACCACCCGCACGCGGCATGGCGCGTGGTCGCTGGCCCCGGGCTCGGGGGGGGGGGGGGCGGGGCCCG
>JAEZCF010000128.1 GCA_023430045.1 Pseudomonadota bacterium | reverse complement strand
CTGCTTGATCTTGCCTCAGCGGGGCAGAGCCCGGCTCTACGAGATGCGTGCCGGGCAGCGCGCTTCGCACAGCGGGGCAGAGCCCCGCTCTACGGGCGGCCATCGCCGAGCGCCCATCCTTCGATTTCGCCTTCTGCGAATGGTCCCAGTTTGCGCCGCACGATGCGTCCCTGTGCATCCACCAGCACGGTATACGGCAGCAGCCCCTGTGTGTTGCCCAACCGCACGCTGGCATCGGCCGGGCCCGGCGTTTCCAGCACGATGGGATAGGCCACCGGTACCCGCGCCAGGAAATCACGCACGCCTTCCGGAGTGTCCAGCGCCAGTCCAAGCACCTGTACGCCATCGCTGCCCTGTGCCGTCGCGAAGCGCGCCAGTTCCGGCATCTCCTGCACGCAGGGTGCGCACCAGCTGGCCCATACGTTGATGAGCAGGGGACGACCGGAAAAATTCCGCAGATCCACCCGCTCACCGGCAAGATCCGGCAGGCTCAGTGCCGGCAACGGATCGCCGATACCGGCGATGTCCCCGGCCGGCATCGGCGCGCGCCGGGCCGGTACGGCTTCAGGTGCGGCCGTGCGCTGCTCCAGCCGATGTCCCGCCCACAGGCCCAGGCCGCCGGCCAGCACCGCTACCCACAGCAGTGCCGGCCGCAGGCGCTTCATCGGGCGGTACGCAGCAGTGCGTCTTCGACCAGCGCCTGGGTCAACACGGTCGGCAGCACGGTCGGCGGTGCACCCGGCCCATACACCACGTACAGCGGCACGCCGACCGCCTTGTGCTCATCCAGGAAGGCGGTGATCTGCGGATCCACGTTGGTGTAATCGCCGCGCATGTACACCGCGTTCGTGCGCCGCAGGACATCCTCGAAGGCCGGCCGCGACAGCACGGTGCGTTCGTTGGCCTTGCAGGTCACGCACCAGTCCGCGGTCATGTTGACGAATACCACGCGGTTGTCGGCACGCAGGCGGTCCAGCATCTGCGGCGAATACGCCACCACGCTTTCGCCACCGGCCTGTACCCCGGCGGCCGGAGCCTGCAGGCGGCTGACCGTCCATACCGGTGCAAGCGCGGCCAGGATGAGCAGGCCGGCCAGCGCCGCGCCGATACGCTGGCTGCGCCAGCGGCTGCGCTCGAACCACCACAGGCCCAGCGTCAGCACCACCAGCCCGGCCAGCACCAGCGTCATCGCATCCACGCCGCGCTGCTTGCCCAGCACCCACAGCAGCCACAGGGCGGTGGCGTACATCGGGAAGGCCAGCACATGTTTCAGCGTTTCCATCCACGCGCCCGGCCGCGGCAGGCGGCGGGCCAGCGAGGGCACGAAGCCGATCAGCAGGAACGGCAGCGCCAGCCCCAGGCCAAGCATCAGGAACACCAGCAGCGACTGCAGCGCGGGCGCGGCGAACGCATAGGCCAGTGCCGGGCCCATGAACGGAGCCACGCACGGACTGGCGACCACGCAGGCCAGCACGCCGGTGAAGAAATCGCCCATCGGGCCGCTGCGCGCGGCCAGCGACTGGCCGACATTGCCGACCCCGCCGCCCAGCGTGAACACGCCGGACAGGCTGAGGCCCACGGCGAACATCAGATAGACCAGCGCAGCGATGAACCACGGATGCTGCAGCTGGAAACCCCAGCCCGCCGCCTGTCCTGCCGCGCGCAGGGCCAGCACCAGGCCACCGATGACGGCGAAGGCGACCAGCACACCGGCGGTGTACCAGAGCGCGTGCGCGCGAGCGCGCTGGCGGCTTTCGCCGCTCTGCGCCACGCCCAGCACCTTCAGCGACAGGATCGGCAGCACGCAGGGCATCAGGTTCAGAATCAGGCCGCCAGCCAGCGCCAGCAGCAGGACCATCACCAGGCGCGACGGCGCGACGGCCTGCGGTGGCGCCGTGCGCTGGGCATTGCCGGCGCTCGCATCGGGGCTGGCCGCAAGGTCTCCGGCGGCGGTGGCAGTGTCCGGCGGAGGGGCGACAGCGGTGTCGCTGGAAGTATCCGGGATGGTGGCCAGCAGGCGACGACTTTCCCGCGGATCGGTCTCGACGATGCCTGCGCGCGCGGCGGTGCCGGCCGGCGGTATGACTGCTTCCGTTCCCGTCTGGGTGCCCGGATCGACCTTGCCTTGCGGAATGGACAGCTTCACCCGGCGCGTCATCGGCGGGTAGCAGATGCCATCGGTCTGGCATCCCTGGAAGGTGACCGCCAGCGTGGCGTCGATGGCCTGGTCCCGGCTGCGGCGCAGCGGCAGCGGCACATCGATCTGGTCGAAGTACACCGCCACGTCGCCGAAGTGCTCATCGCGGTGCGAACGTGCGGCAGGCCAGCGCAGCGCGCCCAGGCCGATGCCGTTGGCGCCTTCCAGCTTCAGCGAGGTGCGGTCGCGATAGAGGTAATAACCGGGCGCCGGCGTGAAACGCAGCAGCAGGGTGTTTCCATCGTCGACAATGGCTTCGAAACCAAACGCCTTTTCGGAAGGCAGCGGCAGCGCCTGCGCGGTGGCTGCGGTGCCCGGCAGGCGCAGGCCGCCACTGGCGGATCCGATGCCCGAAAGGGGCGCATTGAAGGGCGAAGTGCCGGACGCAGCGGCGGACGCGTCACCGCCGGGCAGCTTCACCTCGATGACGCGCTTCTGCGGCGGATAGCACACGCCGGCATCGGCACAGCCCTGGAAGCGGACTTCCAGCTGCACCGTGGTGGTGCCTGCCGCAGGCTTGCCGGGCAAGGTGCCTACCAGTTGCTGGCGATAGGTTTCCACCTCGCCGAAGAAGTCGTCGTGATGGCGTTCGCCGGCAGGCAGCTGCAGGGTGCCCGCGTTGAAGCCACCATCGGCCTTGACGCTGGTTCGATGGCGATAAAGGTAATAGCCCGGCGCGATCTTCCATTGCAGGCGGACCTGGTCACGTCCGGTCGCCGATGCGCTGAGCGCGAAGGCCTGGTCCACCGGAAGCAGGTCCTTCTCGCTGACCGCCAGGGCGGGAAGGGCGAAAAACGACAGCGCGCACAGCACTGCGTAACGGCGAAACGTCATCATCAAACCGGGTGTCATCAACTGTGTTCCTCCCGGGTCTGTGCCCGGATCCAATCCATATAGGCCGGCAACCCGGCGATCGCTTCGACCGCGATGCATTCGGGGAGTTCATACGGGTGCAGTTCCACCAGCCGGGCCATGGCGGCATCCAGCCGGCTGGCCGTGGTTTTCACCAGCAGCTGCAGCTCCGTGTCGGTCGTGATCCGGCCCTGCCAGCGGTACGTCGAGCGCGCGCCGTCCAGCCGTGTGGCGCAGGCGGCCAGCCGTTCGCCCACCAGCGCGTGCGCGATGCGGTCGGCGCTGTCGGCATCAGGGCAGGTGGTGAGCAGCAGCAGGACGGGATCGGCGTTCGACATGACCGCCGAGTATAGGCCCCCGGTCCGCGCAGCAGGCCGGACCGGGGCATCGGACAAATCGGAAAAACGTCACTCGGCGAGCTGGCAGGTGGCCGGCCGGGACGAAGTGAACAGCGCAGGCGTCGCCCACTCGGGATGGTCGATGAAGGGGTTGCGATTGCCCTGGAAGCTGTAGATCACCTCGTTGCGGGCACGTTCGGCATCGCCCGGTGGATCGGCCAGGTGCCAGTCGATCAGGGTGGACAACAGACCCATGTAGGCCGGCGAACTGCTGGTGGCGACGATCCTGCTGCGGTCGTCGGTCAGCTCCAGGTCCGGCTCCGACTGGCCGGTGGCGGCATCCCGGCCCCCCTCATAACGGATTGCCATGTACATGACGGCACGTGCCATGTCGCCCTTGCGCCGGCTCCATGCTTCGAACGTGCCCTGGTTGCCATCCGGCCCACGCACCCAGTTGGAATTGCCCGGGTAGGCGCCGCTGCCGCCGCCCTGTCCGTTGTTGGATTCGGTGGCGCGCTCGCCGCAGTTGCCATCGCATCGGGCAAATGGCTTGTTGCCGCGATCAGCGTTCCATTGTGTGTCGGTCAGGTACAGCATGTGGGTGTCGGTGTAGGGCGCATACGGCAGGCCCTTGTCGCCGGTGGTGCTGGCGAAGCCCAGGGAGTTGGGCCAGGTATGTTCGCGGTTGTAGGTCAGTCCGCTGCCAGTGCCAGCGCGGTCGCTGACCTTGGCGTAGCTGCGGTTGCGGTAGGCATCGAGGATGCGGCCCGGATTGCCTGGATCCTCGTCGGCGATCTCCAGGATGGTCCAGGTGCTGGTGCCCGAGCCACTGTAGGGATACGACGTATGCCCCTTGATGGTCTCGTGAAGCGAGCAGCGCAGCTGCGCCGGGCTGGAGGTGTTGACCCGCGAATAGTAGTCGCCGGGTTCGCCGGGATTACCCGGATCCGGCGTGCCGGTGCTGCTGGCCACGGTGAAGGCGATGCGCGAATCGGCCGCCGGATGTGCGCCCTGGTTGTCGCTGATGCGGCTGGCGCGGATGTCGAAGCGGCAGGCTTCACCGGCCACCAGCGCGGTGTGGGTGGAAATCCGCAGCGTACGGCCGCTGGCCGGATGGCTCAGCGGCACGCTGCCGGAGCGGCCGCAGCTGAGCGCCAGGGCGCCGCTGGCCAGGGTCACGTTCTCGCTGAATACCACTTCCAGGTCGGCGGCGGCAGGGAAGGTGCTGCTGCCCTGTGCCGGGAACGTGGTGGATACCGAAGGCGGAGTGTTCGGGCCGGGCGTGCCGGGGCTGCCGGTGAACGACTGGCCGTGGTTGCACGCCCCGAAGTTCTGTACGGCCGATCCAGCCCAGGTGAAATGGACATACTGGCTACCACTGCCGGTCAGCTGCAGGGACGTGCCGGGTGCGGTGCTGTTGCTTTCGGCCACCGGGATGTTCTGGCTGGTCATGCCGGCGGCCGGGCCGTTGGCGGCGGTGAGTGTGCCCTCGTAACTGAGGAACTGCACCACCGTGCCGCTCGCGCCCACCAGCGCGATGCCGTCGCTGGGCCCGTTCTGCAGCCCATTGGTCGGATAGGTCACCACCGCCACGCGGGCACCGCCGCAGGACGCCACGGTGCCGGCCGGCACCGGATCGTCGGCGTATACGCTGGCCGCCGATGGCGTGCTGCCGTTGTAGAGGTACAGCCGGTAGCCGGACAGGTCCTCGCCGGCGGTCGCCACCACCTCGATCGCCTCGCCGACATCGCCGGCGGGGGTGCTGTCGTCGTAATGCAGTTCGTTGATGAAGACCTCGGCCTGGGCCGGCGAGGTGGCCAGTGCCAGCAGGCAGACGGCGGCAAGCGGTGGCAGCATTCGCATCGACTACTCCTTGTGAGCGGATCCCCTGGCGCGAATCTAAGCCGATTGCGTGACACTTCTGTCGTATATGGCTTTTTATTGCGTGTGGAACGTGACGGTTGTCACCAATGATGGGCTGCGCGGCGGGCGCTGACGGCAGCGCCACGCGCCCAGCCACCCGCCAGGATTTTTTTTGAAGACGGCCCTTGAAAGGGCTGGCCCGGGCTCCATCTCTGCTCTGTCCCGGCGTTGTCGGGTTTTTTCACGCGCGGTTCTGGCAGTCACCTGTGGCGACTGCTAGAATTGCCGGACTTTTTCAACACAATCAATCACTTGAGAGGTCTCACATGAGCAACTTGAAGCCGCTTCACGACCGCGTGGTGGTCAAGCCGATCGAAGCCGACGAAATCTCCTCGGGCGGCATCGTGATTCCGGATTCCGCCAAGGAAAAGTCCACCAAGGGTGAAATCGTGGCCGTGGGCCCGGGCAAGCCGCTGGACAACGGCAGCGTGCGCGCCCCGTCGCTGAAGGTCGGTGACAAGGTCATCTACGGCCAGTACGCCGGCAGCAGCTACAAGTCCGAAGGCGTCGAGTACAAGGTCCTGCGCGAAGACGACGTGCTTGCCGTCATCGGCTGAGCCGCCGCGCGACCTGATCGATCGTAGTTCCTTCCATATCAATGCAGCCGGGCAGCGTCCGGCTCTACACAACAGGTGATTTCAATGTCTGCCAAGGATATTCGTTTCGGTGAAGACGCCCGTTCGCGCATGGTGCGCGGCGTCAACGTGCTTGCCAATGCCGTCAAGGCCACCCTGGGCCCGAAGGGCCGCAATGTCGTGCTCGAAAAGAGCTTCGGCGCCCCGACCATCACCAAGGACGGCGTGTCCGTCGCCAAGGAAATCGAACTGGCTGACAAGTTCGAGAACATGGGCGCGCAGATGGTGAAGGAAGTCGCTTCGCGCACCAACGACGACGCCGGTGACGGCACCACCACCGCCACCGTGCTGGCCCAGGCCCTGATCCGCGAAGGCGCCAAGGCTGTTGCCGCCGGCATGAACCCGATGGACCTCAAGCGCGGTATCGACAAGGCCGTCGTGGCTGCCGTCGCCGAGCTGAAGAACATCTCCAAGCCCACCACCGACGACAAGGCGATCGCCCAGGTCGGCACCATCTCGGCCAACTCGGACGAGTCGATCGGCCAGATCATCGCCGATGCGATGAAGGAAGTCGGCAAGGAAGGCGTGATCACTGTTGAGGAAGGCTCCGGCCTGGACAACGAGCTGGACGTGGTCAAGGGCATGCAGTTCGACCGCGGCTACCTGTCCCCGTACTTCATCAACAACCAGCAGTCGCAGACCGCCGACCTGGATGACCCGTTCATCCTGCTGCACGACAAGAAGATCTCCAACGTCCGTGACCTGCTGCCGGTGCTGGAAGGCGTCGCCAAGGCCGGCAAGCCGCTGCTGATCGTGGCCGAGGAAGTGGAAGGCGAAGCGCTGGCCACCCTGGTGGTCAACACCATCCGTGGCATCGTCAAGGTCGTGGCCGTCAAGGCGCCGGGCTTCGGCGACCGTCGCAAGGCGATGCTGGAAGACATGGCCGTGCTGACCGGCGGCACCGTGATTTCCGAAGAAGTGGGCCTGTCGCTGGAGAAGGCCACCATCAACGATCTGGGCCGTGCCAAGAAGGTGCAGGTTTCCAAGGAAAACACCACCATCATCGATGGCGTGGGTGACAAGGGTGCGGTGGATTCGCGCGTTGCGCAGATCAAGACCCAGATCCAGGATACCTCCTCGGATTACGACCGCGAGAAGCTGCAGGAGCGCGTGGCCAAGCTGGCCGGCGGTGTTGCGGTGATCAAGGTCGGCGCGTCCACCGAAATCGAAATGAAGGAAAAGAAGGACCGCGTCGACGACGCCCTGCACGCGACCCGTGCGGCCGTTGAAGAAGGCGTGGTGCCGGGCGGCGGTGTTGCCCTGGTCCGTGCGGTCTCCGCGCTGGCTGGCCTGAAGGGTGCCAACGAAGACCAGAACCACGGCATCCAGATCGCCCTGCGCGCGATGGAAGCCCCGCTGCGCGAAATCGTCGCCAACGCCGGCGACGAGCCCTCCGTGATCGTCAACAAGGTCAAGGAAGGCACCGGCAGCTTCGGCTACAACGCCGCCAGCGGCGAGTTCGGCGACATGCTGCAGTTCGGCATCCTGGACCCGACCAAGGTGACCCGTTCGGCGCTGCAGAACGCCGCTTCGATTGCCGGCCTGATGATCACCACCGAAGCGATGGTGGCCGAGGCTCCGAAGAAGGACGAGCCCGCCATGGGTGGCGCCGGTGGCATGGGCGGCATGGGTGGCATGGGCGGCATGGACTTCTGATGTAACTGCGGGCTGTTGGCCCGCGGGCATCTGTCCTGCCCTGCATTACCTGCACCATTGAAAACCCCGCCGGAAACGGCGGGGTTTTTTTGCTTCATCCGCCGCGTCGTACCACGCACCCTCGGCTTGCCTGCGCCCGCAGCAATGACGCACTGTCATTGCGCATCATCGGGGGTATTCCGTCGTGAACTGGCAGGTCCACCCGCTGTCACGGACTGTCTGAAAATGCACGGCCTGGGCACCGACGCGAACAATGATTCCATACAGCTTCAGGCCCATAGAATCGCCGGCCCGGAATGCTCCGGGTTTTTCTTGCCGCGCGACGTTGGGAGAGTGCCATGCGCCGGATCGGATTGGCCGATGACCATCCCGTCATAATGAACGCATTACAGACCTGTCTGATGGAAGGCGGTCTGCAGGTCGCCTTTACTGTACGGACCAGTGAACAGCTCATTGAAACCCTGCGCACGCAGGCGTGCGATGTGGTGGTCACCGATTATTCGATGACGCAGGCCACGCATGGCGGCGACGGACTGGCCATGGTGGAGCGCGTGCTGCGCCAGTTTCCGCACTGTCGCCTGGTGGTATTCACCATGCTGCATAACCCGGCCATCTTCGCCAGGTTGCTCGAATCGGGCGTGGACGGAATCGTCAGCAAGAACGACGAGATCCAGGAGGTGCTGCTGGCCATACGCGCGGTTGAAAGCGGTGTTGGACTTCCGTACCGGTCGCCCAGTGTCCGCGAAGCGTTGAGCCACCAGGTGAACCTGCCAGGCCGTGCATTGCAGGCGCTCAGCCAGCGCGAACTGGAAGTGGTCCGGCTGTTCGCACAGGGCCAGACACTGGATGACATCACTGCCAATCTCGGCCGCGCCAAGACGACGGTCGCCACGCACAAGAAGAATGCAATGGACAAACTGGGTATCACCAGCAATGCCGAACTGATCCGCTACGCGTATGAAGCGGGCATCGTCTAGACGGTACCTCCACGCCCTCCTGCTGTTCGCCCTCATGATGCCGTGGTGCCGGCAGGTTGCCGCCGGCACGCTGCTGTCCCTGCGCAGCCAGGTCGCTCCCACGACATTCGCCACCACGCTTTCCGAGCAGGATGCCGCGTGGTTGCAGGCGCAGGGCGAGCTGGTGATTGGATTATGGGGCGAGGATTTCGCGCCCATCCAGTTCCGGCCGGATGCGGGGGTGGTGGAGGGGGTGGCGGCCGATCACCTGACCCTGCTCGGCAACGCGCTGGATGTGCCGGTTAGGGCGCGCTGGTTTGCTGATCGTGATGCGGCGCTTGCCGCGCTGCGCGCGCACCAGGTGACGGCGGTCAGCGTGTATGCCGAACCACGCGACGGCAAAGATCTTGAAACGTCCGTCCCGTACCTGCGTGCACCGTTGGCGATCGTGCGGCGCGCCGGCCCGGCGTTGACGGACGATGGCATGTTGCAGGGGCGTGGTGTGGTGGAATCCACGCAGGCCGATGCCTGGACACTGCTGCGGGATAGCCCACAGGCGATGCCGATATCGTCGGCACCGTCGTTCTTCAAGGCGCTGGAGGCTGTGTCGCTGGGACACGCGGACTATTACGTAGGTGACCTTGTATCGGCAACCTATGCGATCGAACAAGGGTGGTTTCTCAATCTGCGGGTGGTCCGCGTGGAACAGGCCGGCACGCGGTTCCAGTTCCTGACCTCGGCGGATCAACCCCAGGCAAAACGCGTCCTGGATGCCGGGCTGGACGCGATACGCTCGTGGATGCGCATCAGCATCGTGCGCAACTGGGCGGCCGGCGCCGCCCAGGACATGGATGCGGCCGGCCGCCTGGTCCTGACCGATGCCGAACGCGCCTGGCTCAGTACTCATCCGGTGGTGCGCGTGGCGGTGGATACCGCCAATGCGCCGTATACGTTCATCGATTCCGCAGGCGAGTTCGCGGGCGTGTACGCCGACCTGCTGAAGATGATCGCGCGTCGTACCGGCTTGCGGTTCGAGGTGGTGCCGGGAAGCACGGTTGCGGCGCTGGAGCGCGACCTGCATGCCGGCCACGCCGACATGGTGGCGATGCTGATGCCCACGCCCGAGCGGGAGAGATTTCTCAGCTTCACCGTGGACGTGGCGCCAATGGTGTGGGTACTGGTCGCGCGCAGCGGCGCCACCGGCATCGACGGCCTGCAGAGCCTGCAGGGAAAGCGCCTTGCACTGGTGCGCGGGCATGGCATGACCGGCTGGATACAGGAGCAGTATCCGGATATCCACCTTGTAGCCGTCGATACAGTTACCGATGCGATGGATCTGGTGGCGCGCGGCGGTGCAGACGCCTCGCTGCAGAGCATGGCGTCAGCCAGCTATGCCATCGAACGATACTTCGATCAGCTCCGGATTGCCGGCACGGCTTTCGATACGCCGGAAATGGCCCGTTTCGGCGTGGACCGTCATGCGCCGGAGTTGCTGGGCATCCTCAACCGCGCGCTGGAAGGCATGTCGCCGGCGGAGCGTGCCAACGTCGCTTCGCGCTGGCTGGCGAACATCAATTATCCAACCAGCACGTGGCAGAGCCTACGCAACTCGGTGTTCAGGTGGTTGCCCTGGGTGGCCGGCGGACTGGCGCTGGTGCTGCTGTGGAACAGCCTGCTGCAGTATCAGATCCGCCGTCGGCGGGTGGCTGAAAGGCAGTGGCGCGCGGCAAAGGAAGCTGCTGAGCGCGCCAGTATCGAAAAATCCACCTTCCTGGCGGAAATGAGCCACGAGATCCGCACGCCGATGAACGCGGTGATCGGCCTGCTTGAAATGGCGAACCGTCGAGGCCAGGCCGGTGTGCTGGACGCCGGGTCGCTGGTGCTGGCCGAGGCGTCGGCCAAGGGACTTCTCGATCTGGTCGGAAACCTGCTGGACCTGCACAAGATCGAGGCCGGCGAGCTGCGGCTGGCACCACGCGCGGTCGCATTGCGAACGCTGATCGCCGATACGGTCACCTTGTTCCGTCATGCGGCGCATGGCAAGGGTGTTGAGCTCCAGTACACCGTGGCCGCCGACGTACCCGAATGGATACGATGCGATCCGCTGCGCATGCGACAGGTACTGGGCAATCTGTTGTCCAACGCGGTGAAGTTCACCAGCCACGGCGACATCGTGCTGTCCGCCACCTGGGTGGAAGGAAATCTGTGCGTCACCATCCGCGACAGCGGTAGTGGCATCGCGCCGGAGGATCTGGCGACGATCTTCGATCCGTTCCGGCAGGTAGATTCACCTGCGGCGTCGCTCGGCACCGGTCTGGGCTTGAGCATCGTGCGCCGGCTGGCTGCATTGATGGGCGGTGCGGTGACACTGGAGAGCGTGGTGGGGCAAGGCACCGTCGTGTACCTGAGCATGCCTTGCGAACCCATGCGGCCGCCTGATCCTGCAGGCGAGAGCCTGCTGTTTGCCGCGGCGCCCCTGCGCGTGCTGGTGGTGGACGATCATCCGATCAATCTGCGCGTGGTCACCGATCAACTGGAATGGCTCGGCTACCAGGTGGTGCAGGCATCCAGTGGCGAGGCAGCACTTGAATGCCTGCGCAGCGCCGGAACCATCGATCTGGTGCTGACCGACTGCAGCATGCCGGGAATGTCCGGCATGGCGCTGGCTGAATGCATCCGTCGTGAGGAAGGACAGGCCGAGGGATCACGCAGGCCATTGATCGGCTACACCGCCAACGCGCTGCCGGAGGCGCGCGAGGCCTGCCTGGCGGCCGGCATGGACGATGTGCTGGTCAAGCCGCTGAGCATTTTCCAGCTCAGCACCGTGCTGGCGCCCTGGTTCGGTGGCCGCGTGCTGGCCCGCCCTGGAAGCGACGCTCCGCCGCCTGCGGCTGCTGGTTCCTGCGGCCTGATCGAAACGCTGCGCGACGACCTGCAGCAACTGCATGAAGCGGTGCTGGCAGGTCGCTGGCCACAGGTGGTCGACATGGCGCACCGGCTGCGTGGCGCGGTGGCCTGCACCAGGCCCGATGCCGATATCGACCAGTGCTGCCTGGTGCTGGAACTGCAGGCCAGGCGTGGGGCGCAGGCCGATGTCGAAATCATCGACGAGCAGTACCAGCGGCTTGCCGGACGCCTGCTCAGCTGGCGGGCGATGTCATGACGCTCCAGAGGGAACAAAGCGAGCGATGCTGGATTCTAGAATCCATTCGATGGTGGGCACCGGGTGGCATTGGCAAAGTAACGGTCGTCGGCACTGGTTGCCGCATGCAAGCCCACTCACCGAGATATTCATCATGAAGAAGATTTTCCTGTCGGCCGTCATCCCGTTCGCCCTGCTGGCCGCCTCCAACGCCTTTGCGGGCACGGAAAGCTGCTCCGCCAAGATCAGCGCCATCCAGGCGCAGATCGAAGTGGCCAAGCAGTATGGCAACACCCACCAGATCGCCGGCCTGCAGACCGCCCTGGCCCAGGCAAGGGCCAACTGCACCGATGCTGGCCAGGCGGCCAAGGCTGAAAGCAAGGTGCGCAAAGCCCAGGAAGACGTCCGCGAGACCCAGCAGGACGTTCGCGAAGCCGAGCAGAAGCTGCGCGAAGCCCAGGCCAAGCACGATCCGAAGAAGATCAGCAAGGCCCAGGACAAGCTCAGCGAGAAGCAGTTCAAGCTGCGCGAGAAGATGGAAGACCTGCGTCAGGCGCAGGCCGATCTGGCAGCGCTGAAGGGCTGATTCCAGGATCTACGTGAGTTGAACAGAAGAAGGGGCCTGGCCCCTTCTTCTGCGTTTGTCGTGCTGCCATCTGATTCCATTGGAGTGTCGTCGTGCGCAGGCTGTTGATTCTCTTCGCGCATGGCGTGTGGCTGCTTGCGTCGGCTTCCTCGGTGGCATCGCCCATGGAGGACGATGTGGGCAATGCACCGCAGGGCGAATTTCCCGGGATGACTGCCGCACCGGTTCGCATCGGTGTGATGATCAATGGTCACTGGAAAGGTTATTCGTGGCTGCGCATCCGTGATGACGGGCAGCCCTGTGCGCTGGTGTCGCACTGGCTGGAATGGGGCGTGGCACCCACAGCGCCGTTCCAGCCCGATTCGGATGTCGCCACGCACACGCGCTGTGTCGCGCCGGACCGTCCTGCGCCTCGCATGGCGGCCGCTCCCGACGGCGCGCCGGCAGTCGCCACGCCCGCGGTGCCCGGTAATGAGCCGGGAAAGGATGATGAGGACGACGATGACGACACGCCGCTGGTACGCCGTCGCTACGATGCGCAGCGCCACCAGCTGACGATCCGGGTGGACAACGACATCATGAGCCGGGCACGTGGCGACGTGCCGTTTTCCAGGCATGACGATGGCATCACCGCCTTCCGGCTGGATTACCGGGTCAATGCATCGCGCACGACCGCCGACACGGACGGGTCCAGCCACCGACAGAACGCGGTGTACGCCACACTCAATCCAGGTATCAACGTGGGCCCATGGCGGGCGCGTTCCACCCTCAATTACAGTCGCGACGGCACGCAGGACATCGATGGCGGGCATGATCCGCACTGGACACGCGACGCGACCTACCTGACGCGTGACATCGGCCGCTGGCGCAGCAGGGTACTGCTTGGCGAAGGCAATACCGACAGCCTGCTGTTCGACAGCATTCCGTTCACCGGCGCCAGCATGTCATCGGAAGACAGCCTGCTGCCGGATTACCTGGAAGCGTTCACGCCAGTCGTCCGCGGTATCGCCAGCAGCAATGCGGAGGTGCTTATCCGCCAGCGCGGCGTGCTGTTCTACCACACCACCGTCGCACCGGGACCGTTCATCCTGTTCGACGTACGCCCGCCTTCATCATCGGGCGACATCAGCGTTACCGTGCGCGAGGCCGATGGAACCGAACACGTTTCGGTAGTGCCTTATACCGCCATGCCGCTGTTGACGCATGGAAAGGTATGGAAATACGCCTTCAACGCGGGCAGGTATCGACCGGTGTTCGGCAACGACTATCCCCGCGACGCGTTCCTGCAGGCCACGGCCGGCTATGGATTGCCTCACAAGCTCAGCGTGTATGGAGGTCTGTTGTCGACTGCCGCCTACCAGGGCACATCGGCGGGCATGGGATGGGACCTGGACAAATGGGGCGCAGTATCCTTCGACGTGGTGCGCTCGCGCGTCAGGGAGAACATCGCCGACGCCGCAGGGCGACAATCGCGCCTGCGCTACGCCAAATCCATCGCGGCCACCGGTACCGGCATCAGCCTGGATGTCCGGCGCTACGGTGGCGGACATTACCGCAGTCTGGAAACCCTCATGGCGCGCGACCAGCAGTTCGCGTTCTGGAGCGATCTGGTCGGCGAGGACGAAGCTGCGGAATGGGTACGGGAAATCAGCCCGCGCACGCAGGTACGCATGGAGTTCAAGCAGAATGTCGGCGATACCGGCAGCCTGTATGCCACCCTCTCCCGGCATCGCTATGCAGGGGATACGCCAATGCGCATGTCGGCGCAGCTCGGCATGACCTGGTACGGCAGCCATTTCGATCTGGATGTGCAGGCCACCCACAATCGCATCGGATCATCCGGCACCACATCGGCGCAGGTCAGTCTTTCCATTCCGCTGGGTGCATCCAGCGGTACCACCCTGCGATATGGCGCAAGCGGGGAGCGCGATGAAGACGGCCGCATGACATGGAACAACCGCGTGTCCGGCTCGGCGCTGCGCGATTATCGATTGAACTATGTGCTTGGCCAGAAGACCGTCCATGGGGATTCCGCAGCGGATGAAAGCAGCGCACGGTTCACCTACCAGGCCGATGCAGGCCGCTGGGGCCTGGGCTACACCCAGGGGCGCGGCAGACAACGCGCCGACGCCAGCCTTGAAGGCAGCGTCATCGCCTGGGCCGATGGGCTGGTGTTGGGACAGTCGCTGGGAGAGACGGTCGGCATCCTCGATGCGCCAGGGTTCCCGGATTCCAGCATCGACGGCCAGCTCGCCACCCGCACCGATGCGCGTGGCCGCGCGGTGGTGTCCTATCTCACGCCCTATCGCGTGAACCGGCTGGGACTGGATGGCATCACGCTGGGAGACAGATACGATTTCGATTCGCTGTTCCGGGAAGTGGTGCCGACCAGCGGCGCCATACTGCGGGTGCCGATCCATCCCGAGCCGATGACGCCACTGTTGCCATGAACGTTCACGCAGCACGGGGTGTGTCCCGAGCCTGCCGTCGCGCGCAACGGCAGGCGCCGTTGCGATTGAAACTGTTGCACTGGCCTGGATATGTGCTGACAATGCCTGCCATGAACGCAGCCCGCGCCAGCTTTTACTTCTGGTATTACTTTCCGAAGCCACTGGCGGAGGAAGGACTGCGCTCACCCTGAAGAAGTTTTCAGACGCATTCCCGAAAGCCGCCAGCGACCCTGGCGGCTTTTTTATTTGCCGCCACGCTGGGGCCCCCACATATTCCGGAGAACCCCATGGCCCCCCATACCGACGACCTTCGCATCCGCCGCCTTGAACCACTGACACCGCCGGCCCAGCTGCTGGCGATGCTGCCCTGCGACGATGACGCATCGGACACCGTCAGCGCATCGCGCGATGCACTGCACGCCATCCTGCATGGCCACGACGACCGCCTTGCGGTCGTGGTGGGCCCGTGTTCCATCCATGATCCGGCCGCCGCCATCGAATACGCGCAGAAACTCAAGCCGCTGCGCGATGCACTGGGCGGAGAGCTGGAGATCGTCATGCGCGTGTATTTCGAGAAGCCGCGCACCACCGTGGGCTGGAAGGGCCTGATCAACGATCCGGACCTGGATGGGAGCTTCAACATCAACAAGGGCCTGCGCATGGCGCGTGGCCTGCTGCGCGACATCAACAAGCTGGGATTGCCGGCGGGCTGCGAGTTCCTGGACACCATTTCGCCGCAGTATCTTGCCGATCTGGTGGCATGGGGCGCGATCGGTGCGCGCACCACGGAAAGCCAGGTGCACCGCGAACTGGCGTCGGGACTTTCATGCCCGGTGGGGTTCAAGAACGGTACCGATGGCAACATCAAGATCGCCGCAGACGCGGTAGGCGCAGCCTCCAATCCGCATCATTTCCTGTCGGTCACCAAGCAGGGCGACAGCGCGATCGTCGCTACGGCCGGCAATCCGGACTGCCACATCATCCTGCGTGGCGGAAAGCAGCCCAACTACGATGCGGCGAGCATCGACGATGCCTGCCAGGTGCTGGAGAAATCCGCGCTGCCGGCCCGCCTGATGGTCGATGCCAGCCATGCCAACAGCCTGAAGAACCCGGAGAACCAGCCGAAGGTGATCGAGGACATCGCCGTTCAGCTAGAAGCAGGCGAGCAACGCATTGTCGGCGTGATGATCGAAAGCAACCTTGTCGGCGGACGCCAGGAACTGGTCACCGGCCGTCCGCTGGTACGCGGACAGAGCATCACCGATGGCTGCATCGACTGGGCCACCACCGCACAGGTACTGCAGCGCCTTGCGGATGCCGTGCGCGCACGTCGCGGCGTACTGGCCGGCGCGGCGGTGGAGGTCGAGGTGGAAGCCGCCTGAAAGGTGGCACGTGTGTGGATGACGGTCGTGCCTGCGGGGGTGCGTCGTCATCGGAAGGTGGCTGGCGGAGTTGGCAGCCACCGCGTCCGCACCGGCGATGCACCTGGCGTTTGCGCATGCGCGGCGCTCAGGTACATCGCCGGGGAGGCGTCGAAACCGACCCGCACCACCGCCGCTGCGCCTGTCAGTGAGCCTCGTCGTGGTAGACGAACTTGGGCATCTCCCAGCGGAAGTGGATCGCCAGCAGCCGCAGCGCGAAGCCACCGCCGAGGCAGCACAGGATGGCGGTGTTGTCGGCCACGCCCCAGCGCAGCAGCAACAGGTACACGGCGCCGGTGAGCAGCGAGACGATCGCGTACAGTTCCTTCTGGAAGATCAGCGGTACTTCGTTGCAGAGGATGTCGCGCAGCACGCCGCCAAACGCACCGGTCAGCATGCCGGCGATCAGCACGATCGGCGTGGCGTGTCCGCCATCGCGCGCGATGGCACAACCGATCAGCGTGAAGGCGATCAGCCCCAGTCCGTCCAGCACCAGGAACGTACGCCGGAAATGATGCATCCAGCGCGCTACCCACGTGGCGATCAGCGCCGCACAGACGGTGAAGCCCAGGAATTCCGGATGCTGCACCCAGGCCAGCGGATAGTGGCCAAGGATGATGTCGCGCAATGAGCCGCCACCGAGCGCGGTGACGCAGGCGATCATGACCACGCCGAACAGATCCATGCGGCGGCGGCCAGCGGCGAGCGCACCGGTCATGGCTTCAGCGGAGATGGCGATGAGATAGATGACGGACAACAACATGGGCAGGCTCCAGGCGCGGTGGGGCCGGCCATGCCGTTGGCGCGCGGACGCAGCTGCGTCGACGCCAGGGCGATGACCGGTGCCGCTCCCGCTGTCCTTTTGCCTGAGAGTTCAGCGGCGGTGGCCGCGTGCCCCTTCGGCGGATCCCCGGCATACGGCCCGGCGACCTCTCTCCAGCTCGGCGAAATGGATGCATGGTTGGCGGGGTCGAACCCTGCCGGCCTGAGCGATCATGGGAGCCTGCGCCTTCGGCGGGCGCCTGGGTGGCGCCTCTCTCCTGCATCCAGCCGCCAGTGTAACCGCTGCACTGCAACAAGCGATAATCCACCCATGACACGACCCTCCGTTCCGTGGTTCCTGTACCTGATCGAATGCTGCGACGGCAGCTTCTACGCCGGTATCAGCCCGGACGTGCAGGCCAGGTTTGCCGCCCACCAGGCAGGCAAGGGCGCGCGCTATACACGTGCGCGGCCGCCCCTGCGGATACTGGCGGTGCGCGAATACGCCGGCCGGGCCGAAGCCTCCCGCGCCGAATGGCAGCTCAAGCGGCAGCCCCGCGCCCGCAAGCTGGCCTGGATGACCGGCGGTTGATGGCTTGCGTAACCGGCCCATGCACCGGCCCGGGTAGAGCCCACCCAGCGCCTGCTGCTCTGCAGGCAGGGTGCGCGGCGCAGTGGATCATGGGTCGGTTCTGCCAGGGCCTCTATCGGGGCGGCTTCACGTCACCGAAGATGATCCGTGCGCTGCGCTGGTAGCTCCAGTACGCCACCGCCCAGTTCAGCAGCACCACCATGCGGTTGCGGAAGCCGATGAGGAAGAACACGTGCGCGGCCAGCCAGAACCACCAGGCCAGTACGCCGGACAGCTGCAGCCGTCCAAGGTGCACGATGGCGGCCATGCGGCCGATGGTGGCCAGGTTGCCGTAGTCGGCATAGGTGAACGCACCCGGTTCCGCTTTGCCGTGCAGGCGCGCACGGATCGTAGCGGCCACATGCTTGCCCATCTGTTTCGCCGCGGGCGCCACGCCCGGCACCGGACGACCATCGGCCTGCACCAGCGCCGCCAGGTCACCGGCCACGAAGATTTCCGGATGCCCCGGTACGGTCAGGTCCGGCTGCACCTGCACGCGGCCGGCACGGTCCAGTGGCACGTCCAGCGTACGGCCCAGAGGCGACGCCGCCACGCCTGCGGCCCAGACCACCGTGCGTGCTGCAATGAACGTCTCGCCCAGCTGGAAGCCACGGCTGTCGATGGCGCTGACCGGCGTGCCGGTCAGGACCTGCACCCCCAGCTTCTCCAGCTGCCGGCGCGCCTTCAGCGACAGCGTCTCCGGAAACGAGGACAGCACGCGGGGCCCGGCTTCCACCAGGCGCACCTTCGCCGATGCGGGATCGATGTGGCGGAACTCGTTGCGCAGCGTATGACGTGCGATTTCGGCCAGGGTGCCCGCCAGTTCCACACCGGTGGGACCACCGCCGACGACGGCGAAGCTCAGCCATTCGGCTTTCCGTTCCGGATCCGGCTCAGCCTCGGCGCGTTCGAAGGCCAGCAGCAGCTTGCGCCGCAGGGCGATGGCGTCATCCAGCGTCTTCAGGCCGGGCGCGTCCTTCGCCCACTGATCGTTGCCGAAATAGGCGTGGGTGGCACCGGTGGCCAGCAGCAGGCTGTCGTACGCCAGCGTGGTGCCGTCGGCCAGCTCCACGGCCTGCGCCTGCTTGTCGATGTGGGTGACTTCGCCCAGCCGCACTTCCACGTTGCGCTGGTGGCCGAGGATATGCCGCAGGGGTGCGGCGATATCGGGCGCGGACAGCCCGGCGGTCGCCACCTGGTACAGCAGCGGCTGGAAAAGATGATGGTTGCGGCGGTCGACCAGGGTGATGCGGATGCGCTCGCTGGCCAGGGCGCGGGTCGCCCAGAGACCGGCGAAACCGCCGCCGACGATGACCAGGTGGGGGACGCGCTCGCGTGTCATCGCTTCGCTCCTGTAGTGGGATTCGCCGGGATGATCGCATGTAGCAACCACGCATGCCGTGGTGGAACATACTGTGTCCCTGTCCATCGTCAGCCTGGAGTTGGTATGTCCGAGCCTGAAAAGCGCATTGCCCTGCTGATCGACGCCGACAACGCGCCTGCATCGAAGATCGAGGAAGTGCTGGCCGAAGTCGCCCGCCACGGCGTGGCCAACGTGCGACGCGCCTACGGAAACTGGAAGAGTCCCCGCCTGAAGGGATGGGAAGGGGTGCTGCACGAATATGCGATCCGTCCGATCCAGCAGTTCGCCTACAGCCGCGGCAAGAATGCATCGGACATGGCCATGGTGATCGATGCCATGGACCTGTTGTATGCACGCAACCTGGATGGATTCGCCATCGTTTCAAGCGATGCGGACTTCACTCCGCTGGTGATGCGGCTGCTCACCGATGGCGTGAAGGTGTATGGATTCGGAGAGAAGAAGACGCCGGATCCGTTCGTCAACGCGTGCTCGAAGTTCACCTATCTGGAAGCGCTGGGACAGGCCCATGCGCCAGTCGCCGGCGCGGAACCGGAAGCCAGCGATGGTGGCGGTGTGGCTGATGCCGCAGAAGAGGCGCGGCCCCGCAAGACCGGCGCGGAGATGCGCAGCGATACCCGCCTGGTGAACCTGCTGCGCCGGGCGGTGGCATCGGCCGAAGGCGAGGACGGCTGGTCGCATCTGGGTCCGGTGGGCAGCCAGATCGGCAACCAGGCATCGTTCGATCCACGCAATTATGGCTACGGAAAACTCAGCGATCTGCTGGCGGCGATTGGCCTTTTCGAGCTGAAGAAGGACGGCAAATCATCGTACGTGCGCGCGTTGCCGAAGAAGGCAGGCCGCTAGAATCCGGGGCCATCAGGCTCATTGCCGGGCAGCGCCCGGCCCTCACAGGAAAGACGCATGCTCAGGATCTGGGGCCGACACAATTCCAGCAATGTCCGCAAGGTGCTGTGGTGCGCCGAGGAAATCGGCGTGCCGTACGAATCCATCGAAGTCGGTGGCAGCTTCGGCGGCACGCAGTCCGCGGAATACCAGGCGATGAATCCCAACGGGCTGGTGCCGGTGATCCAGGACCACGGCCTGCCGCTGTGGGAGTCCAACGCGATCGTGCGTTACCTTTCGGCGCGCTATGCGCTGGGTTCACTGTATGCGGAAGATCCGATGCAGCGTGCGCAGTCGGAAAAATGGATGGACTGGACCACCTCGCGGATGGCGCCGGTGTACAGCGAGCTGATATGGGGCGTGATGCGCACGGCACCGGCCGATCGCGACGAAGCGCGCATCAACGCGGCGCTTGTGCGCGCCGGCGACCTGCTGGCCATGGCCGATGCCGAACTGGCGCAGCGGCCTTGGTTGTCCGGTGACCGCTTCGCGATGGGCGATATTCCGCTGGGTGCGCTGGTGTATGCATGGTTCGAGATGCCGATCCAGCGACCGACCCTGCCGAACCTGGCGCACTGGTATGCGCGGCTGTGCGAGCGGCCTGCATACCAGCGTGGGGTGATGACCGGGATGAGCTGAAATGGCGCTGGTGGGTGACGACCGATGCAGGTGGGATGACCAGTGATGCGAGGTGGGAACCGATGATGCAGGTGGGTGACCACTGATGCAGGTAGGAACCAATGATGCATGTAGGAACCAATGATGCTGGTGGGAACCAATGATGCTGGTGGGTGACGACCGTTGGTCGTCACATTGATCGCATGCAGGAAGCTGTGACGACCAACGGTCGTCACCCACCAGGACAGGGTGGGTGTTAACCCACCAAGGCAAGGCAGCTTCTCACCCAACAGGGCAGCGCCGCCCGCACCCGCCTGGGTTGATCGTCGTCCGCGGTCAGTACAGATCCACCGGGTCGACATCCAGCGACCAGCGCACGCGCCGCGCTTCGGGCAGGCCGTGCAGCAACGGTACAACGTGGTCCAGCACGGCATGCAGGACCGGGCGCTGCGCGCTCGACAGCAGCAACTGGGTGCGCTGGTAACCGGCGCGGCGGGGCATCGGCGCGGGCATCGGCCCGAAGGCTTCCAGCTTCGGCTGTTCGCCCAGCAATCCGCGTGCGGCCATCAGGAATGCGTTGGCCTGCTCCACCTGCTGGGCTTCCGCGCGCAGCAGCGCCAGATGCGCGAACGGCGGGAATCCGGCGGCCTGCCGCTGGTTGAGCTCGGCCGCCGCGAACGGGTGGTAACCGCCGTTGACCAGGGTTTCCAGCAGCGGGTGCCCGGGGTGATGGGTCTGCAGCCAGACCTCGCCGGGGGCGCGCGCGCGACCTGCGCGACCGGCCACCTGGATCAACTGCTGGGCCAGTTTCTCGGTGGCGCGGAAATCAGATGAGAACAGGCCTTCATCGATACCCACCACCACCACCAGGGTCAGCCTGGGCAGGTCGTGGCCCTTGGCCAGGATCTGCGTGCCGACCAGGATCCCGGCCTGATCGCCCAGCCTGGCCAGCTGCTGCTCCAGCGCATCGCGCCGGGCGGTGGTGCTGCGGTCGATGCGCAGCACCGGAACATCCGGAAAGGCCTGCGCCAGATGTTCTTCCAGGCGCTCGGTGCCGATGCCCTGCGGCTGCAGCGCCAGGCTGCCGCACGCCGGACAGGCCAGCGGCGTGGGCTGCCGCGCACCGCAGTGATGGCACTGCAGGCGCCGCCCGGCACCGTGCACGGTCATCGGCGCGTCGCAGCGCTGGCAGGGCGCGGTCCAGCCGCAGTCGTGGCACAGCAGCACCGGCGCGTAGCCACGACGGTTCTTGAATACCAGCACCTGCTGGCCGTTGCGCAGATGGGTGGCGATGCCCTCCAGCACCTCCGGCGACAAGCCATCGCGCAGCGGGCGCTTGCGGACATCCAGGATGCGTACGCGCGGCGGTCGCGCTTCACCGGCGCGCTGTTTCAGCCGCAGGTGGGTGAAGCGCCCGGCATGCGCGTTGTGCAGCGTTTCCAGTGACGGGGTGGCACTGCCCAGCAGCACCGGAATGCCCAGCGCCTTGCCACGCACCAGGGCGAAATCGCGCGCGTGGTAACGGATCCCGTCCTGCTGCTTGTAACTGTTGTCGTGTTCTTCATCGATGACCAGCAGGCCTGCCTGCGGCAGCGGGGTGAAGATCGCCGAACGGGTGCCGACGATCACCCGTGCCTCGCCACGCGAGGCAGCAGCCCATACGCGGGCGCGCTCGTTGTCGTTCAGGCCCGAATGCATGGCGTGTACGGCGATGCCCAGGCGGCCACGGAAGCGCGCCAGGGTCTGCGGTGTCAGGCCGATTTCCGGCACCAGCACCAGCGCCTGCCGTCCCTGCGCCAGGCAGTGGATGATCGCCTGCAGGTAGACCTCGGTCTTGCCGCTGCCGGTCACCCCGTCCAGCAGGAAGGGGCTGAAGCCCTGGGCGGCGGTAATGGCTTCGGTGGCCGCGGCCTGGTCTGCGTTGAGAGCCGGACCGGGCAGCGGGTGGGCCTGTATCGGGGCCACGCTCAGTGCGACCCGTTCCACCAGGCCACGTTTGGCCAGGCTGCGTGCGGGTGCGCGCCAGTCGTGCATGCGCGCGGCGATGACGTCTTCATCGACGATGGCGTCGGCCAGCAGCTCGGCCAACTGGCGCGGACGACTTCCCGCGCGCAGCGAATCGCGCTGTTGCCGCCCGTCGTCGGTGAGCTGCCAGCCCCAGTGGTGGGTGTCCGGCAGGGGCTCGCCGTGCCGCAGCGGGCCGGGCAGTGCGGTAGAGAACACTTCGCCCAGTGGCGCGTGGGTGTAGTGCGCCCGCCCGTGCCGGCTGGCGCGCAGCTCACCCTGCA
>JAEZCF010000102.1 GCA_023430045.1 Pseudomonadota bacterium | reverse complement strand
CGGCACGACCGTTCACCCGATGCAGGTGCGTGCGCGGCCTTCGCTCTTGGCACGGTACAGCGCGCGGTCGGCGCGCTGGTACAGCAGCTTCGGCGTGCGGTCGTCCGCATCCAGTTCCACCAGCCCGGCACTGAAGCTCACCCGCAGTCCGGGCACGCCCGCCCAGATTCCATGATCCTGGAACAGCGTATGCAGCCGCGCGCAGACCTGCGATGCTTCCTGCAGCCGCGTGTCGTTGAGCAGCAGCGCGAATTCCTCGCCACCGGTGCGCGCCGGCATGTCCGAATCACGGCATGCGGACGCAAGCACCTGTGCCACTTCGGCCAGTACCACATCGCCCACGCTGTGCGAATGATGGTCGTTGACGTCCTTGAAGTGATCCACATCCAGCACCACCAGGCACAGCGGATGCCCACTGCGCTGCGATCGTGCGAAATCACGCGCCAGTGCCTCGTCGAACGCACGCCGGTTCGGCAGGCCCGTCAAGGCATCCTCGCGCGCCTGCCGTTCAAAGGCTTCGGACTGCAGCGCCAGACGATCCAGCAGCTCGCTCTTCTCGGAATTCAGCGCCTGCAGGTGCACTGTCTGCGCCTGCAGATCGCGCGTGGCCTCGTCCACCATCCGTGCAAGACGGACATTGGATGCCTTGTAGCGATCAATCATGAAGCGGTAGAACGCCACCAGCGCTGCCAGCAGCAGCAAGGCAGCCACCATCCGCACGTCGGCGCGTTGCCACCAGAACGGCTGGATGGTGAACGACCACACCGCTTCGCTGTCGCTCCATTCGCCTCCCGGATGGGCGGCCGACACGTGCAGCGTGTAGTTTCCCGGTGCCAGTCCGACGAACTCCACGCTGCGCTGCTGGCCACGTTCGACCCAGCTGCTGTCCAGGCCCTGCAGCCGGGTGCGGTAGCGGATCCGCTCGGACATCAGGTAGCTGAGCCCGACGAAGCTGACCGATACCCGGCTGCCGCCGCTGATGCTGGCATGCTCCGGGCCTTCCCAATGGATGGGCGCGCCATCCACTTCCACACTTTCTATCACTGCCGGCGGGGCCAGCCGGTCGCGGAAACGCTGCAGGCGCAGAGGGTCCACCGTGCTCAGGCCACCGGCGGTCACCACCCAGAAGGTTCCGTCCCGGCGCAGCAGTGCGGCCGGTCCGGAACTGCCATTGGCCTGCGAATTGGCCATGCCGTCGATCTCGTTGTAGCGCTCCACCTGCAGCCGTGGCGCACGCCCGTCGGCGACCTCGTTCAACAGGCTCATGTCGGTGCGCAGCACGCCACGGTTGCTGCTGATCCATACGTTGCCCACCCGGTCGGGCACCATCTGGAACACCGTATCCACCGGCATCCCCTGCTCCAGCCCGACACGCGCCAGCCGGCCGTCTTGGTAGCGGTACAGCCCGCGATCACTGCTGATCCACATGGCATCGCCGATCTGCTGGAAGCCGAATACGCTGCGGCCGCCGCCCAACGGTGTCAGGTCGATGGACTGTACATGGTCGCCGCGCAGCACCCGGATGCCTTCGATGGTGCCGATCCACAGGTTGTCCTGCGCATCGTGCGCCAGCGCGGTGATCAGGATGCCCGGCATCCCGGCCACCTGCGGCACGCTGACACCCTCGGCACCGATACGGACCACGCCCTTCTGCGTACCCGCCCATACCACGCCATGCGCATCCACGCTCATCGCGCGGACATTACCGCCCGGCATGCCTTCATCGGTGCCGTAGGTGTGCCGGGGATATCCCTGCGGATCAAGCCGGAAAACGCCATCACCGAACGTGCCCACCCAGAGGTCGCCGTCCAGCCCCTGTGCCAGGCTCAGTACCGAAGGCGCCTTGCCGCCACGATTGTGCAGCGGCACCGGTACGAAGCCGCCGTCGGGATCGCGGCGGTCCAGGCCGCTGGCGCTGCCCACCCACAGCGTACGGCGGGTATCTTCCAGCACCGTGCGCACGTAGTCGCCGCTGAGGCCATCGCGCTCGGTGAAACTGGCGAACAGGGTTTCGCGCAGCCGGTACAGCCCGCCATTGGCGCCTGCCCAGATACTGCCTTCGGCATCTTCGCGCAGGCTCACCACGCGACCGCCGGGCAGATTCAGCCCCGCCGGCAGGCGCTCCAGCCCATGCCGTGAAATGCGCAGCAGGCCCTGGTTTTCAGTGCCCAGCCAGAGATCGCCATGACGGTCCTGCAGCATCGCGGTCATGTGGATCTGCCCGGGTACCCGATGCACCAGTTCCAGCTGGTCACCCTGCAGGCGATGGATACGTTCGCCGGCGACGATCCACAACACCCCGTCCGGCGCCCGGTAGGGCCACACCAGGCCCTCGCCGACGCCCCACGCCGCCGGCGCACGCTTGAGCACGCCGTCGGTGTCGCGCAGCACCAGTCCATCGAGCGTACCGACCCAGACGCGGTCCTGCGCGTCCACCGCCATCTTGGTGAAACTCAGCGCCATCGGCAGGCCCGGCGGCGGGTCCTGGTACTGGAAATGTCCGTCGTGGTCCAGCGAGCCGATACCGCGGCCTTCATACAGCAGCCACAGCCGGCCGTGACTGTCCACGTCCATGTCGTTGATGAGTACCTGCGGACTGGGCGCGCTGTGGGCGTGGGTGGTCCAACGGCCTTCGGCAGCGCGGTGACTCACGTTCCCGCGCGAATCGCTGACCCACAGTCCGCCATCGCGGTCCACCAGCAGCGCGCCGACGCCGTTGTCGGGCAGCCCGGGCCGCGTGCTGCGGTCGAACACCGTGAAATCCAGTCCGTTGTAGCGCACCAGCCCTTCCCAGGTGGCGAACCAGAGATGGCCTTCCGGGGTCTGCGCGATGTCGCGCAAGGAGTTGTGGGGAAGGCCGTTGCGCGAGGTCCAGACATCGATGGCATAGTCGCGCAGCGGCGGCGGGCCGGTTTCGGCGGCGTGCAGCGGGACGCAGGCCAGCGCGGCGAACAGGATGGCCAGGGCCCGCTGCCACAGGCCCGCCGTCCATCCATCACGCATCCCTGCGATGGCGCCATTCCCTGGAAATTTCATCGTGATCCGCCCGCTCCCGTGACGCGCAGGCGCGGCCACGACCGGCATTCGTCAGGCCGGGCGCACATGCAGTCAGGAGCGGGAACGGAACGGGTCATCGAGTGGCGTACCGTGGAGTTGTGCGCATCATAGGCAAAAGCGAGCCTGCGTGTGTGTTCAGGCACTTCCACGCCGTTCGGCCAGGGTCGGCGCCGGCCAGTGCACCACCGCCTCCAGCCCGCCCTCACTACGGTTATGCAGCGTCACCCGCGCGCCATCCTTTTCGGCCAGCGCGCGGGCGATGGTCAGCCCCAGGCCAGCGCCGCCGGTCTGCCGCGAACGCGATGTCTCCAGCCGCACGAAGGGATCGAACACGCTGTGCAGCTCGTGTTCTTCCAGCCCCGGGCCTTCATCGCTGATCCGCACGCGAATGCCGTCGCTGTCATGCTCGGCCCTTACCGCAGCGCGCCTGCCATACATCAGCGCGTTGTCCAGCAGGTTGGAGAACAGCCGCCGCATCGCCAGCGGACGCACCATCAATACCGCGCCACAGCCACCTTCGAAGCGCGCGTCACTGCCCGCTTCCACCGCGTCTTCCACCAGGCTTTCCAGCAGTGAATCCAGGTCCAGCGCAGCGCGTGGCTCGGCGCTTTCGGCGCTGCGGGCCAGCTCCAGCCCTTCACGGATCAAGGCCTGCATCGCGGCAAGATCACCGATCAGGCGCTCGCGCAGGCTCGCATCGCCCACGTTTTCCAGCCGCAGGCGCAGGCGCGTCACCGGCGTCTGCAGGTCATGGGTGATGGCGGCCAGCATGTGGGTGCGTTCGGACAGGTGTCGCTGCACCTGCTGCTGCATGGCGTTGAACGCCTCGGCGGCACGCCGCACTTCCAGCGGTCCGGTCACCGGCATGGGCGCGCGGTGCAGGTCCATGCCGAGCTGCTGGGCCGCCGACGCCAACCGCTGCAACGGCGCGCTGGCCATCCGTGCGACCACGTAGGCAAGCACGGCGATGGCCAGCACCAGCAGCGAAAGGAACAGTGGATCCACCGCCAGCACGCCGTTGTGCGCGATCGCCGGCGACTCCAGCGCCAGCGCCAGCGGAGTGCCGTCGGACAGCGCCAGCTGCACGGCGCGGCAACGCGGCGGAATGAAGGCAGGATCATGTTCGCGTGGCATGCGCTTGCGGTGGCCGTCGTCGGGTGGCCGCGACAGCAGCTCTCCCAGCCGCGGCATGCAGGCACGGAACGAAGTAAAACGAATCTGGGCGCTGGCCACCGCGCCCGGGCGCGCCGCCAGCACGTCCATCAGCGCGCTGTCCGTGCGTCCCTCACGGATATCCGGCGGCAGCGGACGCACGCTGGGACCGCCGACCGCCAGCAGGCGCTCGCGCAGCTCCGGGCTTTCGTCCAGCAGGTTGACGAAGCCCTGCAGGCGATCAGCGATACGGTTGAGGTTCTGCCGTTCGAACTCCTGCTGGCGCTTCGCGCCCGCCAGCAGCGTGGCACCGATGGCCGCCACGCCCATGCCCAGCAGCAGGATCACGAACAGCCGCCCGACCATCGACGAGAGGAAGCGGCGCAGCCGGTTCATTCCAGCGCGACCGATGCGGCCAGCACATACCCCTCGTTGCGCACTGTCTTGATCAGGCCATCCGGGCCGCCATCGTCGGCCAGCTTGTTGCGCAGCCGGCTGACCTGTAGATCGATCGCGCGATCCTGCGACTCATAGTTGCGCCCGCTGCTGAGCGCTACCAGCTGTTCGCGCGACAGCACCTTGTTGGCATGCGCCACGAACACCCGCAGCAGGCGGAATTCGGCGCCGGACAGCACCACCACGCGGCCATCGGGATCCACCAGGTGACGATGCTCCAGGTCGAATATCCAGCGCGCGAAGCGCGCCCGGCGGATCGCCAGCGGCTCCAGGTTGGCCGGCAGCGCTTCGGTGCGGCGCAGGACGTTGCGGATGCGCGCCAGCAGTTCACGGGGCTCGAACGGCTTGGCCAGGTAATCGTCGGCGCCCATCTCCAGGCCCAGTACGCGGTCGATGGGCTCGGCCCGCGCGGTCAGCATGATCACCGGCGTCGCCGACCGCGCGCGCAGGTCGCGGCACAGCGTCAGGCCGTCTTCGCGCGGCAGGTTGAGGTCCAGCACGATCAGGTCCACGTGTTCGCGCTCCAGCACCTGGCGCATGCCGGCGCCATCGGCCGCAGTGCTGACCTGATAGCCGGCGCGGCCGAGCTGTTCGGCGAGCAGGCTGCGGATATCGGTGTCGTCATCGACGATGAGCAGGCGATGCATCGGGTTCACGGTCTCCATGACGCCATCATCCCCTGTCGGCAGCTGAACCGCACGCACGCCCATGCGTTGCAGTGTATCCGGCGCCATCGGGGATACAGATCGAAACAATCCGGACGTTCCAATGTTACACAGGGACACACGCTGAGGATTGAGTGCGACCGTGAAGGCTTCGCACAATGTCCATGACGCCGCCAAGCGGCCTGCCGAGTAGCCCCATCGTGACCTTCCGCCTGCTGCCAAAGACCCGACGCGGTCGCCTTCTGTTGACCGCCGCCGTGATCGTGCTGTTGGCCGTGGTGCTGTGGCTCACATTGCGCAGGCCGGCCACGCCGCCGCTGGCCACCTCGCCGGTGACGCGCACCGATGTCGAGCAGACCGTGGATGCAACCGGCGTCATCGATGCCTACAAGCTGGTCAGCGTGGGTGCGCAGGCCTCCGGCCAGGTCAAATCGCTCAAAGTCCAGCTCGGCGACACGGTCAAGGAAGGCGACCTGATCGCCGAGATCGACGCCACCACCCAGCAGAACACCGTGCTCAGAGCTGAAGCCACGCTGCAGCAGCAGCGTGCGCAGATGGCCGTGCAGCAGGCCACACTCCGGCAGAACGAGCTGGACTTCGCGCGCCAGCAACAGATGCTGGAGGCCGAGGCCACCTCGCGGCAGGAATACGATGCCGCCGAAGCGGCCTTGAAGACCGCCCGCGCGCAGATGCAGGCCAACCAGGCGCAGATCAAGGGCAGCGAGACGGAGGTCGCCACCGCCCGCGCCAACCTGGCCTATACCCGCATCACCGCGCCGATGGACGGCACCGTGGTGGCGGTGGTGACCGAAGAAGGCCGCACGGTCAACGCCAACCAGACCGCTCCGACCATCGTCATGCTGGCGCGGCTGGACCTGGTGACGGTCAACGCGGAGATCTCCGAAGCGGACGTGGTCAAGATCAAGGCCGGCATGCCGGTGTACTTCACCACCCTGGGCGATCCGGACCGCAAGTACCACGCCACGCTGCGGCAGATCAATCCGGCGCCGTCCTCCATCGCCAACGAAAGCTCCTCCAGTTCCAGCAGTTCCTCCAGCTCCAGCTCGAGCAGTGCGGTGTACTACAACGCGCTGTTCGACGTGGAAAATCCGGATGGGACGCTGCGCATCGACATGACGGCGCAGGTATCGGTGCTGCTGAATCAGGCCAAGGGCG
This sequence comes from Pseudomonadota bacterium, assembly GCA_023430045.1. Classification (GTDB taxonomy): domain Bacteria; phylum Pseudomonadota; class Gammaproteobacteria; order Xanthomonadales; family Xanthomonadaceae; genus Stenotrophomonas. Next base: position 8,067 of record JAEZCF010000102.1, on the reverse strand, counting down.
TGCTGACCGTGCCGACGGTGGCGCTGGGCCCGAAGACCCGCGATGGCCAGCAGGTGGTACGCGTGGTGGGCCCTGACGGCCAGCCGGAACCCCGACGCGTGAAGGTCGGCCTGAACAACGGTGCCATTGCGGAAATCGTCTCCGGGCTGCAGGAAGGCGAGCGCGTGGTGGTCGGAGAAGGCGGCAGTGCGGCAGCCAGTGGCTCTTCCAGCCGCAGTCCGGCCATGCGCATGGGCCCGGGCATGGGCGGACCGCGCCGATGAGCACGCCCGCTTCCCTTGGTCCATCGGCCGCCTCCAGCGCGTCGCCGGCGCTGTTGCGGCTGCGCGACCTGCGCCGCGAATTCCCCGCCGGCGAGGACACCATCGCCGTGCTGCGGGACGTCAACCTGGACATCCATGCCGGCGAAATGGTCGCCATCGTGGGCCAGTCCGGTTCCGGCAAGTCCACGCTGATGAACATCCTCGGCTGCCTGGACCGCCCCACCCGCGGCAGCTACCAGGTGGCCGGCCGGGAAACCGGAAAGATGGGCCCGGACGAGCTGGCCGAACTGCGCCGTGAGCATTTCGGCTTCATCTTCCAGCGCTACCACCTGCTGGGCGATCTGGATGCGCGCGGCAACGTCGAAGTCCCGGCCATCTATGCCGGCAACCCCGGTGCGCAGCGCAGCGCCCGCGCCATCCAGCTGCTGCAGCGGCTGGGCCTGGGCGACCGCATGCAGCACAAGCCCGGCCAGCTGTCTGGCGGGCAGCAGCAGCGCGTGTCGATCGCGCGTGCGCTGATGAACGGCGGCGAGGTGATCCTGGCCGACGAACCGACCGGCGCGCTGGATACGCGTTCGGGCGAGGAAGTGATGGGCATCCTCGGCGAACTGCATGCCGAAGGGCACACCATCATCATCGTCACCCACGACATGAGCGTGGCCGAACATGCCCAGCGCATCATCGAGATCCGTGACGGCGAGATAATCGCCGACCGCGCCAATCCCGGCGCCCCCGACTACCGCGCGCAGCGCGCGCCCAGCATCGGTGCGGGCAAGGGCAACAGCTGGCGGGCGGCCCGCGACCGCTTCACCGAAGCATTCCGCATGGCCCTGCTGGCGATGAACGCACACCGCCTGCGCACCTTCCTGACCATGCTCGGCATCATCATCGGCATCGCCTCGGTGGTGTCGGTGGTGGCGCTGGGCAACGGCTCGCAGCAGCAGATCCTGCAGAACATCAGCTCGCTGGGCACCAACACCATCGATGTCTATCCCGGCCGCGGTTTCGGCGACATGCGTTCGGCGCGCGTGCAGACACTCAAATCCAGCGATGCCGACGCGCTGGCGCAGCAGAGTTATGTGGACAGCGCCACGCCGAATGTATCGACCTCGGTGACCGCGCGTTACCGCAACCTGTCCGCCACCGCGCAGGTCAGCGGTGTCGGCGACCAGTTCTTCCGGGTGAAGGGCGTGAGCCTGGTCAGCGGCAGCTTCTTCGATGCCGATGCGGTGAAGAGCCTGGCGCAGGTCGCGATCATCGACGAGAACACCAGGACCCAGTTCTTTCCCGACAGTGATCCGGTCGGCCAGGTCATCCTGCTGGGCAACGTGCCTGCGCGGGTGGTGGGCGTGGCCAAGCGGCAGAGCTTCGGGTTCGGTGGCAGCACCAGCCTGAGCGTGTGGGTTCCGCATACCACCGCGATGTCGCGCATGCTCGGGCAGAACCATATCTCCGGCATCACCGTGCGGGTGAAGGACGATACGCCGATGGACGCCGCCCAGGCGGCGATCACCCAGCTGCTGACACTGCGCCACGGCACCGAGGACTTCTTCCTCAGCAACAGCGCGGAGATCCGCGACACCATCGAGCAGACCACACGCACGATGACCCTGCTGGTCGGCGCGATCGCCGCCATCGCGTTGCTGGTCGGCGGCATTGGTGTGATGAACATCATGCTGGTATCGGTGACCGAACGTACCCGCGAAATCGGCGTACGCATGGCCGTGGGTGCGCGACAGAGCGACATCCGCCAGCAGTTCCTGATCGAAGCCGTGCTGGTCTGCCTGCTGGGCGGGCTGATCGGCGTCGGCCTCGCGCTCGGCCTCGGCTGGGCGCTGGGCCGGCTGTCCAGCGAATTCACGGTGGTGTTCTCCACCGCCTCCATCGTCGCCGCGTTTGCCTGTTCCACCCTCATCGGCGTGGCGTTCGGCTTCCTGCCCGCGCGCAGCGCCGCCCAGCTGGATCCGGTAGAGGCATTGGCCCGCGAATGAGAATCCCCATGACACCTGCTTGCTTTCTTCCCGGTCGCGTGCTGCTGACCGCGGCCCTGCTTGCTTCGCTGGTGGGCTGTGCCACGGCAGGCCGCTATCCCGTGCAGGACGCTGTAGTTCCGACCGGCTACGGTACCGGCAGCTCCAGCCTTGGACCTGCCGATACGGTGCCCGCCAGTGGGCTGGACCAGCCGCGCGCCGATGTGCGCGAAGACGCATGGTGGGCCGGCTTCGGCGATGCGGGCCTGGACCGTCTGGTCACCCGCATGCTGGAGGCCAACAACGACCTGGCCGTGGCAGGCCTGAACGTGCAGCGGGCGCGCCTGCAGGCCGGGCTCGCCGACAATACGCTGTGGCCACAGCCATCGTTGTCGGCGATCAGCGGCGGCAGGTCCCGCGCCATCGACCGGAGCGACGATTGGCGGCGGGCGGATTACAGCGCGGGAGTTTCACTGTCCTGGGAAGTGGACCTGTGGGGCAAGCTGCGCACGCAGCGCGATATCGCGGTGTGGTCGGCACAGGCCAGCGAGGAGGACCGCCAGAACACCGCGCTGGTCGCCATCGGGGATGCGATCAACTACTACTGGAGTCTTGCCTTCCTCAACCAGTCCATCGACGCAGGCACGGCCAATCTGGAGCGCCTGCAGCGCACGCTGGAACTGGTGCAGGCGCGTTTCGATGCCGGCGCGGCATCCGGCATGGAGGTCCGCCAGGCGCGTCAGAGCCTGGAGGCGCAGCGGTCCGCGCAATCCGCGCTGGAACAGCAGCGGGTGGAAATGCGCAATGCGTTGACCGTGCTTCTGGACGGTCAGCCCTGGCCGCAGGCCGACGAACCACGGAGCCTGGACGGCGCGGTCAGCCCCGCCCTCGAAGCGGGCCTGCCTGCCTACCTGCTGGCCCGGCGCCCCGACCTGCGTGCGGCGGAACTACGCCTGCGCAACAGCCTGAAACAGATCCACGTCACCGCCACCAGGTACTACCCCACGCTGACGTTGAACGGCGGCGTGGGAACCAGCGGCCCCAGCCTGGGAGACGTACTGCGCAACCCGGTCGCTACCCTGGGCGCCAACCTGAGCCTGCCGTTCCTCAACCTGCAGCGCGTGCAGCTGGATACGGACATCGCCGGCACGGACTACCAGATCGCGGCGACCAGCTTCCGCAAGACGCTGTACACCGCACTGTCAGAAGTGGACAACGCGCTGTCGGCGCGCGACCAGCTGGCGATCCAGTTGGCCGCGTCGCAGGCATCGTTCGATGAAGCAGTGGCCGTGGAGCGCGCCGAGGAAGTGCGCTACCGGGTGGGCGCCACCGGCCTGCGCGACTGGCTGCTGGCGCAGCAGACGCGGCGCGACGCGGAGCTGTCGCTGGCCCGCGTACGACGCGACCAGCTGGCCAACGACGTGACCCTGTTCAAGGCGCTGGGCGGTTCAGCGAACAGGTAGCTCCGGGCTCTGCCCGGCTGAAGCTCCATCGCGCAGCGGGGCAGAGCCCCGCTCTACGACAAGCGCTGCGGCCGCGACATCGAATGTCTCAAGCGCGCTGGCGGACTGCCTCGAACAGGCTCACGCCAGCGGCGACGGACACGTTGAGGCTTTCAATCTCGCCCGGCATCGGAATCTTGACCAGGCCATCGCAGTTCTCCCGGGTAAGCCGGCGCAGGCCATCGGCCTCGCCGCCAAGTACCAGCGCGATGTTGCCCTTCAGGTCCAGATCGTACAGCGAGCCAGTGGCTTCACCGGCCAGGCCATAGATCCACACGCCCAGCTTCTGCAGATCCTTCAGGCAGCGCGACAGGTTGGTCACCGCCACCACCGGAATACGGTCCGCCGCGCCGGCCGAGGTCTTGCGCACGGTCGCGTTCACCGTGGCCGATTTGTCCTTGGGAATGATCACGGCCGTGGCACCGGCCGCAGCGGCGCTGCGCAGGCAGGCGCCCAGGTTGTGCGGATCCTGGACCTCGTCCAGGACCAGCAGCAGGGCCGTTCCCCCGGCGGCCTCGACCAGCCCTTCCAGCTCGTTCTCGCCATAGGTCCGTGCCGCCTGGTAGCGCGCCGCCACGCCCTGGTGGCGCACCGATCCACCCACGCCATCCAGCGCCTGGCTGTTGACCTTGCGCACATCGATGCCCTTGCGGCGCGCATTCTCCTCGATTTCGGTCAGCCGCGGATTCTTCGCCCCGGCTTCGACCAGGACCTCGCGGACGTTCTCGGCATCGTTTTCGATGGAGGAGGCGACGGCGTTGACGCCGACAATCCACTGGCTGTTCTTGCTCATGCAGGGCGTGACCGGATAGGGGGTGCCCATGTTAGAGCATCGGCGGATCGCCCGCCCGGCGAAGCCGGGCCAGGATCGGTCAGGTAGATGAGTTCGCCGACACCGTTCCGGTCAACGGCTCTGCGGAGGCCAGTGCGGCGTAGGGTGGTCGGGATGCTGATGGGACACGATCCGCGCAAGGAATTCCATGGCCTCGCCGTCCTCTTCCGTACGCGTACCGGGCAACGCGCCCAGCCCATCGACGAACGGCAGCTTCGCCTCCAGGCCGTACTGCCGCCTGGGCGGCAACCGTCCAGGCTGGTCGAAGGCACCCGCCGCCACCGCGACACCATCCGGCGCCTCGTAGGTGAGCGGCGTACCACAGGCGCCGCAGAAACCGCGACGCACCAGGTTGGAGGACTGGAAGTACGTGGGCTCGCCACGCATCCACGCGAACTGCGCGCCGCGCACCGATACCAGCGGTGCGTAATAGCCGCCGAAGGCCTTCTGGCACATCCGGCAATGGCAGATGGAGCTGTCGCGCAGTTCGCCCCGGACCTCGAAACGGACGCCACCGCACTGGCAGCCACCGTGGTATTCGGATTGCCCCTGCATGGTTTCCTCCTCCGGTGGTGCCGACCGCTGGCCGGCACCCTCTGATCAGTAAGGCTTCTTGCCGCGCTTGGCCGGCTTGCCGCGTTCGGGCATCGGCGCCAGACCGGCGCCCTCTTCTTCCTCGCCCTTGTGCTCGACCATGCGGAAGTCGATCTTGCGCTCCTCCATGCTGGCCTTCAGCACCAGGATGCGCACGCTGTCTCCCAGCCGGTAGCTGGTGCCGCGGCGCTCCCCGCTGAGCGTCTTCCGCACCGCATCAAACCGGTAATAGTCGTGTGGCAGCTGGGTGACATGGACCAGGCCCTGCACCTTGGAGTCGGTCAGTTCGACGAACAGGCCGAAGCTGGTCACGCCGCTGATCACGCCATCGAACTGGCCGCCGACATGCTTTTCCATCCAGGCGGCGCGATAACGTTCGTCCACCTCGCGCTCGGCCTCGTCGGCTCGGCGCTCGCGCTCGGAGCACTGCAGTGCCAGCGCGGCCATTTCGCGCGCGGTATAGGTGAAAGTGTCCACCCGTGCGCCGCTCAATGCATGCTTGATGGCACGGTGAACCAGCAGATCCGGGTACCGGCGGATGGGCGAGGTGAAGTGCGCATAGGCCTCCAGCGCCAGGCCGAAGTGGCCGGCGTTGTCCGGGCTGTATACCGCCATGCTCTGGCTGCGCAGCAGCACCGATTCCAGCAGCGCTGCATCCGGGCGGTCACGGATCTTCTTCAGCAGCTTCGTGTAATCGCCCGGCTGCACCTTGGACCACGGCGGCAGGCTCAGCTTGAACTCCTTCAGGAACTCCAGCAGGTCCGCATATTTGCTCTCCGGCGGCTTCTCATGGATGCGGTACGGCGCCGGTACCTGCTGCGCAAGCAGGTAGCGCGCGGCTTCCACGTTGGCCGCGATCATGCATTCTTCGATCAGCTTGTGCGCGTCGTTGCGCACCAGCATGCCGGCCTGGGTGACCTCGCCGCGGTTGTCCAGCACGAAACGGACTTCGCTGGTTTCGAATTCGATCGCGCCACGACGCGTGCGTGCCTTCGAAAGCACCTGGTACAGCTGGTGCAGGCGCTGCACCTGCGGCAGTACCGGCGCGATGGCCGCCTTCACCGCAGGATCATCCTCACCTACCGCCTGCCATACCTGGGTATAGGTCAGACGCGCATGGGAATTCATCACTGCTTCGTAGAAACGCGAACCGCTGACCTGCCCCTCCCGGTCCACCTGCATGTCGCAGACGAAACACATGCGGTCGACCTTCGGCATCAGCGAACAGATGCCGTTGGACAGTGTCTCCGGCAGCATCGGCACCACGAAACCGGGGAAATACACCGACGTGGCACGCTTCTGCGCTTCGTCGTCCAGCGGCGTGCCGGGACGCACATAGTTGGACACATCGGCGATGGCCACCACCAGGCGGAAACCCTCGGCGTTCGGCTCACAGTACACCGCATCGTCGAAGTCCTTGGCGTCCTCGCCGTCGATGGTGACCAGCGGCATGGCGCGCAGATCGACGCGGTTGCCGATCATCGCCGGCTCCACCACCAGCGGCACCGCCGCTGCTTCGTCGAGCACCTCCTGCGGGAACTCGAACGGCAGCTCGTGGCCGTGGATGGCAGTCTCCACCACCAGCGAGGCGGTCAGCTTGTCGCCGAGCACGGCGATGATGCGGCCGATCGGCGGGCGTCGCGAACCCGGCGGCTGCGTCAGTTCGCAGACCACCAGCTGGCCGTCCGCCGCGCCACCGGCCTGATCGGCCGGAATCTGCACGTTGTGCTGCACGCGCTTGTCGTCGGGCACCACGTAGTTGATCCCCATTTCCACGCTGTAGCGGCCAATCAGGCGCGTCATGCCGCGTTCGAGCACGCGGGCGATGCTGCCTTCGCGACGACCGCGATGATCGATGCCGGTGACGTTGGCCAGCACCTTGTCGCCATGCATGACCTTGCGCATTTCATAGGGCGGCAGGAACAGGTCGTCGCCCCCTTCCACCGGCCGCAGGAAGCCGAATCCTTCCGGATTGGCGATGACCACGCCGGTCACCAGGTTCAACGCCTGGATCGGCGCGAAGCCACCGCGGCGGTTCTGCACCAGCTGGCCGTCGCGGACCATCGCGCCCAACCGGCGCGACAATGCCTCGGCGCGGTCAGGCGCGGTCAGTCCAAGGCGCACGCCGAGTTCTTCGGCGGTCTGCGGCCCTTCGCAACGCTCCAGCAGGGCGAGAATCGCCTCCCGGCTGGCAATGGGTTGTTCGTATTTCTGCGCTTCGCGCGCGGCATGTGGATCATCCACCGGGCCACCCGGCGGTGGCAGCGGACGCTTACCGCGCGGTGATGGCGGGTTGCCGGGGGGTGAGCCGCGCTTGCCGCGCGGTGCGGCATTGCCACCGTCGGCAGCCAGGCTTTCCGGCATCCACGGCGGCAGGCTCTTCTTCCTGGGGCCGCGCGCCGGTCCTGGCTGGGCGCCCTGCGGCGGCGTCGTGCGGGAAGTCTTCCCGCCTTTGCTTGGTTTTTTGGTTTTCATCGACCTACATGGTAGCCGCTGCGGGTGTGCATGAACGGTCAGCGGCCGGCGTCGCGGCCACGCGTGAAGGAAAACCTGAAATCCGTTGACAATCGATGCGCCGATGCGCAGAATTGCCTGCTCTGGACGCCCAGGTGGCGGAATTGGTAGACGCACTAGTTTCAGGTACTAGCGGGTAAAACCGTGGAGGTTCGAGTCCTCTCCTGGGCACCACGATCCAGAACAGACAAAACCCGCGAAAGCGGGTTTTTTCGTTTTCCGTACCTGGTTTCCAGGCATGGCTGGACGGTGCCGGTCACGTGTTGACAGCCCATTCACCCACCCGCATAATTCCGCCCCTCGACGCCCAGGTGGCGGAATTGGTAGACGCACTAGTTTCAGGTACTAGCGGGTAAAACCGTGGAGGTTCGAGTCCTCTCCTGGGCACCACA
>JAEZCF010000083.1 GCA_023430045.1 Pseudomonadota bacterium | reverse complement strand
GACGAACAGGCCAGCCACGATCCCCAAGGCGATCAGGAACTCGATAATACGGGTCATTCAGGAGTCTCCGGGGCCGATCCCACGGCCGGGTTGATTGAAGCGAAGCGCCAATCCTAGCAGGCTTCGCTGGCATTGTTGATCTGGATAGTCGCACCGGTTTCCATGCCGGGGGCGATTTTGTACAGACAAGGGGACGAAGGGTAGCGCATAGAACCGCCCATCAGTAGTGGGCAGATGGCAACACACCGTTCAGTTACCCCGCAAATCCTTGTCCTCGCTGGATTTTTCAGACCAGCTGGAGTTCGAAGGCTTTCAGCACCGCACGCGTGCGGTCGCGCACCCCGAGCTTGGAAAGAATGTTGGACACGTGGTTCTTGATGGTGCCTTCGGCCACGCCCAGCGAATTGGCGATCTCCTTGTTGGAGAAACCGCTGGCCATCAGCCGCAGGATTTCGGTTTCGCGGTCGGTGAGCGGATCGGGCCGGTCCAGGCTGACGAATTCATTGCGCATGTGCTCCAGCCCGGACAGCAGGCGCTGGGTCACGGCCGGCTGCACCAGCGAACCGCCCTCGGACACGGTGCGGATGGCCCCCACCAGCTGTTCCAGGGTGACGTCCTTGAGCAGGTAGCCCTTGGCGCCCGCCTTCAGGCCGGCCAGCACCAGCTGATCGTCATCGAAGGTCGTCAGGATGATGGTCGGCGGAAGCTGCTGCAGCCGGGACAGCATCTGCAGCGCCTCCAGCCCGGACATGGCGGGCATGCGCATGTCCATCAGCACCACGTCCGGCTTCACCTGCGGAATCAGTTCCACCGCCTGCCGGCCATCGGCGGCCTCGGCCACCACCTCGATGCCGTCATCGAGGGCCAGCAGCGAGCGGATTCCCTGCCGCACCAGGGTTTGGTCATCGACCAGGCACACGCGAATCATCAACGTACTCCTTCAGGAGCGGTGCTCAGCGCGAGCGCGGGCACACCGGGGACCGTGGCGCGGAGGCGGAAGCCCTCGCCACGGCGGGTCTGTATCTGCAGGTCACCGCCGCATTGTTGCAGGCGTTCGCGCATTCCGCGCAGTCCGTTGCCCACCACGATGCCCTCGGTGCCGGCGCCATCATCGCGCGCCTCCAGGCTCACGCCATCCTCCTCGCGGCGGACGGTGATCCACAGGTTGCGGGCACCGGCGTGGCGGACGGCATTGGTGATGATCTCCTGGGTACAGCGCAGCAGCACGTGCGCGCGTTCGGGATCTTCCACGTTCAGCGGGCTGGGCACATCCAGGTGGATGTCCAGCGAAGGGACCTGCTCGGTCAACGGACGCAGGGCAGCGGCAAGGTCGATCGCCCCGCTGTCGCGCAGGTGGCTGACCGCTTCGCGCACGTCGGTCAGCAGCAGCTTGGCCAGCGTATGGGCCTGGTGCACATGCTCCTGGGCGCGTCCTTCGGTGATGTGTCCGGCCACTTCCAGGTTCAGGCTCAGCGCCGTCAGGTGGTGGCCAAGCAGGTCGTGCAGTTCGCGGGAAATGCGGGTGCGCTCGTTCACCCGTGCGCTTTCGGCCAGCAGCACGCGGGTGGCACGCAGTTCGGTGTTGAGCCGACGCTGCTCCTCGCGGGCATCAGTCTGCTGCCGCGCAACCAGGCTGGTAACGAAGATGAACATCGAAAACCCGCCGTACAGCAGCGACTGCATGATCGCCTCGAACAGCGGGAACGGCAGGAAGATGTAGTACACCGGCGCCACCGCAAGCTGGCTCACCAGCAGCCAGATCACGCCGAATCGAGCCGGCAGCATCCACGGAATGACCCCGGCGGCGACCATCATCAGGATGCTGCCCAGCCCGGAGCCGCTGAAGAAGCTCACGCCGAGCGCGCAGATCGTCAGCAGCACCAGCATGCCGCGGTCGAACACGCTGGCATGGCCACCGCTGCGCAGATCCCGGGTCAACCAGAAATACGCACCGCCGAACAGCAGGTAGGAGACGAAGGAAAGCAGGCCCCAGCGCATGGCCGCCGGCTCGCCAACGGCAAGCAGCACCAGGGGCAGGCCGACCAGCACCCAGGTGAACAGGCCGGCCAAGCGGAGGACGCGGGTATGACTGAGGGCTCCGAACATGCCTGCATAGTAGGCTGAACCCGACCTGCGTCACTCCCTCGGAAGTCATGGCCCGGTTTCCCCCGGTGACGGCGCCCCCATGCAATAATCCCGGGGAAGGGTCCGGAAACGGGCCACATGCATCACCCCACGGAGTCACAATGTCGATTGTCATCCGCGACGTGCGCGAGCATGAGCTCGATTCCGTCCTGGCCTTGAACAACAATGCCGGTCTGGCGATCCTGCCCCTGGATTCGCACCGCCTGCGCCTGTTCTATGAAACCGCAGAGTATTTCCGCGTTGCCGAGCGCGATGGCAACCTCGCCGGCTTCCTGATCGGTTTCGGCAGCGAAAGCGGCCACGACAGCAGCAATTTCTCCTGGTTCAAGCAGCACCTGGACAGCAGCTTCTTCTATATCGACCGCATCGTGGTGGCCAGCCGCCGCCGTGGCGGTGGCGTCGGCCGGGCCTTCTATGCCGATGCACAGAGTTTTGCCGAGCTGCGCTATCCGCAGTTGACCTGCGAAGTGTTTCTCGACCATGGCGCCGACGCGGCGCTGCTTTTCCACGGCAGCTTCGGTTTCCGCGAAGTCGGCCAGAACATGATGCCGAACGTCGATGTGCGTGCCAGCATGCTGACCAAGCAGCTGTGCAGCCATGCGTGGGTGCAGGAAACCTACGGCGGCAAGCTGCCGGACGTCGCCTGGGCACGGGGCCGGCAGTTGCCGGCGGCGCAGGCACAGCGGCCGACGGGGACCTGAGGTGGCGGTGAACATGGATTACGAACAGGCCGGTGAACTGAAGATCGGCCAGGTGGGAATCGCAAACCTGCGCGTGCGCACGATGGACGTGGCACGGCTGGTGCAGGAAATGAACGAACGGGTCACGCGCGCGCCGAAGCTGTTTGGCCGCGCTGCGGTCATTCTGGATTTCGGCGGCCTGAGCCGCACGCCGGACGTGGCCAGTGCGCAGGCGCTTCTGGATGGCCTGCGCGGCGCGGGGGTACTGCCGGTGGCGCTGGCCTACGGCACCAGCGAAATCGAAGTGCTGTCGCAGCAGCTTGGCCTGCCCCTGCTGGCCAAATTCCGCGCACAGTACGAACGCGCCGAAGCGCTCGAACAGGCAGCGGCACCCGCACCGGCAAGAATGCCGGCTGCTGCGCCGGCTGCCCCGGCACGTGATGGCCGTCGTGCGGCACCGGCTGCCGCCGCGCTGGCCGCAGCACCGGCGGCCGGCGCGGCCACCGCACCGAAGCCGGGCCGCATGCAGCTGGCGAACGTGCGTTCCGGGCAGCAGCTGTACGCGGAAAACTGCGACCTGACCGTGATGGCTACCGTTGGCGCCGGCGCCGAGGTCATTGCCGATGGCAGCATCCATATCTACGGCACCCTGCGCGGTCGCGCGCTGGCCGGTGCCCAGGGCAACACAGCGGCACGCATTTTCTGCCGCGATTTCCATGCCGAACTGGTAGCCATCGCAGGCCACTACAAAGTATTGGATGATGTACCGGACACCCTGCGCGGCAAGGCCGTGCAGGTCTGGCTGGAACAGGACCAGATCAAGATCGCTGCGCTGGATTGACGCAGCTCCAACCAAACAAGAGCAGGAGAAGTCCTTTGGCTGAAATCATCGTAGTCACCTCTGGCAAGGGCGGCGTCGGCAAGACCACAACCAGCGCGAGCCTGGCCTGCGGCCTGGCACGTCGTGGCAAGAAGGTGGCCGTGATCGACTTCGACGTCGGCCTGCGCAACCTTGACCTCATCATGGGCTGCGAGCGCCGCGTGGTGTACGACTTCGTCAACGTGGTACATGGCGAAGCCACCCTCAAGCAGGCCCTGATCAAGGACAAGCGCTTCGACAACCTGTACGTGCTGGCTGCCTCGCAGACCCGCGACAAGGATGCGTTGACCCAGGAAGGCGTCGGCAAGGTGCTCAAGGACCTGGCCGCGGACGGTTTCGAATTCATCATCTGCGATTCGCCGGCCGGCATTGAAAAGGGCGCGTTCCTGGCCATGTATTTCGCCGACCGCGCGGTGGTGGTGGTGAATCCGGAAGTGTCCTCGGTGCGCGATTCGGACCGCATCATCGGCCTGCTGGATTCGAAGACCCACAAGGCCGAATCCGGCCAGGACGTGCCGGCCTTCCTGCTGCTGACCCGCTATACCCCGGTGCGCGTGGAAAGCGGCGAGATGCTGAGCATCACCGATGTTGAGGAAGTACTGGGCCTGAAGGCGATCGGTGTCATCCCGGAATCCGGCGATGTGCTCAATGCCTCCAACAAGGGCGAGCCGGTCATCCTGGATGCCGAATCGGCTGCCGGGCAGGCGTATGACGATGCGGTGGGCCGCATCCTGGGCGAGGAGCGGCCGATGCGCTTCACCACTGTGGAGAAGAAGGGCTTCTTCAGCAAGCTGTTCGGAGGGTAAGCATGGGCCTGTTCGATTTCCTCAAAGCGAAGAAGACCACCGCCGAAACCGCGAAGAACCGCCTGCAGATCATCATCGCGCAGGAACGCAGCCACCGCGGTGGCCCGGATTACCTGCCGCTGCTGCAGCGCGAGCTGCTGGAAGTAATCAAGAAGTACGTGAGCATCGACGCCGACGCGGTGAAGGTGGACCTGGTCAAGGACGGCCAGCATGACGTACTGGATATTTCCGTGGCCCTGCCGGAAGGGCCTGAGAAGGCCTGATCGATTGCCGCCCTGCCCGCGCCTGTCGCGGGCGGGGCGATGACATGTCCGCATGACTGATTCCGCACCCACACCGAACGTCACCTGCGTCGGCGACATCGCCTTCGCCGATGCGCAGCGCCTGCTGGCCGCGCACGACCTGGAACTGCACCACGTGGCGCCGGGGGAACCGATCCCAGGCAGTTACTGGGGCGAACCCGAGGCGGGCATCATTGCCAGCAACGTCTACGTGCGCGATGACACGCCGGTGCATTCGATGCTGCACGAGGCCTGCCATCTGATCGTGCTGCCACCGGAACGGCGTGCGCTGGTGCATACCGATGCCACCGATTCGGTGCCGGAAGAAGACGCCACGTGTTACCTGCAGATCGTGCTGGCCGGGCAACTGCCGGGTATGGGCAGCGATCGGCTGATGGCCGACATGGATGCGTGGGGCTACACCTACCGGCTGGGTTCCACAAAAGCGTGGTTCGAGCAGGATGCCGAGGATGCGCGTGCATGGCTGATCGAGCGCGGGCTGCCAACGGTGTAACACCGCAGGCGCGGGCCGTCCCGGGCGCGTGGCGACGCGCCATGTAACAACAGCGCCCAAGCCTTCACTCGGCGCGGTTCGAGCAGAATGCCGAGAATGCTGGGCATCGGGTGAGCTGAGGCTCACGGACATGAGGCGGAGGGCAGGGCTGTGCAGGACCGTTGGAGCCCTGGATGGGCGGAAACGAGCCCCCATGGATGGGTTCACGGCGGGTCCTGCACAGCCCTGCCCTCCGCCTCCAGCCGCGCGGCCCGATACACTAGACCGCACAACGCCGCCCGGAGGGGCGGCGCCGCGATACATGCTTACTGGCCGATGTGCTGCTTCAGCCAGCCGTTGACCGTGTCATGCCACAACACACTGTTGGCCGGCTTCAGCACCCAATGGTTCTCATCCGGGAAATACAGGAACTTCGATTCGATACCCTGGCGCTGCGCCGCAGTAAACGCCGCCAGGCCCTGTTCCACCGGAATGCGGAAATCCTGCTGCCCGTGGATGATCAGGATCGGCTTTTTCCAGTCCGCCACGTGGTTGACCGGGTTGAACTTCTCGTAGTTCGCCGCCTTCTCGTACGGCGTACCGCCCTGCTCCCACTCGGTGAACCACAGCTCTTCGGTGGCATAGCCCATCATGCGCTGGTCGAACACACCATCGTGGTTGACGAGGCACTTGAACGGGCTGTTCCAGTTGCCGGCGATCCAGTTGACCATGAAGCCACCGTAGCTGGCGCCCAGCGCACAGGCCTTGTCGCCGTCCAGGAACGAATACTTCTTCAGCGCCGCATCCCAGCCCTTCTGCAGGTCTTCCAGCGGGCGGTCGCCCCAGTGCTGGCTGATCGCATCGGTGAACGCCTGGCCATAGCCGGTGGAGCCGTGGAAATCGATCATCACCACGGCGTAGCCCTGGCCGGTATACGTCTGCGGATTCCAGCGGTAGCTCCAGCCGTTGCCGAAGCTGCCCTGCGGGCCACCGTGGATCAGGAAGGCCACCGGATACGACTTGCCTTCCTGGTAATCGTGCGGCTTGACCACATAACCGTGCACGGTGTCGTTGTTCCAGCCCTTGAACGAGAACTGCTCGAAATCACCGAAAGACACGTCCTTCAGCACGTCGCCGGCGGCAGGCGTCAGCGCGCGCAGTTCGCCCATGTCCTGGCCGGCGGCGGGCAGCATGCCCACCAGCAGCTGGTCGTTGCTCTTCAGGCTGTTGCGGGTGATCGCAACACTGTTGCCGGCCACGTCCACCGCCGACACGCTGCCCTCGCCCACCAGCTTCTGCACCTTGCCGCTGGCCACGTCCACGGCGAACAACGGGTGCTCGCCCATCTCGTCGGCGGTGGTGTAAATGGTGTTGCCATCCGCCGAAAGCACGATGCCACCCGCCGAACGGTCCCAGTCCGCAGCAATCTCACGGCGGGTGCCGGTGGCCAGGTCCAGCGCCATCAGCCCGAAGCGATCGGCCTCGAAGCCGGGGCGCTTCATCGCGCGGTAGAACAGCGTACGGCCGTCGGCACTGAACACCGGGCCGGCATCCCACGCCTTGTTGGCGGCGGTCAGGTTGACCGGCGCGGACTTTCCGTCGGCATCGAAGCGGTACAGGTCGAAGTTGGTCGACCACGGCTCCTCGCGACCGGCCACGCGGATGCTGGCCACCACGCTGCGCCCATCCGGCGACCAGGCGAAATCATCATTGCCACCGAACGGCTTGGACGGTGCATCGCCGGCCAGCGTGGCGCTCAACGCCGAAGCGCCCTTCACCGCTGCGGCCTTGCCAGCCGGCAGCGGCGCGACGAACAACGTGTTGCGGCGGCCGTCGTTCCAGGTGTCCCAGTGCCGCACGAACATCGAATCGAACACCTGGCCACTGGCCTTGGTGTCCTTGGCGGTGGCGAGTTTCTTTTCGGTGCAGGCCAGGTCCGAGCCACAGTCCTGGTAGACGCCGGCACTGAACAGCACGCGGTCGTCCTGGGGCGACACGTGGTAGCTGTCCACGTCCACCGGGAAATCGGTCAGCTGGCGCGGCGCGGCACCGTCCAGCGACTGTGCGTACAGCTGCTGGCTGCCATTCTTCGCGCTGAGGAAATAAACGGTGCGGCCATCGGCGGACAGCGAGGCCGAATTGACGTTCCAGCCGGTCGGGGTGAGCTGCTTCGGCGGTGCCGCATCGCGGGTGCGCAGGTTGCGCACGAACAACGCGCTGCTGGCCTTCTGCTGGGCATCGACACTGCGCTTGGCGAACACCACGGTACCGCCATCGGCGGTCAGCACCGGCGCGGACACCCGGTCCATGGCAATCATGTCGCGGACATCGAGGCCACGGGCAGCAGTCACGGTGGGCAGCGCCGCGAGCAGGCTCAACGGCAACAGGGCATGACGGAATTTCATCGGGTTCTCCGCAGGACGGCAAAACATCGATGGTAGGCCTGTGCGACCTGCCGTGCCTAGCCCATCGGTCATATAGAGCCGGGCTCTGCCCGGCTGCCGACCCTGCGGATTGCCGCACGTAGAGCCGGGCTCCGCCCGGCTGCCGCCCCTCTGGCTTGGCCGGCCGCGCCCCGCCCCACCCCCCATTGGGG
>JAEZCF010000074.1 GCA_023430045.1 Pseudomonadota bacterium | reverse complement strand
GGACAAGGACAAGGACAAGGACAAGGACAAGGACCAGAGTTCGCCCAGAAGACCGGTGGCACCGTCACTCGGGCCGGAAGTTGAGCGTCAGCTCGCGGGCGAACACCGATTCGAACCCGGCATACGGCAATGGCTGGGCATTGAGCACTGCCGCTTCGATGGAGCGCTTGCCGGCCTCGTCATACGGACAGCTGCCGCTTACCTTGGCTGACAGCACCCGACCGCCTCGCAGCTGGGTGATGGAGATCTGGCAACGCTGTCCGGATGGGATGTTGTCCGGACGGATCCACGCATCGGTGACCTTGGCCTGGATGGCCGCTGCGTACTTCGCGCTGAGATCGTCGCTGCTGCCCCCGGCACCGCCCGCGGGCTGCGCGGCGCTGCTGGAACTGGCACTGGCGGAAGCGGCCGCAGTGCGCGCGGCAGCCACCTGGCGCAACCGCTGCTCCGCCAGCTTGGCTTCCTTTTCAGCCTGTTCGCGACGCGCACGCAGGTCGGCGATCTTCTTCTGCTTCTCCTGCTCGGCTTTGGCTTCGCTGGCCTTGCGCTCGTCCTCGGCGACCTTCTTCTGGCGATCAGCTTCCTGTTGTTTCGCCAACCGCTGCTTCTGCTCGGCCTCTTCCTGACGCTTGCGCTCGGTCAGGTCGATCTGCTCCTGGCGGCGCTTGGCCTCCTGTTCCTGCCGGGCTTTCTCCTGCGAGATGGCGAGCGCGCTGACGGCCTCCTGATCCACCTTGTCCGGCTGCGCGACACGCTCCTGCGCCTGGGACTGCTGTGGCGTCGGCGCGTCCATGGGGCGTGGCTCAGGCAGCGGTTGCGGCGGCGGCACGGTGTCTTCGGGCACGGGATCGGGGATCGGTTCGGGCACCGGCTCGGGAACCGGCTCCGGCAACGTCTCCAGCCGTTCGGACTGGCGCAGTGCCTGGCGTGCGGCCGCGGTCTCGGCGCTGGACAACGCCATGTCGGCCTGCACCGCCGGATCACCGGCGGCTGCTTCGGTATTGCGTTCGGGCGACCACAACCAGGCGACGATGAAGATCAGCGCGACCAGCAGGTGGACGAGCGCGGCCAGGCCGACCGGCCAGCCCCAGCCGGATTCTTCCTCGCGCAGCGGCGGCAGGACGTCACTGCGCATCGGTGGCCAGGCCGACCTTTTCCACATTGGCGCGCTTGAGCACGTCCATTGCGGCCACGACCTTTTCATACGCCACCGCGCGGTCCGCCGCGACGATCACGCGCACACCCTTGTCCTGGGCCACGATGCCGCCCAGGCGGGCCTGCATTTCCCCGGCACTCATCGCGTTGGGGGTCTTGTCGTCGGGCAGCTTCAGGCTCAGCTGGCCATCCTGGCGCACCGACACCACGATCGGGTCCTGCTTGCTTTCCAGCGCCTTGGCGTTGGAACGCGGCAAATCGACCTCGAAGCTCAGCGTCAACAGCGGCGCGGTGACCATGAAGATGATCAACAGCACCAGCATGACGTCGATGTACGGCACGACGTTGATCTCGGATTTGAGTTTGCGACGCTTGCGGCGACCGATGGCACTCATGGCGGATTCCTCGCGGCTCAGTCGTCTACGCCGGTCTGGCGCTGCAGGATGGAGCTGAACTCGTCGGCGAAGGTTTCAAAACGCACGGCCATGCGCTCCACCCGGGTGGTGAAGCGGTTGTAGGCCCACACCGCCGGAATGGCCACGAACAGGCCGATGGCGGTGGCGAACAGGGCTTCGGAGATGCCCGGCGCGACCGAGGCGATGCCGGCCTGTTCGCCGCTGTTGATCATGTCATGCATGGTCACCATGATGCCGAACACGGTACCGACCAGGCCCACGTACGGCGCGGTGGAACCGATGTTCGCCAGAAGCTCCAGATTACGCTCCAGGCGCTCGGTTTCGCGCGTATAGGTGGTCCGCATGGCGCGCTGGGCGCCTTCCAGCAGCGCGCGCCCATCCAGGCCGCGACGGTCGCGCAGGCGGTTGAACTCGCGGAAGCCGGATTCGAAGATCGCCTCCAGGCCGCTCACGCTGCGGTTGCGGTCGGTGGCAGCGCTGTACAGCTTGCCCAGGTCCGCACCGGACCAGAAGCGGTTCTCGAACTCATCGGCCTCGCGGGTGGCCTGCGAGAACACGCGCGACTTGCGGAAGATGATGACCCAGCTGATGAAGGATCCGGCCAGCAGCAGCAGCACGATGATGATCACCGGGATGCTGGCCTTGCTCATCAGTTCCCAGTAGTTGATGCCGCTGCGGGACGCGTTTACCGCGGTCTGCGCGGCCGCGCCGGTGACGTCCTCCGGCAGCGCCTCGACCACCGTGGCCTGCAGGGCCAGAAGCATTGCGATCATCCGTTGTTCCTCAGTATGCCAATCAGGTGTTTTCGGGTTGGGGGGTTTCGTGTGACTTCAGCACGGCCAGCAGCGCATCGTCCATGCCGCGTGGGCGGAACGTCCGCGCATCCAGCGCGGCGATCCTCACCCGAGCGGCCAGCAGCACCTGGCCATCGCGCGATACCTGCTGGGCGAAGACCATGCTGGCGCGCCTGCACTGCACCAGCGTGGCGGTGACCTCCAGCGCATCGTCCAGCCGTGCCGGCAGGAGGAAGTCCATCTCCATCGCACGCACCGCGAACACCATGCCGTGCTCGCTGCGCATGCGCTCCTGGCCGAAGCCCAGCGCGCGCATCCATTCCGTGCGCGCCCGTTCCATGAAGGCAACATAGCGCGCGTGGTAGACCACGCCACCCGCGTCGGTATCTTCCCAGTAAATGCGTGTCGGCCAACTGAACCGCGGCTCACTCATCGCCCGTCTGCTCCGCGAACAGGTCCGTCGGCGCGACCCTGGGCTTCAGCCCCAGGTGCCGGTAGGCGCGATGGGTGGCCATGCGGCCGCGCGCGGTACGTACCAGGAACCCCTGCTGGATCAGATAGGGTTCGACCACGTCCTCCAGCGTGCCGCGCTCTTCAGACAGGGCCGCGGCCATCGATTCAACGCCCACCGGCCCCCCTTCGAAATAGTCGACCAGAGTACGCAGGAAGCGCCGATCGAGCTCATCGAAGCCTTCCGGATCGACCTTCAGCATCACCATCGCGGCCTGTGCGACATCCTGGTCGATGTGGCCGCCGGCCTTCACCTGCGCATAATCGCGCACGCGGCGCAGCAGGCGGTTGGCGATGCGCGGGGTGCCGCGCGAACGCCGCGCGATCTCCCCTGCCCCGTCTGCCGTGCAGTCGATGCCGAGGATCGTCGCCGAGCGGCGCACGATGCGCGTCAGCTCCTCTACGTTGTAGAACTCCAGCCGCTGGACGATACCGAAGCGGTCGCGCAGCGGTGCGGTGAGCAGGCCCGCGCGAGTGGTGGCACCGATCAGCGTGAACGGCGGCAGGTCGAGCTTGATCGAGCGTGCGGCGGGGCCTTCGCCGATCATGATGTCGATCTGGAAGTCTTCCATCGCCGGGTAGAGCACTTCCTCCACCACCGGCGACAGGCGGTGGATCTCGTCCACGAACAGCACGTCGTGCGGCTGCAGGTTGGTCAGCAGCGCGGCCAGGTCGCCGGCCTTCTCGATCACCGGCCCGGAGGTGACCCGCAGCGCCACACCGAGTTCGTTGGCGATGACGTGGCTCAGGGTGGTCTTGCCCAGGCCGGGCGGCCCGAAGATCAGCACGTGGTCCAGCGCATCGCCGCGCGCTTTGGCGGCCTGGATGTAGATGTCCATCTGTTCGCGCACCGGCGCCTGGCCGAGGTAATCGGCCATCCGTTTCGGACGGATGCTGGCGTCGACGGCGTCATCCTCGCGGGTAGCGCCGGCAGCAATGATGCGGTCGTCGGTCATCCGCTGATTATGCGGCAACTGGCTGCATTCAGGGGGCTGTCGGCGAACGGCGGAGCCCCTCGTGGCTGGCGCCGGGTACGGGGAGGGTTGGGT
>JAEZCF010000072.1 GCA_023430045.1 Pseudomonadota bacterium | reverse complement strand
CGGAAGCGCCGGGCACCTGGGCACCGGGCACGCCACCGGGCGTAGCGCCGGGAACGGCCTGCTGGGCCACCGTGGCGGCAGGGGCGGGTGATGCGGCAGGCGGCGCGGCTTTCTCGCGGCCCCACTCCATCCACAGCAGCACGGCCACCATCAGCCAGGCGAAAATCAGGAATACACGGGTCTGGTTCATCAGCGGACAGGCTCGACGGGGCCGGAACGTGATGCCGGCTCATTCAAAGAAGGCGATGCGATGCCATCGGGAGGCGGCATTGTGCCGTCCACGGACGGCGCGGGCAATGCGCGGAGGCGCCGCAGCAGGCGCAGGAAGGCCTGGCGGATTTCGTCGTTGCTGGCCTGGCGCGCAGCGGCACGCGCCACCACGACATAATCGCCCGGCTGGAGATCGGCACGGCAATGCCGCAGGGTGTCGCGCAGGACGCGCTTGATCCGGTTACGCCCCACGGCGTGCGGATCGACCTTGCGGGAAACGGCCAGACCCAACCTGGCCTGCCGGTCTTCTGGCAGCCAGTGAAGGGTCATCAGCGGTTCGGACACCCGGCGGGCGCCGTTGAAGACCGTAGAATATTCGGCACGCGTGCGAACCCGCGCAGAGCGAGGGAATCGCTTGCGCGGGTCTGCAGTACTCACTGTCGGAAGGATTGCGTCTGCCGCGGAAAGCGGCATGGCAATCAGGCGCTCAGGACTTTGCGGCCCTTGGCACGGCGACGCGACAGGATCTTGCGGCCGTCTGCGGTCTTCATACGGGCACGGAAACCGTGGTCGCGCTTACGCTTGAGGTTGCTGGGCTGGAAAGTGCGCTTGGTGGCCATGTGGGCCTCTCGTATGAAATGGACGGAAAGAACCGGAAATTCTAGAGGGGTGTGCCCCCTCAAGTCAAGTCCCTGTGACTACGCCATTTCACCTGCCTGTGCAATAGCTGTGGATGATTTTGTGAATAACTGTGGGACAACCATTCCAGATAGGGCATCCGGGTGGTAGGCTGAGCCATCCATTTCCCCCTTTCCGGCCTGTCGGGACGGTGCTTTCCTGCGCCTGCCCGCCGGCCCCAGATGATTATTGCCGATGGATGCCTGGTCCCGTTGTCTCGAGCGCCTTGAAGCGGAGTTTCCGCCCGAAGATGTTCACACCTGGCTGAAGCCGCTGCAGGCTGATCTGCGCGCCGACAGCCTGGTGCTTTACGCCCCCAATGCGTTCATCGTCGACCAGGTGCGTTCCCTGTACCTGCCGAGGATCCGCGAACTGCTGGCCCATTTCGCCGGCTTCGGCGATGTTTTCCTTGAAATCGGCTCGCGCCCGCGGCCCGTCGAGACGCAGACCGCGCTGAATCCGGGCCTGTTCAACGGTGGCGCGGTGATGCCGGCAGCCAGTGAACCGGTGGTGCCGTTCGCTGGCAACCTGGATTCGCATTACACCTTCGCCAACTTCGTCGAAGGCCGCAGCAACCAGCTGGGCCTGGCCGCCGCGTTCCAGGCGGCGCAGAAGCCGGGCGACCGGGCGCACAATCCGCTGCTGCTGTACGGGGGAACCGGCCTGGGCAAGACCCATCTGATGTTCGCCGCAGGCAACGCCATGCGCCAGGCGAACCCGGGCGCCAAGGTGCTGTACCTGCGTTCGGAGCAGTTCTTCAGCGCGATGATCCGGGCCCTGCAGGAAAAGGCCATGGACCAGTTCAAGCGCCAGTTCCAGCAGGTCGACGCCCTGTTGATCGACGATATCCAGTTCTTCGCCGGCAAGGATCGCACCCAGGAAGAGTTCTTCCACACCTTCAACGCACTGTTCGATGGCAAGCAGCAGATCATCCTGACCTGCGACCGGTACCCGCGCGAAGTCGAGGGTCTGGAAGCCCGCCTGAAATCCAGGCTGGCCTGGGGTCTGTCCGTCGCCATCGAACCGCCGGACTTCGAGACCCGCGCGGCGATCGTGCTGGCCAAGGCGCGCGAACGTGGCGCGGAGATTCCCGACGATGTTGCGTTCCTGATTGCCAAGAAGATGCGCTCCAATGTGCGCGACCTCGAAGGTGCGCTCAATACTCTGACCGCGCGCGCCAATTTCACCGGCCGCGCGATCACCACCGATTTCGCCCAGGAAACCCTGCGCGACCTGCTTCGGGCCCAGCAGCAGGCCATCAGCATTCCCAACATCCAGAAGACCGTGGCCGACTACTACGGGCTGCAGATCAAGGACCTGCTGTCCAAGCGCCGCACCCGCTCGTTGGCCCGCCCGCGCCAGGTGGCGATGGCGCTCACCAAGGAACTGACCGAACACAGCCTGCCGGAAATCGGCGATGCGTTCGCTGGGCGTGACCACACCACGGTGCTGCATGGCTGCCGCCAGATCCGGACGTTGATGGAGACCGACGGCAAGCTGCGGGAAGACTGGGACAAGCTCATCCGCAAGCTGAGCGAATGATGCATGCACGCCGTTGAGGCGTCATCGCACAAAACGGTGCAGAATCCGGGGACAAGCGCGTGGGATGCTGTGGATAAGAATGGCGTGGATCAATGCCCGAAAATTATCCACAGGTTTCCCCACCTGTCGAAGGGCAGTATTCCATAGGGTTTCAACGCACTAAATCTGTTTGAATACAATAAGTTAGCTGTGTTTTCCCTGAATTCTGGCTCTACCAGCACCACCAGGCTTTTGATTTATTCCACATTTTTTAAAGCATAGGGGCACGGAACCACATGCGTTTCACACTGCAACGCGAAGCCTTTCTCAAGCCGTTGGCGCAGGTCGTCAACGTGGTCGAACGCCGCCAGACCCTGCCGGTCCTGGCCAATTTCCTGGTCCAGGTGAAGGACGGCCAGCTATCGCTGACCGGCACTGATCTGGAAGTGGAAATGGTGTCGCGCATCGCAGTCGAAGATGCGGAAGATGGTGAGACCACCATCCCGGCACGCAAGCTGTTCGAGATCATCCGTGCCCTGCCCGATGGCAGCCGCATCACCGTGTCGCAGACCGGCGAGAAGATCACCGTCCAGGCCGGACGGAGCCGCTTCACCCTGGCGACATTGCCGGCCAACGATTTCCCCTCAGTTGACGAGGTGGAAGCCACCGAACGCGTGGCCATCGGCGAGTCCACGCTCAAGGAACTCATCGAACGCACCGCGTTTGCCATGGCACAGCAGGATGTCCGCTATTACCTCAACGGACTGCTGTTCGATCTGCGCGGCGACGCCCTGCGTACCGTGGCGACCGACGGTCACCGGCTGGCGCTGTGTGAAACCGAGCTTGCCAGGCCCAGCGGCTCCAAGCGACAGATCATCGTGCCGCGCAAGGGCGTGACCGAGCTGCAGCGCCTGCTGGAAAGCGGTGACCGCGAGATCGAGCTCGAGGTCGGCCGTACGCACGTGCGCGTGAAGCGCGACGATGTGACATTCACCTCGAAGCTGATTGACGGCCGCTTCCCGGACTATGAAGCGGTGATTCCGATCGGCGCGGATCGCGAAGTGAAGGTCGATCGCGAAGCACTGCGCGCGTCGCTGCAGCGTGCCGCCATTCTGTCGAACGAGAAGTACCGCGGTATCCGCGTGGAAGTGTCACCGGGCAATCTGAAGATCAGTGCTCACAATCCGGAGCAGGAAGAGGCGCAGGAAGAGATCGAGGCCGAGACCACGGTCAGTGACCTGGCTATCGGGTTCAACGTCAACTACGTGCTGGATGCCCTGTCCGCCCTTCGCGACGAGTACGTCATTGTGCAGCTGAGGGATTCCAATTCTTCGGCGCTGGTGCGTGAGTCCAGCAGTGAGAAGTCCCGTCACGTGGTGATGCCACTGCGTCTCTGACGGGAGACGTTCCACGTGGAACCAGAAAGCCCGGACGTTGATCCGGGCTTTTTTTGTTCCACGTGGATCATTCTTTTCAGCGCCGGCTTTTTTTACCAGAAGGCGAATATGGATTTGAAGGAACCGATCTGATCGGTTATAGGGCTGGTTTCGAGGAAGATCAAGCCTGACCAGGCGACGTCTCAAGAACCTGTCCACAAGACGGAATTCTGCTGTCGAACGTGCTTCAAAGCTTTTAAATCTGGGTATAAATCTAAAGCATGGTGGTGATGGTAGGGCCAGATTTCATGTAAAAGTATACTAACTCCATGATTTTATTGAATTAAATATACCTGAAACCCCCTGTGTATGTAGCCCTGGAGCTGGGGGAATTCCTGTGGATAGAATCCAACGGTAACCAACTCCTGCTTTTTATCCACAGCTTGTCCAGTGTTGGCACAGAACTCATCCAGAGGCTTTTCCCGCGTTGCTGGACAGTACGTCCGGTTGCTTGAAATCTACGCAGGCGGTCGGGATTCGGACCACCAGATTTTCAGATTCCGACGCAGTACCGGTTGGCGCCTGCGGTCGAGAGCGTCCGAGCCCAACGTCAGATGCGGTGAATTCCTTGAAATCTGCGGCGTGGCAGGGGGCAATGCCCAGCAGAATTCGCCGAATCCTGGCCGAAATGGATGGGCAGCCACGTGGAACTTCGGTACGGGCCGCCCATGCAAGGGATCGTGCCGCAGAAGCTTCAGCGCATACCGGGACTGCCCGGGCGTGGGTATACGGAGAAATGACCATGGAGGGGCAGTTTCCCCGATCCTGGGATGCGACGCCGTTCGCGTGCTGCACGGACATGGGGCGGTTGACCGATAAGGTAAGCTGGACGGCCGTCTGTCCTCTGTACTGTTCACTCCCCGCATGCAGATACGCCGTCTTTCCTTGTCCCAGGTGCGTCGATTCGATGTGGTGGAACTGTTGCCACAGCCGGGAATCAACCTGTTGACGGGCGATAATGGCGCTGGAAAGACCAGCGTGCTGGAAGCGCTTCACGTGATGGCCTATGGCCGCAGTTTCCGCGGGCGCGTCCGTGATGGCTTGATCCGCCAGGGGCAGGAGGCGATGGAAGTCTTTGTGGATTGGGAAGAAACACTGCCCGGCCATACGGATATGCGCCGTCGCGCCGGCCTGCGGCACACCGGCCAGGATTGGAAGGGGCGCCTTGATGGTCAGGATGTGGCGCAGCTTGGAAATCTGTGCGCGGCGCTGGCCGTCATCACCTTCGAGCCGGGCAGCCACGCACTCGTCAGCGGCGGTGGGGAGCCCCGGCGGCGCTTCCTGGATTGGGGCCTGTTCCACGTGGAACCCGACTTCCTGCCGTTGTGGCGGCGCTATTCCCGCGCACTCAAACAGCGGAACGCACTGCTCAAGCAGGGCGGTCCCGCGCGGATGCTCGATACCTGGGACCATGAACTGTACGAAGCAGGAGAGCCGCTGACCAGCCGACGCCAGCAGTATCTGGAACGCTTGCAGGATCGCGCCGTGGAGCTGGCTGCGATCCTGGCCCCGCAACTGGGCATACAGGCCTTGAACCTGGCACCGGGATGGCGCCGACAGGACATGTCATTGGCCGACGCGCTGTTGTTGGCGCGCGAACGCGATCGCCAGGCCGGTCACACGTCAGTAGGCCCGCATCGGGCGGACTGGAATGTAGGTTTTTCCGCAATTCCCGGGCGGGACGCGCTGTCGCGCGGGCAGGCAAAGCTGACAGCGCTCGCCTGCCTGCTGGCCCAGGCGGAAGATTATGCGGCGCACCGCCAGCATTGGCCGGTGATCGCACTGGATGACCTGGCGTCAGAGCTGGACCGCAACCATCAGGAGCGCGTACTGGATCGTCTCCGGACCGGTCCAGCCCAGGTGTTCATCACCGCTACCGAATGCCCCGCAGCCTTGATCGACGCCCCGCACATCACCCGGTTCCACGTGGAACATGGCCAGATAGCCGCGCTGTAACGCGCTGACAGGGGTACCTCACCCCGGCTGCTATAATCAACTGCAATCCCCACTTTCCTGGTGTGCTGCCCTCCGGCGGCACCCGAGCTGCGGAGCCTACGGCGAGCGCGATGACCGAAGAACAGAACACCCCGACCCCCAACGGCAATTACGACGCCAACAGCATTACCGCCCTGGAAGGGCTGGAGGCTGTCCGCAAGCGTCCAGGCATGTACATCGGCGACGTCCATGACGGCACCGGTCTGCATCACATGGTGTTCGAGGTCGTCGACAACTCCATCGATGAAGCCCTGGCGGGCCATGCCGACAACGTGGCGGTGACCATCCACGCCGATGGCTCGGTCTCGGTGTCCGACAACGGCCGCGGCATCCCCGTGGGCAAGCATGAGCAGATGAGCCGGAAACTCGATCGCGAAGTCTCCGCTGCAGAAGTGGTCATGACTGTCCTGCACGCCGGCGGCAAGTTCGACGACAACAGCTACAAGGTGTCCGGCGGCCTGCATGGCGTCGGCGTCAGCGTGGTCAATGCGCTGTCCCAGAAGCTGGTTCTGGACATCTTCCAGGGCGGGTTCCATTACCAGCAGGAATACAGCGACGGTGCCGCGCTGGGCCCGTTGAAACAGGTGGAAACCAGCACCCGGCGTGGCACCACCCTGCGCTTCTGGCCGTCGATCGCCGCGTTCCATGACAACGTCGAGTTCCACTACGACATCCTGGCCCGCCGACTGCGCGAACTGTCCTTCCTCAATTCCGGCGTCAAGATCGCGCTGATCGATGAGCGCGGCGACGGCCGCCGCGACGACTTCCATTACGAAGGCGGCATCCGCAGCTTCGTGGAGCATCTGGCGCAGCTGAAGACCCCCCTGCATCCGAACGTCATCTCCGTTACCGGCGAGGCCAACGGCATCACCGTGGAGGTGGCGCTGCAGTGGACCGATTCCTACCAGGAAACGATGTACTGCTTCACCAACAACATTCCGCAGAAGGATGGCGGTACGCATCTGGCGGGCTTCCGTGGCGCGCTGACCCGCGTGCTGAACAACTACATCGAACAGAACGGCATCGCCAAGCAGGCCAAGATCAACCTGACCGGCGATGACATGCGCGAAGGCATGATCGCCGTGCTGTCGGTCAAGGTGCCGGACCCGAGCTTTTCCAGCCAGACCAAGGAAAAGCTGGTCAGTTCGGATGTGCGTCCGGCCGTGGAAAGCGCGTTCGGCCAACGCCTGGAAGAGTTCCTGCAGGAAAATCCAAACGAAGCCAAGGCCATCGCCGGCAAGATCGTCGACGCCGCGCGTGCCCGTGAGGCCGCCCGCAAGGCACGTGACCTGACCCGCCGCAAGGGTGCGCTGGATATCGCCGGGCTGCCGGGTAAGCTGGCCGACTGCCAGGAGAAGGATCCGGCACTGTCGGAACTGTTCATCGTCGAGGGTGACTCGGCAGGTGGTTCGGCCAAGCAGGGCCGCAACCGCAAGAACCAGGCCGTGCTGCCGCTGCGCGGCAAGATCCTCAACGTGGAACGCGCGCGCTTCGACCGCATGCTGGCCTCCGACCAGGTCGGCACCCTGATCACGGCGCTGGGCACCGGCATCGGCCGGGACGAATACAACCCGGACAAGCTGCGTTACCACAAGATCATCATCATGACCGACGCCGACGTCGATGGGGCGCACATCCGCACCCTGCTGCTGACGTTCTTCTATCGGCAGATGCCGGATCTGATCGAGCGTGGCCATGTGTTCATCGGTCTGCCGCCGCTGTACAAGATCAAGCAGGGCAAGACCGAGCTGTACCTCAAGGATGATCCGGCGCTGGACAGCTATCTGGCCAGCAGCGCGGTGGAAAACGCAGCGCTGACCCCGGCCCGGGGAGAAAAGGCCATCGAAGGCGTGGCGCTGGAAAAGCTGCTGCTGACCTACGCGGCGGCGCTGGATGCCATCGAACGCAATGCCCATCGCTATGACCGCAGCCTGCTGGAAGCCCTGCTCGATTTCGTGCCGATGGATATGGACCACCTGCGCGCGGCTCCGGCGGGACAGGGGCTGGACGGCCTGGCCACGCGCCTGAACCAAGGAAGCCTGGGCTCGGCACGTTTCACCCTTGAACTGCAGGAGCCCAACGACCAGCGTCCGGCTGCCGTCCTGGTGACCCGCCGCCACATGGGCGAAGAACACGTGCAGATCCTGCCGCTGGCAGCGTTCGAAGGTGGCGAACTGCGTGCGCTTTATCAGGCTTCGATCCTGCTGCATGGCCTGGTCCGCGACGGCGCGACCATTGCCCGCGGCGCGAAATCGATCGAAGTCTCCAGCTTCGCCCAGGCGCAGAACTGGTTGCTGGAGGAGGCCAAGCGCGGCCGCCAGATCCAGCGGTTCAAGGGTCTGGGCGAAATGAACCCGGAACAGCTGTGGGACACCACGGTCAATCCCGATACCCGACGCCTGCTTCAGGTGCGCATCGAAGACGCCGTGGCCGCCGACCAGATCTTCAGCACACTGATGGGCGACGTCGTCGAACCGCGACGTGACTTCATCGAAGACAATGCGCTGAAGGTCGCGAATCTGGATATCTGACACAATCGGAAGGCACCGGTGCGTGTGGAGCGCGCGCCGGTTTCCTCTTCCGTCGCCAGGTTCCCGATGTCCGCCACTTCCCAGGTTCCGCCGCCCCTTTCGGGCGTTCCCTTGCCCCAGCCCCGCAAGGCCGGCTCGCCGGTGGCGGGCTTCCTGGTCGATCTTGGACTGGCAGCCGTCATCCTGTTTGGACTGAGCCTGGTGGGTGGGCTGGTCTGGGGTGCCTATCGCGGCGTCGTGGTCGGCATGCAGGCGGCTGCGACAGGCGATGGCGCGCCGGATCCCCAGGCCCTGGCGAGCCAGCTTGGCCAGCCGGGTGCCCTGGCACAGATCCTGATGGCGCTGGTGGCCACCGGCGGCGCAGCGCTGATCCTCTATTTCTGGCGCCGGCGCGCCAGCGCGGGCGAGCGTGCGGCATCCCGGCGGGCCCTGCGGCAGCCTTCCACGTGGGGCTGGACGCTCGCAGTAGCGGCGCTGGTCATCGTTGGCAGCAACGGCATCGCCTTCCTGGCCCGGCAGTCCGGCATCGAGCCGGTACCCACCAACCTCGACCTGATGACGCGCGCAGTGGACCGTTTTCCATGGTTCCTCGCCTTGTTCGCCGTGGTGCTCGCGCCCGCGTACGAAGAACTGCTGTTCCGTCGCGTGTTGTTCGGGCGCCTGTGGCAGGCCGGCCGGCCTGCGCTGGGCATGCTGCTGAGCAGCCTGGCGTTTGCGCTGGTGCATGAAATTCCCGGGACCAGCGCCAATGGACCGCTCGAAATCGCCCAGCTGTGGCTGATCTATGGCGGCATGGGCGCGGCGTTCTGCTGGCTCTACCAGCGCACGGGCACGTTATGGGCGCCCGTGCTGGCGCACGCACTGAACAACGCCGTGGCGCTGGCGATGCTGGTGATGTTCGGCATCGGCTAGGGGGTGTCTCCCCGTTTGACGAAACATTAAGCCGTCGCAGGAGAAACTCATGGGCGTGAACAAGGGGAACGGATCCATGAAACAACTGCTGTTGGCCTTTACCATCGCCGCGCTGCTCAGTGCCTGCGCAACCACCACCTCGCCCACCGGGCGCCGGCAGGTGGTGGGCGGTGTGTCACAGGCAGAGCTGGA
Source organism: Pseudomonadota bacterium (assembly GCA_023430045.1). Taxonomy (GTDB): domain Bacteria; phylum Pseudomonadota; class Gammaproteobacteria; order Xanthomonadales; family Xanthomonadaceae; genus Stenotrophomonas. The sequence goes on along the minus strand of JAEZCF010000072.1, from coordinate 3,491 downwards.
CCAGCTGGGTGCACAGGCCTTCGCCGAAACCAAGCAGAAGGAAAAGCTGAGCACCGATGGCAAGCAGAATGCCTATGTGCAGTGCGTGGTAAACGCACTGGTCGCCAAGCTGCCTTCCCAGTATCGCAACGTGCGCTGGGAAACCGGGGTGTTCGTGGACAACGAACCCAATGCCTTCGCCCTGCCCGGTGGCAAGGTCGGTGTGAACACCGGCATCTTCACGGTGGCCAGGAACCAGGATCAGCTGGCTGCGGTGATCGGCCATGAGATCGGCCATGTGATTGCCCGTCACCATGAAGAACGCATCACCCGGCAGATGGGCGCGCAGACCGGTCTTTCGGTGGTGGGCGCGTTGGCCGGGGCAGCCTATGGTGATACCGCTGCCAGCGCCGTGAACCAGTTTGGTGGAATGGGCGCCCAGACGTTGTTCCTGCTGCCGGGGTCCCGCACCCAGGAAAGCGAGGCCGATGTGGTGGGCCAGCGGCTGATGGCCGAAGCGGGTTTCGACCCCGCCCAGGCGGTCAACCTGTGGCAGAACATGATGGCGGCCAGCGGCGGACGCACTCCGCAGTGGCTGTCCACTCACCCCGACCCGGCCAACCGTATCCGCGAACTGCAACGCGATGCACCCGGCCTGCAAGGCGTTTACCAGCAGGCCCGTGCCGCCGGAAATGCCCCGCGCTGTAGCTGAGCTTCTGTTAATTTGCTGTGATGCAGCACAGGAAACGATTTCTCACGTCGCATAATTCTGATACGTTTGGCGGCTCAGATTTTTCTGACGTCCGTCAATGCTGCCGCCCAGCGGTCCGATCGAGGTGAAAGATGATTCTCCGTAACCACAAGAAAGCCCTGCTCACCGTTCTCATCGCGACCGCCGTGAGTGGCGCTGTGGTCACCGACGCCTTTGCCCAGGCGCGTTCGGCGGACCGTTCCGATCGTGCCGAGCGCCGTGGCGGCAAGGCCCAGGCAGCCGAAGTGCTCTACCCGAACGCCACCCGCAAGGAACCGGCGCTGAAGTCCTCGGCCAAGCTGGGCAAGCAGCTCCAGAAACTGGTAGACACCTACAACGACCAGAAGTTCCCGGAAACGCTGTCGCAGGCCAACGAGGTGCTGGGCAACTCCGCCGCTAACGAATATGACAAGTCGCTGGCCGCGCAGCTGGCTTCGCAGGCTGCCTACCAGGAAGACAATATTCCCGAAGCGATGAAGTACCTGCAGCAGGTGCTGGATTTCAACGGCCTGGACAACAACGGGCATTACCAGTCCATGCTGATGCTGGCCCAGCTGCAGCTGCAGGAAGACGGCCAGGCCACCCAGGGGCTGGCTCTGCTGGACAAGTATTTCGCCGAAAGCGGTTCGAAGAAGCCGGAAGAACTGATCGCCAAGGGTCAGGCGCTGTACCAGCTGGAGCGCTACGACGAAGCGATCCCGGTGCTGGAAGAGGCGATCAAGGCATCACCGGAGCCGAAGGACCAGTGGAACCAGCTGCTGATGGCGGCATATTCCGAAGGCGGCAAGTCCGGCGAAGCCGTCGCCGCCGCCGAGAAGCTGGTGGCGAAGAATCCGAACGACAAGAAGGCGCAGCTCAACCTGGCCAGCATGTATTCGCAGGCCGACCAGATGGACAAGGCTGCCGCGGTGCTGGACAAACTGCGCGCTTCCGGCCAGCTCACCGAAGAGCGCGAATACAAGCAGCTGTATTCGATCTATGCCAATACCGAAAACAAGGAAAAGGACGTCATCGCGGTCATCAACGAAGGCCTCGAGAAGGGCATCCTGAAGCCTGACCACCAGATTTACCTGGCGCTGGCGCAGTCCTATTACTACGCCGAGCCGCAGCAGGTCGACAAGGCGATTGAAGCATGGCAGAAGGCCGCCCCGCTTTCGCCCAACGGTGAAACCTATCTGAATCTGGCACGTGTCCTGCATAGCGAAGGTCGCGTGCCCGAAGCCAAGGAAGCGGCACGTCAGGCCAAGGCCAAGGGTGGCCTGAAGAATGCCGCGGACGCGGATAAAATCATCAACCTGAAGTAAGTAGGAATAACGCCTGAATGCCTGCGTGAAGCGTGCGCAGGTACTCAGGATTGGTATAAGCTTGGAGGTTCCTGCGGTGTCATGCACCGCTGATCAGGGATCCCGCCCCCCGGTATCCCGGCCCCACAATCGAGCTCTTGGCGCATGACGGAACAACTAGTCTTTCACCGCTACGAACAAACCGAGGAAAAAGGCCTGAGCTGGCCCCGCATCTTCGGTATCGCGTTTGTAATCGCCCTCCATCTGGCTGCCTTCATGATGCTCCTGATTCCCGCCGTGGCCCCCAAGGCCGCCGCCGAGAAGGAGCGCAATGTGATGGTGACCATCGTCGACGCACCGCCGCCGCCGCCCCCGCCGCCGCCGCCGCCGCCGCCGGATGAAACCCCGCCGCCGCCGGTGAAGAACCTGTCGCCGCCGAAGCCGTCGCCGGTTCCGCCGCCGCCGCAGGCACCCATCGTCGACGTGCCGGAGCCGCGCCCGAACGATATCGTCACGCCGCCGACGCCGCCCGCGCCGCCGGCGCCGCCGAGCAATATCGAAGCGAGCGTGGACATCTCGTCGAAGAACATGAATCCCCCGCGTTACCCGCCGGCCGCATTCCGCGCAGGTATCCAGGGTGAAGTGATCCTGATCATCGATGTCGATGCCCAGGGCAACGTCACCAATGTGACGGTCGAGAAATCCAGCCGTAACCGCGACCTGGACCGTGCTGCGATGGAAGCGGCACGCAAGTGGCGCTTCAACGCCGCCGAATCGGGCGGCAAGAAGGCCGCAGGCCGCGTACGCGTACCGGTCAACTTTGCACTGAACTGATGTGTGAAGGTGGCCCTCGGGCCACCCTCCCGCTGATGGTTCTTGATTTCAGCTATACCCTTCAACACCACACACAACAAAGGTAAGCGTCATGCTGCAGGAAATCTTCATCGCCGCTGCTGCCGGGGGCAACTCCAACGCCCTGTCGCAGATGGGCTTCGAGCACCTCATCCATGAAATGACCACCCAGCCGGGCGACTTCGCCGTCTCCTGGGTCGTTCTGATCACCCTGATCGTCATGTCGGCCATGTCCTGGTACTGGACCGTCATCAACATCTTCCGCGCCAGCCGCCTGAAGGCTTCGGCCGACCGTGTCACCTCGCTGTTCTGGGATACGCCGAACGCCCAGGACGCCATCCGCGCGATGGAAGAACAGCCGGCTTCGGAGCCGTTCTCCAAGATCGCCCTGGACGCTGCCCAGGCGGCTGCCCACCACCAGCGTGCCGAAGGCGGCGCTACCGGTGGCCTGGGTGAGACCCTGAGCCGTTCGGAGTTCGTCGACCGCGCCCTGCGCCAGGCCGTCACCCGCGAAAGCAACAACCTGCAGTCGGGCATGACCCTGCTGGCCACCGTCGGCGCGACCGCTCCGTTCGTGGGTCTGCTGGGTACCGTGTGGGGCATCTACGGCGCGCTGATCAAGATCG
>JAEZCF010000165.1 GCA_023430045.1 Pseudomonadota bacterium | reverse complement strand
CGCGGGGGCCGCCACGGGGGCGGGGGCCGCCGCTCTGCTGCTGGGCCGCCTTCAGCTCGGCTTCGGTCGGCGCGGCAGGCGCCTCGCCGGGCTTCAGGGCGGTGACCTTGCTGCCCGGCTTGAGGCGGAACTGGCCTTCGCTGACCACGCGTTCGCCGCCCTTCAGGCCCTCGGTGACCTGCACCTGGCTGTCGCCGACTTCCACGCCGCTGCGCACGGTCTGCATCTTCACGGTGTTGTCCGGCTGCACGACATAGACGTACTCGCCGTCCGGCCCGCGCATCACCGCCTGGGTGGGGATGACGATGCCGCTGGTGATGGTGCGCAGCTGCAGGCGGACATTGACGAACTGGCCCGGCCACAGGGCATTGTCCTGGTTGTCGAACAGGGCGCGCGCGCGGAAGGTACCGCTGTCGCTGCTGATCAGGTTGTCCACCACGTCCAGCCGGCCGTCACCGCTGATCACGTGGGAATCGGTCCGGTCCAGGGCGGCAATGCCCACCGTGGCGGCCTGCTGGGCGGCGCGTACGTCGCCGAGCTGGCGCTCGGGCAGGTTGAACACCACATGGATGGGATGGATCTGGGTCAGCGTGACCAGCGCGGTGCCGGCGCTGACCACGTTGCCGGCGTCCACCGCGCGGATGCCGGCAACGCCGGAAATGGGTGCGGTGACCCGGGTGTACTGCAGCTGCACCTGGGCGGCGCGCATGCTGGCATCGTTGGCGGCTACCGCGCTTTCGTACTGCGCTACCTGGTTGCGCTGCGTGTCCAGGTCGGTCTTCGCCACGTACTGCTGGTATTCCGGCGAGCTGGAACGCTGGTAGTTTGAGCGCGCGGTCGCCAGCAGCGCCTGGTTCTGGCGGCGGGCTGCCGCCGCTTCGTCATAGCTGGCCTGTGCGCTGCGCGGATCGATCTGCGCCAGCACGTCGCCCTGCTTCACTTCCTGGCCTTCGCGGAAGTTGATGCTCATCAGCTGGCCGCCGATCTGCGGGCTCACGGTGACGGTGTTCATCGCACTCACGGTGCCCAGCGCGCTGGCGTAGACAGGCACTTCCTGGACGGCCGCTTCGACCACGGTCACCGGCACCGGGCCGGTATCGGCCTGTTGTGCGCCGCGTTGGGCCGCACCGTCGCCTGCCGGCCTGCCCTTGTCACCACCGGCCATCCGCAGGCCCACGAACACAACCACCAGCACTGCCACGACCAGCAGCACGATCTTCCACAAACGCGACATTCCAATCACTCCTGGGGGGCTGGGCCGGGCAGGCGCCTCGGCTGGCAAGGTGCCAAGCATACCTGTGGCCGGGGCGGCTGCCTGCATGACAAATGGGACGGGTGGTCCGACCTCGCCGCGCGCTGGAGGTTCCCGTGGCGTCCGGCATGGCCTACATTCGCCCGGTACCCCCCACCCATGGAGTTTCCGATGCCCCGTCGTGCGCTGCTGTCGACCGCCCTGCTGCTGGCCCTGCCGATACTGGCCCATGCCGAAACGGCGGAGCGCCCCGAGGTGGCTGCCGCTGCGCAACGGCTGCAGGCGAAGGTGGTGGAATGGCGCCGGGATTTCCATCAGCACCCGGAGCTGTCCAACCGTGAGGAACGCACCTCGGCGAAGGTGGCCGAACGCCTGCGCGCGCTGGGCCTGAAGCCGAAGACCGGCATCGCCCATCACGGCGTGGTGGCGATCATCGAAGGTGGCAAGCCAGGGCCGAAGATCGCCCTGCGCGCGGACATGGATGCGCTGCCGGTCACCGAGCAGACAGGCCTGCCGTTCGCTTCGAAGGCCACCAGTACCTATCGTGGCCAGCAGGTGGGCGTAATGCATGCCTGCGGCCACGACGCGCATACCGCCACCCTGCTCGGCGTAGCCGAGGCCCTGGTAGCGATGAAGAAGGACCTGCCCGGCCAGGTGATGCTGATCTTCCAGCCGTCCGAGGAAGGCGCGCCGCCGCCGGAAGAGGGTGGTGCCGCGTTGATGCTGAAGGAAGGACTGTTCGCCGATTTCAAGCCGGAGGCGGTGTTCGGCCTGCATGTCTTCTCCAGCGTGCAGGCCGGCCAGATCGCCGTGCGCGGCGGCCCGCTGATGGCGGCCTCGGATCGCTTCGGCATCAAGGTGATCGGCCGCCAGACGCATGGTTCGGCACCCTGGAACGGTGTTGATCCGATCGTGGCCACCGCCGATCTGATCGGCACGGCGCAGACCATCATCAGTCGCCGCGCGAACCTGTCCAGGCAGCCGGCGGTGCTGACCTTCGGCGCGATCAACGGTGGTATCCGCTACAACATCATCCCTGACGAGGTGGAAATGGTCGGCACCATCCGCACCTTCGACGAGGGCATGCGCCAGCAGATATTCGCCGACCTGCGCAACGTGGCCGAGCACACCGCTGCCGCACATGGCGCGAAGGCGGAAACCGAAATCTACGAAGCCGAGGGCAATCCGGCCACGGTGAACGATCCGGCGCTGACCGCACGGATGCTGCCGAGCCTGCAGGCGGTGGTGGGTGCGGACAACGTGTATGAGCCGCCGCTGCAGATGGGTGCGGAGGATTTCTCGCTGTATGCGAAGGAGGTGCCGGGCATGTTCTTCTTCGTGGGGTCCACCGGCGAGGGCATTGATCCGGCCACGGCGCCGGCGAATCATTCGCCGAAGTTCCTGCTGGATGAAAAGGCGCTGGATGTGGGTTTGCGCGCGCTGTTGCAGGTGAGCCTGGATTACCTCCACGGGGCGGGCTGAGGGGCGTTTCAGCCGGGGCTGCGCCCCGGCACCCTGCCAGAGCCAGAGCCAGAGCCAGAGCCAGAGC
>JAEZCF010000155.1 GCA_023430045.1 Pseudomonadota bacterium | reverse complement strand
GAGCCCGGCACTACACACTGCACCGCGTCACCGCATCAGCGGCGGGGCTGGGAGAACCCGGAGAGGTTGCCGGGCAGAGCCCGGCACTACGCACGCTGCGCCGTGTTACCGCATCAGCGGCGGGTGGCGATGTAGGCCGCAAACGCAGCCCGCAGGCGCTTGAGTCCTTCGGCCACTTCTTCGTCGGTGATGTTCAGCGACGGCACGAAGCGCAGCACGTCCGGGCCGGCCTGCAGGGTCAGCAGGCCGTGGTCGGCGGCATGGTCGAGAATGGCTCCGGCCTGCCCGGCATGGTCTGCCGACAGCACCGCTCCCAGCATCAGGCCGCGTCCGCGCACCGTGCTGAACACGCCGAACTCGTCGTTGATGCCTGCGAAGCCGTCGCGCAGCGCCTTCGACTGGCGGCTGACATTGGCGGCGATTTCCGCCGACGCCAGCTTGCGCAGCGCCACGCGCGCCACCGCTGCCGCCAGCGGATTGCCACCGAAGGTTGTGCCATGCGCGCCGAACTGCATGGTTTCGGCCACCTTCGGACCGGCCAGCATCGCACCGATCGGGAAACCGCCACCCAGCGCCTTGGCGAGGGTCACCATGTCCGGCACCACGTCGTCCTGCCAGTGCGCGAACAGCGTGCCGGTGCGGCCCATGCCGGACTGGATCTCGTCCAGCACCAGCAGGGCGTCGTGCTGGTCGCACAGCTCGCGCACGCGCTTGAGGAAACCGGCCTTGGCCGGCATCACGCCGCCCTCGCCCTGGATCGGCTCAAGCATCACCGCCGCCACGTCACCCGCGGCCATCGCCGTTTCCAGCTGCACCTCATCGTTGAAGTCGATGTAGCGGAAGCCACCCGGCAACGGCTCGTAGCCTTCCTGGTACTTCGGCTGCGCCGTGGCGGTCACCGCCCCCATGGTGCGGCCGTGGAAACTGCCGCGGAACGTGATGATGACGCGCTTGTCTGCGGGGCGGCCCTGGCTGGAGGCCCACTTGCGGACCATCTTGATCGCCACTTCGTTGGCTTCGGCACCGGAGTTGCACAGGAACACGCGTTCGGCGAAGCGGCTGGCCTTCACCAGTTCCTCGGCCAGGTGCAGCGGCGGTGCGCTGTAGAACACGTTGCTGGTATGCCAGAGCTTGCCGGCCTGCTCCACCAGTGCGGCCACCAGGTCCGGGTCGTTGTGGCCCAGGCCACATACCGCGATGCCGGCGGCCAGATCGATGAACTCACGGCCCTGGCTGTCCCACACACGGGCGCCCTGGCCGCGCTCCAGCACCACCTGGCGGGGCTTGTACACCGGCAGGTAGTAGTGCGAAAGGGAAATCAACGGATCAGTGGCAGTGGTCATGGGCATCCGGAAGGCATCAGCAGGCCGTCATTCTCGCCCCACGGCCCCCACGGCACAATGCGCCCGGGCAGCCGCGCGTCCACGTCATTCGAGGAACAGGTCAGTCGAGGAACAGGTCAGGCACCAGCGGCCGGCTGCCATCCACGGCGTAGCCGGACAGGTCGCTCACGCCGGCCTCGCCCAGCACCTCATCGTCCAGCAGGAAGTGGCCATGGAATCCGGCCGCTTCGCGTACCAGTACCGCATGCGCGGCGTCAGCCACGATCTGCGGCGTACGGCAGCCCGCCACGTCCACGCCGGGAATCATGTTGATCGCATCGGTGGCGATCACCGTGCGCGGCCACAACGCGTTGACCGCCACGCCACGCGGACCGAACTCGGCGGCCAGGCCGAGGGTGACGAAGCTCATGCCCATCTTGGCCAGGGTGTAACCGGTGTGCGGCGCCCACCATTTCGGGTCCAGGCTCGGCGGCGGTGCCAGCGACAGGATATGGGGATTGGGCGCTTCCAGCAGGTACGGCAGGCAGGCCTGCGCGCACAGGAAGCTGCCGCGCGCGTTGACCTGCTGCATCAGGTCGAACCGCTTCATCGGTGTGTCCAGCGTGCCGCGCAGCCAGATCGCGCTGGCATTGTTGACCAGGATGTCGATGCCACCGAATGTGTCCATGGTAGCGGCCACGGCGGCCTGTACCTGCTCTTCTTCGCGGATGTCGCACTTCAACGCGAGGGCCTGCCCGCCGGCAGCCGTCACGGCCTCCGCGGCGCTGTGGATGGTACCGGGCAACCGGGGATTGGCGACGGCCGACTTCGCCGCGATGGCGACGTTGGCTCCATCGCGCGCCGCGCGCAGGGCGATGGCCAGGCCGATGCCACGCGAGGCGCCGGTGATGAAAAGAGTCTTTCCCTGCAGGTCCGCCATGACGCTCCTCCTCGCCGGCCCGTGGTGCCGTGGCGACATTATGCCTGCGCCCACGTGGAGTTAACTGCGGTTGTCGATACTTCATGCACTGCCCACTCCATCAGGAGTACCGCACATGACACGCTTCATTCCCTCGTGTTCCCGCCTCATGGTTCCGCTGGCATGCGCTGCGCTGTTGATGGCCTGCCGGCAGGAACCCGCCCCCGGACCCGCGGACACCGACGCGTCCGGACGCGCCGCGTCCCCGGCAACAGCCAGGGACGCCGCCACCGCCACCGCGCTCGCATGGAGCGCCTCGGTCGCATGGGATGGCGACCTCAATGCCTGCCGGCAGGGCGCGGACGCGGCAACCCGCGAATGCCTGCTCGATGCGATGCGCTCCGGTGGCGCCAGCAATGACGCGGTAACCGCCGCCGGGCAGCTGTCCAGCGCCGGTGAACTGGCCTACGTATCGGCGTGGCATGAGCAGGAGGGCGTCGGCGTGGCCACGGTGACCTATCCCTTCCGCGCCAACACCAACGAAGGCACGCGCCTGATCGATGCCGGGGGCCATCGCATCGATGTGGATGCCGATCCGATGGCCGGTGAAGCTGCCGCTGATCCCGCCGTGCAGGCACTGGCGGCGGCGCATCCCGGCGCAACCCCGTTCCCGCCGGCGCAGGCGGCCGGCACATCGCCCCTGGAGAACGGCGGCGTCAGGCTGCTGTATCGCACGCCATTGCGCGAGTGCCATGCCTGCGCGGATGTCGCGCAGATACAACAGGCTTACGATTTCGACGCGCAGCGCAACTTCATCGGTTCCCAGGTAGTGCCGTAGAAGGGCGTGCCAGCGCGCTGCCGGTGACGTGGCGACCAACGGTCGTCACCTGCTGGCACCGCGATATGCGGTTCAGGGCTTCGGCCCCTGCCCTTCGTTGTCTTCCCAGTGCAGGATGCGCCGGGTGACAAAGCGGTACACCGGCTTGCCGGTCGCGAACCACAGTTCGCGCACCCAGGAGGTGCGCCTGAGCACGCGCTTCTCCACCGGCGTGAGAGAGGTGCGACAATACATGCGCTTGTGCTTGAGCAGATGGCGCAGGTCCTCGCGGGCCAGCAGGCGCATCCAGCGCGAACGCGGGTTGCCGATCACTGCCAGCTGGAAATCGATCAGTGCCGGGCGTCCATCTTCGGTCACCAGCCAGTTGGCCTCCTTGGCCAGGTCGTTGTGCGCGACGCCGCGACGATGCAGCTGCTGCAACAGTCGCCGTGCCGCACGGAACCAGGCAAGGTCCCCACGCGGGGGACGCTGGTACATGGCATCGCCAGCCATGAAGCTGCGGTCCAGCCAATGACCATCCCATGCCAGCAGCTGCGGCACATCGGCCATGCCCTGCAGATGGCGCAGCGCGCGCGCTTCCCGTCGTGCCAGCCACCACGCCGGCACGCGCAGCCACCAGGGGGTGGCGCCAAGGTCACGCCGCACGAACCGCCGCGAGCCGTCCTCTATAAGGAGGATGCGGCCGAAGCTGTCTGATTTGAGCGCCGTATGCGCCGGGAGCCGTGGATTCGCCATGGTGCATTCTAGGCGATCGGCTCCACGCCCTACGCAGGCAGCGGGCAGTCACGCGCACGCCTCTATAATCCGTCGATGGACTCTTCATGGATTGACGCCACCCTCGCGTGGATCAGCGCTCATCCCGTGCTTGCCGGCGCGGTCATCTTCCTCATCGCCTTCTGCGATGCGGTGATCATCCTGGGTGCGATCGTGCCTGCGCTGCCACTGCTGTTCGCGGTCGGCGTATTCATCGGCCTGGGCCAGATATCGGGCCCGTACGCCGTGGCATGCGCGGCGGTCGGCGCGTTCGCCGGCGATGGCATCAGCTACTGGATCGGTCGCCGCTGGGGCGATCGCCTGCGCGGGGTCTGGCCGTTCAGCCGCTATCCGCAGCTGCTGGACCGTGGCGAAACCCTGTTCCGCCGCAATGCGTTCAAGAGCATCCTGATCGCCCGTTATGTCGGTGCGGTGCGTCCGTTCGTGCCTGCCATCGCGGGCATGCTGAAGATGCCCGGCAGCCGTTATGTGCAGGCCAGCGGCATTGCCAGCCTGTCCTGGGCGGTACTGTTCCTGCTGCCAGGCTGGGTGCTGGGCGAGGCCTATGACGCAGTCGCCGCCGTGGCTGGCCGGCTGGTGGTGGTGCTCGGCCTGCTCGGCGTGATTCTTGGCCTGGCATGGGCATTGGTGCTCTATGGTTATCGGTGGTCCGCGTCGCGAATGGACAGCTGGCTCGCACGCCTGCTGGCCTGGTCGCGGCGCCATCCCACGCTGGGCCGCTATTCCGTATCGGTATTCGATCCTCAGCGGCGCGAATCGGTGCCGCTGGCCATGCTGGCACTGATGCTGCTCATGCTGGGATGGGGCGGCTTCGCGCTGCTGATGGTGGTGGTGGCGCACGGCGAACCCCTGAGCGTGGACCTGGCCGTGCACCAGGCGATGCAGGCGCTGCGCAATCCGCTGGCCGACCATCCGCTGGCCGCAGCGGCATCGCTGGGGGCCTGGCAGGTCCTGCTGCCCGCCACCGCCGCCGGCATGGGTTACCTGCTGTGGCGCCGCCGCTGGATGGCCGCCGCACACTGGCTGGCCGCCCTCGCATTCGGCCTGGTGCTGACCATGCTGCTGGGCGCCACCGTGGACGTGGTACGCCCGCCGGATGCCAGCAGCGGCTTCGGCTTCCCGTCCGTGTCGGTGACCATGGCCACCATCACCTTCGGTTTCTTCGCCGTGCTGATCGCCCGCGAACTGCCGGGGCGCACGCGGGTGTGGCCGTACCTTGTATCCGGCATCGTGGTCAGCCTGATCGGCTTCGCACGCATCTACCTGGGCGCGCACTGGCTGAGCGATGTGGTCGGCGGCATGCTGTTCGGTACGTTCTGGCTGCTGGTGCTGGGCATCGCCTACCGCCGCCGGTTCAATCGTTCGTTCTGGGTCAAGCCGGTGGCATGGCTGTTCTACGGAACGTTCGCCGTCGCGGCGATCTGGTATGCACCGCGCAACATCCCCCACAAGCTGGAACGTTTCGAACCCCGCCAGGCGGCACAGGTTACGCTGCAGGCCACGCAGTGGTGGCAGCAGGGCTGGCAGGATCTGCCCTCGCGCCGCAACGAATTCGATGACGACCAGCGCTGGCCGCTGGATGTGCAGGTCGCCGGTCCACTGGCGCCCCTGCAGGCCCAGCTGGAGGCGCGCGGATGGCGGATGCAGGAACAGGCTGGCTGGGAAGAAGCGCTGCTGATGCTGGACCAGGGTACCGGCGCACAGGAACTGCCGGTGATGCCGGCCACCCTGGAGACCCGGGTGGAAACGCTGCTGATGGTGCGCGACGGTGAGCGTGCCGACGAACGCCACGTGCTGCGCCTGTGGCCGGCCGGTGCGGTACTGCAGCCCGGCGACCAGCCGTTGTGGCTGGGCAGCGCGCAGACCTTGCGCTTCACCCGTCATTTCAACTGGATCGGCATGTGGCACCCGATGCGGGGCGTCGATCCGGCCATGGCGGCAGTTAAGCAGGCCATCGATGGACTGCCGATGCAGCAGCAGATACACCCGGCCACCGGGCTGCCGGTGCTGATGCTGCGGACAGATCAGGCCTTGCCGCCCGAAGGCCGCCTGGATCCCCCAACGGTAGAGCCGAGCCATGCTCGGCTGCAGCCCCGATGATGTAGAGCCGACCCATGGTCGGCTGGATCCCACACGTGCAGCCGAGCATGGCTCGGCTCTACCAGGGCATCCAGCCCAGCAGCCGCTGCAGGCGCTCATGCGGATCATCGATCTGCAACAGCTGCAGACGCTGGCTTTCCTGCAGCGGCAGCAACTGCGCCAGTTGCCAGCCAACCCAGGCGGCCTGGTCCAGCAGCATCGGTGATGCCGGGGCGTAGGCCTCGCCTGCCTGTTCGATGATGTGCCCCAGCAGTGTGCCCAGCAAGGCATGCTGCGGGCGCAGCTCGTCGTCACTGTCTTCAGTGCACCAGGTGATCTCGCCGACCACCAGGCCGTTGTCGCGCACCCGGGTACGTTGCACGTGAAAGCGCCGGGCACCACGCAACCTGAGCTGCAGCACGCCGTCGGCACCCATGTCGAAATCTTCCACCCGCGCCTCCACGCCGAACGCGGCAGGGACGGCCGGCGCACCCACCTCCTCGCCCTGCAGGATCAGGCAGACACCGAACCCGCTACCGTCACGGCCGGCATCGCGCAGCATGTCCAGATACCGGCGCTCGAACACGCGCAGTCCGACTGCCGCGCCAGGCAGCAGCACGGCATGAAGGGGGAACAATGGCAGCGTCGAAGCGTCGGTCATGGCAATGCGGACGGACCGCAGGATGGAGCATGAAGCCATGGATGTTACCGCAGCGTATCGCGAAGCCGGCGCGGCCTCGAAGTCGCGCCAATGATGGTCAGAAGCTGTACTTGACGTGGGTGTGCAGGCGATCCAGGTCGCCACTGCGTCCATTTTCCAGGCGACGCTCGGCATGGCTCAGCTCGGCGCCGATATCCAGCTTGGGAAACGGCGAATAGATCAGGTTTGCCCGCCATGATTGCGCACGCTCGGTCACCCCTTCGCCCGTCCAGCGCGCATCGTTGTCCAGCCACGCACCGGAATAGACCACGTTGCCGCGCAACTTCGGCGTGAAGGCGTGACGCCAGGCCACGAATCCGCCATAGCCATCCTGTACGTGCAATCCACCGGTTTCATCCAGCACGCTGTCGGCTCCCAGCGCGAAGCCCAGGTATCGGCCGATGCCCTGTCCACCGCTGACCATGTAACGCAGGTCATCGCGATCACCCATGTTGAACCGCCCCGAAACACTGGCTGCGATACCCGTATCGGTTTCGCCGAGCTGCCGCAACTGCCGCACCATGCCCGCCGCGGTGAAATGCCCCCACGCTCCTTTCCGCATCCAGCGCGCCGTCACATCGGGAACGGTGTCGTCGGCGCTGTTGAGCCGTGCACCGTTGCCCTGGTACGTCGCCACCGTGGTCTGCGGATTCTCAAGCGAGAAGGACCAGGCACCGCGCGTGTATCGCAGCTGCGCCTGCCGCGAAAACACCGTGCCTTCGGAAGGCCCGGTGAAGTCCACCGTATCCGGCAGGGCCGCCACATCCTGGAAGTTGGACCAGGTCTGGCCGGCCAGCCAACGGTTCCAGCTTACGTAGGCCTGGCGCAGCGTGAGTGCGTAGGTGTTGGTGATGACCTCGTTGCCGGCAAACGCATTGCTGCCGCCACCGTACATGTCGGCTTCGATATAGGCCTTGAGCGTGTCGCCGCCGTCCGTGACGGTGTCAGCGCCGAGCCAGAACCGCGAAAACTGCGCGTGCACATCGGTGAAGCTGGCGCTTCGCCCGTTGCCGTCGGCCGCCACCGGGGTAGCACCGGGGAAATAGAACAGGCGTCCGGCCGAACCATCGGCGATCATCCCGTCGCTGGCGTGGGTGGTCATCGCATCGAGCTTGATGAAGCCGCCGAACGAGAAATGCGTTCCTGCCATGGCGCCCGGCAAGGTCACCGTGGTCGGCGCGGCAGCGGCCGGTGCCGGCAACTGTGCCGGCCTGGCGGTGCCGGTCGTGCCGGTCGTGCCGGCGATGGCAGCGTCGCGTTGCTGGTATGCCTGCAACTGGATACGCATCTGCTGCATCTCCGCCTCCAGTCCCGCCAGCCGCGCCTCCAGCGTCGCCGCATCGGTGGCCTGGGCCAACGCTGTGCACGGCATCGCCGCAATCATCAACCACAGCGGCGCCAGGGCCGCGGTCCTTCCCATCCTGCTGCTCATCGTTCCCCTCCCAGGGCATGGCCAAGCCAGCGCGGCCCGCCTCGCAGGCCACGTCGTGTCGTTGAAATCTGCTGTGCGGTTTCTCAGCCCAGCCGCATGGATACCGTGCCGATGCCGTCGCCGCGCACCAGCACGTTGTCTCCTGCCTGCACTGCGACGGCTGCGGTGATGGCGCCGGAGAGCACTACGCTGCCTGCGGGCAATGTCTCGCCCTGTAGGGCCAGCAGGTCAACCAGCATCGCTACGGCGTCGGCAGGATGGCCAAGCACGGCGGCGCCTGCGCCGACTTCGACCACCACACCGTTCTTCTCCATCACCACGCCAAGGGTCGGCAGGTCCAGCGTCGCCGGATCGGTGGGACGTGATCCCAGCACAAAGCGCGATGCAGACGTGTTGTCGGCAATGACGCTGGGGAGATCGAAACGGAAGTTCTCGTAACGCGAATCGATCAGCTCGATCGCCGGAACCACGTAGTCGGTCGCGGCCAGCACCTGCTCAACGGAGCATCCTGGTCCCTGCAGCGAGTCCCGCATCACAAAGGCGATCTCTGCTTCCACCTTCGGGTGGATCAACGCCGCGGTATCGACCAGGCCACCGTCATCCACCGCATTGTCGCTTCCCAGGAAGCCATGGATCGCGGTCTCCACGCCCATCTGCTCCATCTTCGCACGCGAGGTCAGCCCCATCTTGCGGCCAACGATGCGTATGCCTTCGGCCTGCTTCAGCGCGGCGATCCGGGCCTGGATACGATAGGCATCGTCTACATCCAGCTGTGGATGGTCATCGGTGATCTTGTGCACCTCCTGCCGTCCGCGTTCGGCGGCCAGCAGCAGCGCGGCGCACTGCTCGATCAGGGTATCGTCAGGATTCATCGGGCTTCCTCCGCTGCGGCAACGTCGCGCCGATGCAGCATGTCCAGGGCAACATCCACGATCATGTCTTCCTGGCCACCCACCATGCGGCGCCTGCCCAGTTCGACCAGAATGTCGACGGTATTGATGCCGAAGCGCGCAGACGCGGCTTCAGCGTGTCGCAGGAAGCTGGAGTACACACCCGCGTACCCGAGCGCCAGCGTTTCACGATCCACGCGTACGGGGCGGTCCTGCAGCGGCCGTACGATGTCGTCCGCTGCGTCCATCAATGCGTACAGGTCGCAGCCGTGATTCCAGCCCATGCGCTCGGCGGCCGCGATGAACACTTCCAGTGGCGCATTTCCCGCGCCGGCGCCCATGCCGGCAAGGCTGGCATCGATGCGGATGGCCCCCGCCTCGGCGGCGACAATGGAGTTGGCCACGCCCAGCGACAGGTTGTGGTGCGCGTGGATGCCGATCTGGGTGGCAGGCTCCAGCACCTGGCGCAGTGCGTGGACGCGCTCGCGCACGTCATTCATGCCCAGTGCGCCGCCGGAGTCCACGACGTATACGCAGGAGGCGCCATAGGCTTCCATCAGGCGCGCCTGGGCCGCCAGGGCATCGGGAGCTGCCATGTGGCTCATCATCAGGAAGCCGACGGCGTCCATGCCCAGCGCATTGGCTGCTTCGATATGCTGGCGTGATATGTCCGCCTCCGTGCAGTGGGTGGCCACGCGGACCACGCGCGCGCCTGCCGAGAACGCATCCTTGAGGTCGTGCACGGTACCGATACCGGGCAGGAGAAGGGTGGCGATACGTGCTTTCTCGACCACGCTGGCGGCTGCCTCGATCCACTCCAGATCCGTATGCGCGCCGAAGCCATAGTTGAACGACGAGCCTCTAAGCCCATCGCCATGCGCCACTTCGATGGAGTCGACCCCGGCCTTGTCCAGTGCACCGGCAATGGTACGCACCTGGTCCAGGCTGTACTGATGGCGCACCGCATGGGATCCATCCCGCAGAGTGACATCGGAGATATAAAGCTCGGAAACGGTCATTTCTTCCTCCTCATGCCTGCACGCGACTGGACGACAGCGACTGCGCGATGCGCTCGCCGGTAGCCAGTGCCGCAGATGTCATGATGTCCAGGTTTCCGGCATACGCCGGCAGGTAATGGGCAGCGCCTTCCACTTCCAGGAAGATCGAGGTCTTCAATCCTGTCGTGACACCCAGCCCCGGAATCGGCAGCGGCAGGCTCACCGTCTCGAACTGCACCTGCTGCTTCAGCCGATAGCCGGGCACGTACGTGGACACGCGTTTCACCATGTCCTGCACCGCCGCTTCCACCGCTGCGGTATCGACCATCCCGGACAGAACGTAGACGGTGTCCCGCATCAGCAGGGGAGGATCAGCCGGGTTGAGCACGATGATCGCCTTGCCGACCGCCGCGCCCCCTACCTCCTCGATGGCTCGCGAGGTGGTCTCGGTGAACTCGTCGATGTTGGCGCGCGTACCGGGCCCGGCCGAGCGGCTGGCGATGGACGCGACGATCTCGGCGTAATGGACCTTTGCCACGGATGCGACCGCTGCAACCATCGGTATCGTCGCCTGGCCACCACAGGTGACCATGTTGACGTTGCGCGCGCCAAGGTGCGCTTCCAGATTCACCGTCGGCACGCAGTACGGACCGATCGCTGCGGGGGTCAGGTCGATCACCCGGATGTCATCGCGTGCGGCACGCAGCAGCGCATCGTTACGCACGTGTGCTGCCGCGGACGTCGCGTCGAACACGATATCGATGTCGGCGAACAGCGGCGAAGCAATCAGGCCTTCGACACCATCGGCGATGGTAGGCACACCGAGCCGAGCAGCGCGTGCAAGTCCATCGGACGCCGGATCGATGCCGACCAGCGCACCCATCTGCAGGTGCTTGCCGTGGCGCATTACTTTGATCATCAGGTCGGTCCCGATGTTGCCGGGACCGATGATGGCGACTTTCAGGGTCATACCGCACTCCTGCAGGTGGAAGGAATTAGGGGGAGGGAAGCAGCGCCGATCAGGTGGCCGGGCTATCAGGCGAAGTGGACTTCGGCACTGCCCAGGCTGCCGATGCGCACCCGCATGTGGTCGCCGCGCAGGACCGGCACCAGAGGCACCAACGCGCCGGACAGGATCACTTCACCCGCCTTCAGCGACGTGCCGAGGCGGCCCAGCGTGTTGGCCAGCCAGGCAACGCAGTTGACCGGCGAGCCCAGTGCGGCAGCGCCGGCGCCCGTGGCGACGACCTCGCCGTTCTTCTCCACCACCATGCCCAGCGTGCCCAGATCCAGTCCGCGCGGTGGCACGCGCCTTTCACCCAGCACGAAGGCGGCGGCCGACGCGTTGTCGGCGACGGTATCGGTGATGCCGATACGCCAGTCGCGGATACGCGAGTCGACGATCTCGAAACAGGCCGACAGGGCCTCCGTGGCCGCCAGCACATCATGATGGGTGATGCCAGGACCCCGCAGGTCGTGCTTGAGATGGAAGGCGATCTCGCCTTCGGCGCGCGGGAGCAACAACCCATCCAGCGACAGCGTGCCGCCGTTGGCGATCTCCATGCGATCGGTCAGGAACCCGAAATCAGGCTGGTCCACCTTCAGCATGCGTTGGACCGCCATGCTGGTCGCGCCGATTTTCTTGCCCACCACACGTTCGCCATCGGCCATGCGCAGCTCCAGCAATGCACTGGAGATCGCATAGGCATCCTCCAGGCGCAGCTCCGGCACCCGCTCACTGAGCGGTTCAAGTGGCTGTCCCTGACGCAGCGCGCGGTACAACTGCGCGGCATGGTCGGCGATGCCGGCCGCATCCAGCGCTGGACTCATGACGCGCCTCCTTCGGGCGGATCGCTCTTCAACCTGTCACCTACAGCAAAGCGCTGCGGTGGCACTTCGTTGACCATCACGCGGATGGTCTGCATCGGCGCACCGAGCTGCTCATGGGCAGCCCTCGCAACCGCACGGATGAAGGCCTGGACCCTGGCGTCGTCGCGGCCCTCCACCAGGGTTACCTGGATGATCGGCATGTCTGTCTCCTGTAATTGCGTTCAGGCAAGTTCCACGCCCTTGGTTTCTGGAAGGAACAGCCACACGATCAGTCCAGCCAGGGCGAAAAAGGCAGCGGTTGCGACCAGGCCACTGGCCACGCCGTATGAAGTGGCGAGGAAGCCGATCAGTGCCGGTGCGATGGCTGCGATCGCGCGGCCGCCGTTGTAGACGAAGCCCTGCGCGGTGGCCCGTACCGACGTGGGAAACATCTCCGCGAAGGTGGGAGCAAAGCCGCTGTAGAACCCTGTGCCGAAGTAGGCGACCACGATGCCGAATACCATCAGCAATGTGGGCGACTGGATGGTGGCGAATACCGGTACGGT
Organism: Pseudomonadota bacterium; assembly: GCA_023430045.1. GTDB lineage: Bacteria > Pseudomonadota > Gammaproteobacteria > Xanthomonadales > Xanthomonadaceae > Stenotrophomonas. The sequence goes on along the minus strand of JAEZCF010000155.1, from coordinate 13,064 downwards.
CAGCGCCGAGGACAGGAAGAAGATCAGGAAGGCCTTCTTGCGTCCCAGGCGATCGGCGATGTAGCCGAACGTGACGAAACCGAGCGCCGCACCGACCTGCATGATGACGATCCACACCGTCGATTTCACAAGGTCCAGCCCCGGCCCACCCTCGGCGACCGGCGTGGCCAGATACGTGGGAATCCAGGTGAACAGGCCCCAATACCCGCACATCGCCGCCGTGGTGAAGGCAAGGCCGACCAGCGTGTTGCGGCGATGTGCACCAAACAGCGAAGAAACGGTTTCGCCGAAGCCAAGACGGCGTTTCTGGTTGACCCAGATCTCCGGTTCCTTGACGTGTCGGCGCACGTAGAACGCCAGCAACGCGGGCAGCAGGCCGACCGCGAATACCCACCGCCAGCCAAGCGTAGGCACCACCACCGCAGCCACGATCGCCGCCGCCGCATAGCCGGCTGCGAACGCGCTCTGTATCCACGCGAGCACCTTGCCGCGATGCTGCGCGGGCCATGTCTCGCTGACCAGCGCGGAGCCGGCCGACCACTCACCGCCGACACCCAGGCCGACAATCACACGGAACAGGAGCAACTGGCCAAGCGTGTCGGACAGGCCGCACAGCGCGGTACCTATCGAGTAACAGACGATGCTGAGAATCATCGATTTCGCCCGGCCCAGGCGATCGGCCAGGAAGCCGAACACCAGTCCGCCGCCGGCGGTCGCCAGCAATGTGGCCGACATCACCATGCCGGCCGCGGACTTGTCGAAGCCCAGGTCCGCGCTGACGTGCTTGATGACCATCGCGAACAACATCAGATCCATGATGTCCAGCGCCCAGCCCAGATAGGCCGAACGGAACGTGCCCCATTGCTGCGTGCTGGCGCCCTGCCACCAGCGCTTGCCGACGACCTGCGACCCTGCCTGACTGCCTGCCATGGTTCCCCCTCCGGAATCTGTGGCGTGGATAACGACGTATCGCAATTCGATACATGCGTTCAAATATACACAGATAATTCAAAAATAAAACATTTATTGTGCTGATGTATCGTTGTACGATACGGCAACCACAACAAAAGGCAGATCTCTCATGTCCATGCTCACCCTTCGTCTGATTGAAGATCGCCTTCCCGGTGGCTGCCCGGCAGTTTTTCTTCCTGCGAGGCCCCGTGCCATCTATGTGCGTAACGGCGGGATCAGCGTCGAGGGCCCGCAGGAGGGACGGTATCTTGCATCCGGGCAGGCCGATGTATCGCAGAACGAGACAACGCTGCTATGTGGATCGGAGGACTCGATCATCTGGCGCTGGGAACTCTCTTCCAGCGATCAGCCGGAACCTGCCCGGCTTCCTTCCGCCCCTGGGACCCAGAGCACGCTGAAGCTGTCGGCCGATATCGAGCTCGACACGGAATTCGAATGGCTCATGCGCTGTGACCGCGTGGATTTCCCGCCGGGCGGGGTCGCCCTGACCCATGTTCACCAGGGCCCGGGCATCCGGATCTGCCTGCATGGCGAAATCCGCATCGAGACACTCGGCAGGGCCCATGACCACCCTGCGGGAAACGCATGGTTCGAACTCGGGCCGGAGCCGGTGCTGGCGCCCACCACGGAACGGGAGCCGACCGCGTTCGTGCGGTGCTTTCTCCTGCCCCGCGCGCTCAAGGGGCGCAGCTCCATCCGCTACGTGCACCCATCCGATGCCGCGGCACCCAAAGTCCAGCAATACCGCGTTTTCGCCGAGCGATACATAGATCTTCCCGAATGCCGCTGACGGTACGCTACCCTAGCCGGCCATGCCTCCACTACGTGGTCAACCTGGATCTCCATGCCCCGACAGAATCTGCCCGCGACCGACGACTCCCAGGCCATCACCCGTTCGCACTCCGCCCCGCCAGGGACCGACGACGGTGACGGTCCCGGGCTGGGCGGACAGGGCCCCGCGGAACAGGGGCTGCCGACGGCAATCGTTTCCCTGAAAGTGATCGAAGCGCTTGCGGCGGCACCGACGGGGTTGGGGGTGACCCGCCTTGGGCAGTTGCTTGGCATGCCCAAGGCGCGCATTCATCGGCATCTGACCATGCTGCGCGAGCATGGTTATGTCGATCAGGATGCACGCAGCAACCATTACCGCGTCGGCTGGCAGATGTTCCTGCTGGGCCGGGCTTGCACCAGCCGCTTCGATGTCATGTCGCTGGCCAAGCCGGTTCTGGAACGCCTGCGCGACGTGGTTGGCCAGACCATTGTCATCTCCACGTACTCGGACGAGGAAGTGGTGGTGATCGACGTCCTGCGCGGCACCGCACCCGTGGAAATCAGCCTGCGCTCAGGCACCCGTTTCCAGCACAACACGGTGGCGCAGGGCAAGATCGTGCTCGCGTTCGCACCCGAACGGGTTCGTCAGCGCTTTCTGGAGCAGCCACTGCACCCGAGCACACCACGCACCATCACCGATCCGGACCGCCTTCGCGCGGAAATCGAACTGGTCCGCCTGCGTGGCTGGGCGGATGCACCCGAGGAGCTGTATATCGGCGTCAATGCCCTGGCCGCTCCCCTGCGGCAGGCCAATGGCGAACTGTTCGGTACGGTGGCGATCATCGGCTCGATCCACTACCTGCCCAGCGCTCCAGACCCCGCACATGTGCAGGCGCTGCTGGACGCCGCGCGGGAAATTTCCACGCTGATGGGCAGCGACCACTGAGCGGTGAAGACCCATCCGCAGTGGCATACCGCCCGTTGATCCCGCGCCGCCTACCCCTGCAGCTGCGCGAAGAAGCGCCGCGGTGCGCCATCGAAACCGCCATTGGACATGAAGACCACATGGTCGCCCGCGCGCACGCGTGCCCGAAGCTGTGCCAGCAGGGCGTCGGTATCGGCAACGGCATGGGCGGAACCCCGTACGGCTGCGATGACACCCGCCGCGTCCCAGGCCAGTTCCGGCCGGTGCAGGAAGACGACCTCGTCCGCCAGTTCCAGCGACGGCGCCAGCGCATCCGCATGTGCGCCCAGCCGCATTGAATTGCTGCGTGGTTCCATCGCCACCACGATCCGCGCCTCGCCCACCCTGGCACGCAGACCCTCCAGCGTGGTCGCGATAGCCGTGGGGTGATGCGCGAAATCGTCATAGACCGTGATGCCTCCCGCCTGGCCGATCACCTCCAGCCGCCGCTTCACGCTGCGGAAGCGCGAAAGTGCCGGCAGCACCGCAGCAACGTCCACGCCGACCGCATGCGCGGCCGCCAGTGCGGCCAGTCCGTTCAGCACGTTGTGCCGCCCCAGCAGCGGCCATTCCACCTCACCGAGGCGCTGGCCCTGGCGATGCACGGCGAAATGACTGCCATCAGGACGCAGCAGCCCGGCATGCCATTCCAGCGACGCATCGAAGCCGAAACGCTCCACCGGTGTCCAGCAGCCCATCGCCAGCACCTCGGCCAGCCGCGTGTCCTCGCCATTGACGATCAGCCGGCCACGCGCCGGCACCGTGCGCACCAGGTGGTGGAACTGGCGCTGGATGGCCGCCACGTCCGGGAAAATGTCGGCGTGGTCGTATTCCAGGTTGTTGAGGATGGCGACCAGCGGCCGGTAGTGGACGAACTTGCTGCGCTTGTCGAAGAACGCGGTGTCGTACTCATCGGCTTCCACCACGAACTCGCGCCCCTGGCCCAGCCGCGCCGACACGCCGAAGTCTTCGGCCACGCCGCCGATCAGGAAGCCCGGCGAACGGCCGGCCGCTTCCAGCAGCCAGGTGAGGATGGTCGTGGTGGTGGTCTTGCCGTGCGTGCCGGCCACGGCCAGCGTGTCGCGGCCGGGCAGCACGTGTTCGCTGAGCCACTGGGCCCCGGAGGTGTAGCGCTGGCCGGCGTCGAGCACCGCTTCCACCGCCGGGTTGCCACGCGAAAGGGCGTTGCCCACCACGACCTGGTCGCTGCCGGCTGGCACGCTGTCGGCGCGATACCCCTGGTCCAGGCGGATGCCCAGCTGTTCCAGCTGGGTGGACATCGGCGGATAGATCGCCTGGTCGCTGCCGCTGACCCCATGGCCCAGTTCGCGTGCCAGTGCCGCCACGCCGCCCATGAAGGTGCCGGCGACTCCAAGGATATGTACGTTGCTCATGGCGTTCATTGTCACCGATCACCCGGCTTCGAGGGCAGCACCGACGCAGCAGGGTGAGATAAGTCCTACACATGCACTAGGGAAATCCTTCATGCATGTAAGGAAAATCCCGATAGCAGTTATATATGAATACGTACAGAATCCGCTCTGCCAGCCGCAGTTCCCTACCGGTCCTACTCCCCAAGAGGCCATCCCCATGGGAGCTCACGCTGCGGAGCCCTGAGCAAGCTCGATCGCTGGCACTTACAGGAAAAGAGGCCTGGTCCGTGGACCAGGCCTCTTTTTTGTCTACGTCGCCTGCCCGATCAACGCAGGGCAGCGGTGATGCGACCTTCCACTTCGTCCAGCTCGCCGACGCCGTCAACGCGGGCCAGCGTGCCGCGGCCGGCGTAGAAATCGACAACCGGAGCCGTCTGGTCGTTGTAGACCTGCAGCCGCTGGCGCACGGATTCGGGATTGTCATCGGCGCGCCCCTGCTCGGCGGCACGTCCGGCAATGCGCTGCACCAGCAATTCGGTCGGCACATCCAGCTGCACCACCGCATCAAGCGGCTGCCCGATCTCGGCCAGCACGCCATCCAGCGCCTCGGCCTGGACCAGGTTGCGCGGATAGCCATCCAGAATGAAACCCTTGGTCACGTCGTCCTGCTTCAGGCGCGAACGCAGCATGCCCAGCAGGATCTCATCGGACACCAGGTTGCCGGCATCCATCACTGCTTTGGCCTGCTTGCCCAGGTCCGAACCGGCAGCGACTTCGGCGCGCAGCAGGTCGCCAGTGGAAATGTGGGCGATGCCGAGTTTTTCCTTCAGGCGGGTTGCCTGCGTCCCCTTGCCCGAGCCGGGCGGCCCCAACAGAACCAATCGCATCAACGTGACTCCAACATGTTGAAAATCCAAAAGATGTCGCGTCCGGACGCACCGGTATCGCTGCACCGCAATACCCCCACTTTACCGCATCCGGGTAATGTCCCTGCAATGCCCTTCCCCGTGAACCGGAGTTTCCATGCGCCAAGGCACCCTGCTGTATGCCCAGTCCGGCGGCGTCACCGCCGTCATCAATGCGACCGCCTCGGTGGTGATCCAGGAAGCGCGCGCACGCGGCATCAAGGTACTGGCCGCGCGCAACGGCATCCTCGGCGCGCTGCGCGAGGACCTGATCGACACCTCGCGCGATTCCATCGCCGCCATCCGTGCCTTGGCGCATACGCCTGGCGGTGCATTCGGTTCGTGCCGCTACAAACTCAAGTCGCTGGACCAGGACCGTACCCGGTATGAGCGGCTGCTGCAGGTCCTGCAGGCGCACGACGTGCGCTGGTTCCTCTACAACGGCGGCAACGATTCGGCCGATACCGCCCTGAAGGTGTCCGAACTGGCCCGCGCCCACGGCCACGATCTCACCTGTATCGGCGTGCCAAAGACCATCGACAACGACCTGGCCGTTACCGACACCTGTCCCGGTTTCGGCTCGGCCGCCAAGTACACCGCCGTGTCGGTACGCGAGGCCGCACTGGACGTGGCGGCAATGGCCGAAACCTCCACGCGGGTATTCATCTACGAGGCGATGGGCCGCCATGCGGGGTGGCTGGCGGCAGCGGCCGGACTCGCAGGCAACGGTCCGGACGAGGCGCCGCACCTGATCCTGTTGCCCGAGCGCGCCTACGATGAGGCCACGTTCCTGGCGCGGGTGAAGGCGGTGGTTGAGCGGGTCGGCTACTGCGTGGTGGTGGCCTCCGAAGGCATCGCCACCGCCGATGGCCGCTTCGTCGCCGACGCTGGCGGTGCCAAGGATTCGTTCGGCCATACCCAGTTGGGGGGCGTTGCCGCCCATCTTGCGGCACGCGTGAAAGACCAGTTGGGGCTCAAGGTGCACTGGACGCTGCCGGATTACCTGCAGCGTTCGGCCCGCCACATCGCATCGAAGACGGACTGGGACCAAGCCCAGGCGGTCGGACGGGCGGCGGTACGCATGGCGCTGGCCGGCCAGAACGGCGTAATGCCGGTCATCGTGCGCAGCAGCGACAGGCCGTATCGCTGGAAAATCGAAGCCGCCCCGCTGGCGAAGATCGCCAACCACGAGAAGAAGATGCCCGCAGGCTTCATCCGTCGCGATGGCTTCGGGATCACCGACAAGGCACGCGCCTACCTGCAGCCGTTGATCCGGGGCGAAGCGCCGTTGCCCTACGGCCCGGATGGATTGCCGAAGTATGTAACCCTGAAGAACGTGGCGGTGAAGAAAAAGCTTGAAGCCTTCGAGGCGTAATAACAGGCGCTGGGGCCAGCCCATGACCGGTGGGCTGGCAGCCGCAGCCGGCTCTGGGCTGGCCCTGTGTCAACGGCAGGCCTTGCCTTCCATCTGCAGCTGCGCGGCGAACATCGTCACCTTCGGGATACCGCCGCTGGCCGCCTGCTTCTTCGCGTCTTCCAGGTAGATCCGCGACTGACCCTGGCCGTCACGTGCGGTGTTCGGCTCCACCGGCAGCCGCCAGACCCGCACGACTGCCTGTCGCGCGGGGCAGGTGGCATCCGGTACGCGGATCACGTCGTTGAGCTTCCATCCCTTCTCCGCACTGGGTTGTGCCTTGGCAAAGTCCACGAAACGCGCGCGTGGCTGGCAGTGTTCGCTGGTGCGCACCGGTGCAAAGCGATAGGGCTGCGCCGCATCACCGGTGTAGACACCCTCCAGGCGTGCGCAGGCTTCCGGGATCTGGCGCAGGGTATGCACCGCGCCGACCGCCTGCGCAGCGCCGGTACCTCGTTGCAGTTCGGGCGTTTCTGCGGCCACGGCCAGGGTCGGAACCAGCACGGTGAGGAAAAAAAGAGGCAGGCGCATGAGCGGATCTCGAGGACGACAGGACCGCACCGTCGCAGAATCCGCCTTAACCACGTGCAAAGGCTGGCACCCCCCTCCCGGTGACCGCATACTGCGGACACCAGGGAATGCTGAACACCACCATACGTCGGGCGATAGCCAGGATCGGTACGGGTTGGTCCACTAGCTGCAGCCCGTCGCCCCCTCGTGGTGAAGTTCACCACCGCTGGATGCCAATCATCCACTTCGGGAGGGGTCATGCTGGAACGTCATGGACTATCACTGGCGCTACTCTGCGCCATCGTTGCGATCGTGTATGGAATCGTCTCGGCGCGCTGGATCACGCGCCAGCCCAGCGGCAACGAACGCATGGCAGCGATCGCCGCCGCGATCCAGGAGGGCGCCCGCGCCTACCTCAACCGGCAATACCTGACCATCGGCATCGCCGGGGTCGTGCTGTTCCTGCTGGTGGGCCTGTTCCTCAGCTGGTACACCGCGATTGGTTTCGCGATTGGCGCCATCCTCTCCGGGGCGGCCGGCTACATCGGCATGAATGTATCGGTGCGCGCCAACGTGCGTACCGCCGAGGCGGCCCGCAACGGCATCAGCGCGGCCATGGACGTGGCGTTCCGCGGTGGCGCGATCACCGGGATGCTGGTGGTCGGGCTTGGGCTGCTCGGCGTGGCGGGCTACTACGCCGTGCTGCTGCGCCTGGGGCTGGATGTCGCGCAGGCGCTGCACGCACTGGTGGGCCTGGCGTTCGGCTCGTCGCTTATCTCCATATTCGCGCGTCTTGGCGGCGGCATCTTCACCAAGGGGGCGGATGTGGGCGCTGACCTGGTGGGCAAGGTCGAAGCCGGAATCCCCGAGGATGATCCGCGCAACCCGGCGGTGATCGCCGACAACGTCGGCGACAACGTCGGCGACTGCGCCGGCATGGCCGCCGACCTGTTCGAAACCTATGCCGTCACGGTGATCGCCACCATGCTGCTGGGCAGCCTGATGATCGCCGAAGCCGGGCGCAACGCCGTGCTGTATCCACTGGTACTGGGCGGCGTGTCGATCATCGCTTCGATCATCGGTGCGCTGTTCGTCAAGGTACGGCCGGGCGGCTCCATCATGGGCGCCCTCTACAAGGGCGTGATCGTCTCCGGCGTGCTGGCGGCCATCGCCTTCTATCCGGTCACCACGATACTGATGACCGACAACGTGCATGGCCCCCTGCCCCTGTATGGCTGCGCATTGATCGGCCTGCTGCTGACCGGGCTGATCGTGTGGATCACCGAGTACTACACCGGCACCCAGTACGCACCGGTGCAGCACGTTGCGCGGGCCTCGACCACCGGCCACGGCACCAACATCATCGCCGGCCTGGGCATCTCGATGAAGTCCACCGCGCTGCCCGTGGTCGCGGTATGCGCGGCGATATGGGGCGCCCATGCGCTGGGCGGCCTGTATGGCATCGCGATCGCCGCGACCGCGATGCTCTCCATGGCGGGGATGATCGTGGCACTGGACGCCTATGGACCGATCACCGACAACGCCGGCGGTATTGCCGAAATGGCCGAACTGCCGTCCGAGATCCGCGACATCACCGATCCCCTGGATGCAGTGGGCAACACCACCAAGGCCGTCACCAAGGGGTATGCGATCGGCTCGGCGGCGCTGGCGGCGCTGGTACTGTTCGCCGATTACACGCACAACCTGCAGGCCGCCAACCCGGGCCAGGAATTCCGGTTCGACCTGTCCGACCATACCGTCATCATCGGCCTGCTGATCGGCGGGCTCATCCCCTACCTGTTCGGCGCCATGGCGATGGAAGCGGTAGGCCGCGCCGCGGGTGCGGTAGTGGAAGAGGTACGCCGCCAGTTCCGCGACATCCCGGGCATCATGCAGGGCACCGGCAAACCGCAGTACGACCGTGCCGTGGACATGCTGACCCGCTCGGCCATCCGCGAAATGATCGTGCCTTCCCTGCTGCCGGTGGTGGTGCCGGTGGTGGTCGGCCTGCTGCTGGGGCCCCGTGCACTGGGCGGCCTGCTGATCGGCACGATCGTCACGGGCCTGTTCGTTGCGATCTCCATGACCACCGGCGGTGGTGCCTGGGACAACGCCAAGAAGTACATCGAGGATGGCAATTTCGGCGGCAAGGGCAGCGAAGCGCACAAGGCTGCCGTGACCGGCGATACCGTCGGCGACCCGTACAAGGACACCGCCGGTCCCGCCATCAACCCGCTGATCAAGATCATCAACATCGTGGCCCTGCTGCTGGTGCCACTGCTCTGAACAACGGTGACGCGGCGGGCCCTTCCGCCGCGTCTTCAGCCATCACGCAGGTCCCGGGCGCGATGGCGACGACGGCGGTCAACGTGATCCAGCAGCCCGGCAACCACCACGCCGGGAACCAGCAGCAGCATCATGAATTCCAGTTCCATCGTCAGGGGACTGCCGACGAGCGCGAGGATGCAGAACAGCAGCGTCAGCACTGCTGGGAGCCGTGCGCCATGACGCCAGCCTCGAGCCGCGACAGCCAGCAGCGGACCCACAAGTACCACCGCCGCGGTAAACGCTGCCAACGCGGCGTAGGCCACCACGATCGCGGCCCCCACGCAAACCCAGGTGACTTTCTTCATCGACTGCCCTCTCCTGCCGGAACCAACAGAGTGCACTAACCGGCCCAGCCATCCATCACATCGCCACGTCATGTCCGGTCGGCATAATGCCCACCACATTTCCCATGGACGCATCGATGATCACCACCGAACCGAACATGACCAACCTGTTCCTGCAACTCGGCCTCGACGCAGGTGAAGCCGACATCGCGGATTTCATCCTGCGTCATCAGCTTGCTTCGGACGTCAAGGTGACCCAGGCGCCCTTCTGGGAAGACGGCCAGCGCCACTTTTTATCCGAAGCACTGAAGCAGGACAACGACTGGGCCCTGATAGTGGATGAACTCAACACCGCACTGCATGCCGACGCGGACAAGCAGGCTTCGGCGCAGTAAGCGCGTGGCGCTGGGCTGACCAGGAAACAAACGGTCAGGCCGGCGATCGCATCGCAGGGCGGCAACAGACCCTGCGATCACAGGCATTCCACAAGCGCATCATAAGTACTGATGTCGGTGCCGGGCAGCGGCGTATCCAACGCTTCCCGGCCGCCCAGCATCGAAAGCAGGCTGGACAACGGCGTGCCGGGGACGACCGGCAATGCACAGGCCCAGGTACGGGCATCCACGGCTGGCAGGGGCGATTGACCTTCCACGCTGGCGGTGCTGCCAGCGAAGCTCCACAGGCAGCGCCCCACGCGTCCGGTATCGCGGGTGACCGCGCAACGCAGCTGCAGCGCGCGCAGGTTTCCATATTCGCCTTCGCAGAACGTATCGCCGCAGATGGCGTCGAAGCCACGCACCAGCGCCCGCTCCATGGCGTCGAAAGCGACAATTCCCGCGCCCGGTGTGGGGTGATCGCGGGCATCCACATACCCGGATCCCGGCAGCGCCGCCACAAGCAGGAGCACCACCACCGGGCCGCTCATGACGCCTTTCCAGGTTTGGACAGGCAGGCACGCAGCCCCTGGATGAGGCTGGCCGACGCGCCTGGCAGGCGCACCTCGAGCGGATCGGCAACGTCCAGTGCGGCATGGAACGCTTCGCTGTCCAACCCGGGCGGGATGGGGAGAACGCAGCGCCAGACCACCACGTCCGGTTCGATGCTGCCCGCCGTCCTTACCCGCAGATCACTGCCGGCGACGACCCATATACAGGCGGCCATGCCGCCATCAGCCGACCTGACCGAACAGCGCAGCTGCATCGGCCACAGGAAGCGGCGTGGCACGCAGCCCTGGTGACCACAGGCCGCATGGAATCCGGCAGCCAGCCGGTCTTCCAGGTCATAAAAGCGGTCCCAGTTGGCTTCGGAGGCGGGATAGTCCACCAGATCCACGAACAATGGCGCGACGGGCACAGCGCCCTGGGCGTGCAGGCCCGCCGAGGCCCCCAGCAACAGCAGCAGCGCGGCCCGCAGGGCGCCCAATGGGCCGATCCGCCGGTATCTGACGCGGACAGGAAGATCAGAAAGACACATCTCGGGCACTCCACAGGAACTGCAGCCAGCATCCGCCGCATGCCTCGTGCGCCCCATAAGGACAGCACGCCAACGGATATCAGGGAACATCGCCCGTTCCGTGGGGCCACCACCTGCACGCCAGCGCCCAAACGCATAAAATGGCTCACTTTCCGCCCCCTCAACCGGAGCACATCAATGGGTCTGGAACTCGTCTCCCCCGGCAAGAACCCGCCGGACGAAATCAACGTCATCATCGAGATCCCGAAAGACTCGGAGCCGGTGAAGTACGAAGTCGACAAGGACACCGGCGCGATCTTCGTCGACCGCATCCTGTCCACCCCGATGCGCTATCCGTGCAACTACGGCTATGTGCCCAGCACCCTGTGCGGCGACGGCGACCCGGCCGACGTGCTTGTGGTGCTGCCGCTGCCGCTGGTACCGGGTTCGGTGGTGCGCTGCCGTCCGGTGGGCGTGCTGAAGATGAGCGATGAGGCCGGCAGCGACGAGAAGATCCTGGCGGTGCCGATCGCCAAGATCTTCAGCGGCTACGCCCACGTGGAGGACATCGAGCAGGTGTCCAGCCACTGGCTGGAGCGTATCGGCCACTTCTTCGAGCACTACAAGGACCTGGAAAAGGGCAAGTGGGTCAAGCTTGATGGCTGGGGCGGCGCTGCCGAAGCCAAGGCCATCCTGAACGATGCCCACCAGCGTTATCTGGACGGCAAGGCCTGATACCGGCCCGGAGCACCTGCATCGCATCGGCCTGTGCCAATGCGATGCGGGTCACGGTTGGGGACTACGGCACATCCCCCCGCCCGCCGAATCGGGTAAATTGCGACACTTCACAGTGACCGCACCGCAAGGCGTGGTCTGTAAGGGGAACGTGTCGTGCGCATTCTGTTTGTTGGGGACGAGAGCAGCCTTCCGGCTGAGCTGAGCGATTTCATCACCGATCTCGGTGAAGACTGGATCACCACCACCGTATCGGGGGGCCATGCCGCGATGGCGGCGGTGTCGGCTGCGCCGACGGACGCCATCATCGTCAGCCCGTATCTGTCCGACATGGACGCCACCATGCTGCTGGGCCAGATCCGGACGCTGCGCCCGGAAACCATCCGCATTGCCTTGATCGATGCCCAGCAGGGAAGCCGGCCACCGCCAGCGCGCCTGATCGGCGTCGCCCATCGGTTCCTGCCGCTGCCGCTGGCGCCGGAAGTCCTGCTGGAAGCCCTGAGCAGCCTGGAAGAACTGCGCGAACTGCTCGACAGCCCACGTCTTCGCGACGCCATCGGCCGCATCGAGAAGCTGCCTTCGCCGCCCCACCTCTACATGAGCCTGACCCGGGCGCTGGAACACGACGACGACGCCGACAGCGCGGATATCGCCAAGCTGGTCGCCACCGATCCGGCGATCGCCGCCAAGGTGCTGCAGCTGTCCAACTCGGCATTCTTCAGCAGCGGCCGCACCATCGCCGACCTGCGTACCGCCGTCACCCGCCTGGGCCTGGCAACGCTGCGCGACCTGGTCCTGGCCAGCGAAGTGTTTTCCAGCCCGGCGCTTTCCACGGCCGAACGCAATTCGCTGCAACAGCGTGCCCTGCTCGCTTCGCGGCTGGCCGCGCGCCTGCTGCCGGCATCCAGTGCCGAGCTGGGCGCCACCGCGGCGCTGCTGGCGGACATCGGCCTGTTGCTGCCGGGGGTCCGCAACGAACGTACCGATCCGAAGCCGACCGAGGATGGCCGCCCCGGCCATGCGGAGGCTGGCGCCTACCTGCTTGGGCTGTGGGGCCTGCCGATGCCGATCGTCGAGGCGGTCGGCTTCCATCTGCAGCCGCAGCGCACCAGTACGCGCAGCTTCTGGGTCACCGGCGCGGTGCATGTCGCGCTGGCGCTGGTGAACGGGGATGCGGTGGACGAGGAATACCTGCAGCGCGCCAACGTACTGCACAAGCTGCCGGAGTGGCGCGAGCACGCCAATGCACTGATGGGGCTGTCGCCGGCCGACGCCTGATGACGGCCCTGTAGGGCCGGGCGCTGTCCGGCTGAGTACAGCGTCCAGCAAAGAAGAAGGGGGGGGGGGGCCCCCCCC
>JAEZCF010000140.1 GCA_023430045.1 Pseudomonadota bacterium | reverse complement strand
CCTTTCAATTGCGAACAATTCTCATCAATGATGTAATGCGTCGTCATCTTCCGCCTTCCCACCTGCCGTGAGCCGTCCCGCATCTTCCGCCGTGCAGCAACAGCAGAGTCGTGGCTTCTGGCTGCGCACCCTGCACCAGTGGCACTGGATCAGTTCGGCGGTGTGCCTGATCGGCATGCTGGTGTTCGCGGCGACCGGCATCACCTTGAACCATGCCGCGAAGATAGAAGCTGCCCCGCAGGTGGAAACCCGCCAGCTGACCCTGCCCGCCGACGTGCTTGCCGGACTCGGTGAGCGCGAGGACGGCAACGCTCCTGTTCCGCGCCCGGTCCGGCAATGGCTGGACGCGGAACTGGGCATCGCCATCGGTGCCCGCCCGGCCGAATGGTCCGCCGAAGAGATCTACCTGTCGCTGCCCCGTCCCGGGGGCGATGCCTGGCTGAGCATCGACCGCGAAAGCGGCGCGGTGGAATACGAATCCACCTCGCGCGGCGCGGTGTCCTACCTCAACGATCTGCACAAGGGCCGCAACGCGGGCCCGGCCTGGGGCTGGTTCCTGGACCTGTTCGCGGTGGCCTGCCTGGTGTTCTGCATCACCGGCCTGTTCCTGCTGCACCTGCATGCGCGGCAGCGCCGCATGACCTGGCCGCTGGTCGGCCTGGGCCTGATGATTCCGCTGCTGATCGCCCTGCTGTTGATCCACTGACCCACTTCGACCTTTCCTCCTGGAGCCGCCCATGCGCGTCACCCTCACCATCGCCCTCAGCGGCCTGCTGGCCACCTCGCCCGCCTATGCCGCCACCCTGGACATCAACGTCGAGGTGCCAAAGCTCAACGTCGCTGAATACCACCGCCCGTACGTGGCGATCTGGCTGGAAGGTGCCGACCAGAAGGTCGCGGCCAACCTGTCGGTGTGGTACCAGCAGACCGGCAACGCCGAAGGGCATGGCACCAAATGGCTGCCGGACCTGCGCCAGTGGTGGCGCAAGAGCGGCCGGACGCTGGACGTGCCGGTGGACGGCGTGACCGGCCCCACGCGTCCGGTCGGCACCCACGCGCTGTCCTTCAGTGACCGCCAGCCGGCCCTGAAGCAGCTCGCGCCGGGCAACTACACCCTGGTGGTGGAAGCGGTACGCGAAGTCGGCGGCCGCGAACTGTTGAAGATCCCGTTTACCTGGCCAGCGAAGGCTCCGCAGAACGCCTCCGCCCAGGGCAGCACCGAACTGGGCAAGGTCACCCTTTCCGCAAAGCCCTGAAAAAAAGCGGGCGGGAAGCGATCGAATGATCATGATGTCCCTGCCCGCCTTCCATACCTCATTTCCAGCCTGGAGTTTCCTGCCCATGAAGCGCACGCTCGTCCTCGCCGCCGCCCTGGCCGCTGCCCTTCCGTTTTCCGCCTTGGCGCACAAGGCCTGGTTGCTGCCGTCGCAGACGGTGATCGCCGGCAATGATCCCTGGATCACCGTGGACGGCGCCGTTTCCAACGACCTGTTCTACTTCAACCATGTACCGCTGCGGCTGGAATCGCTGGTGATCACCGCGCCGGACGGCAGCAGCGTGCAGGCGCAGAACCCGGCCACCGGCAAGTTCCGCAGCGTGTTCGACATCGAACTGAAGCAGCAGGGCACCTACCGCATCGCATCGGTGAACGATGGCCTGTCCGCTACCTACGAACTCAATGGCGAACGCAAGCGCTGGCGCGGCACCGCCGCCACCTTCGGCGAGCTGCCTGCCGAAGCCAGGAACGTGCAGGTGTCCCAGTCCGTGGGCCGCGTGGAAACCTTCGTTACCAACGGCAAGCCGAACGACACGGCACTGAAGCCGACCGGCAAGGGCATCGAGCTGATCGCGCTCGACCATCCGAACGATCTGTTCGTGGGCGAGGAAGCCGTCTTCCGCGTGCTGGTGGACGGCAAGCCGACCGCCGGGCTGGAGTTCGAGATCGTGCGTGGCGCCACGCGTTACCGCAACGCGCAGGACGAGATCAAGGTTGCCAGCGATGCCAAGGGCGAAATCCGCGTGACCTGGCCGGAAGCCGGCATGTACTGGCTGGAGACGGGCACCGAAGACAGCAGGACGTCGGTGAAGCAGGCCGCCAAGCGACGCCTGAGCTATGTGGCCACGCTGGAAGTGCTGCCGCAGTAACGGGACATGCGCGTGACAATGTGCGGTGGCGACATGGGTGACAACTCAGCCGGGCGTGGCCCGGCTCTATCGGACGCCGGGCAGCGCCCGGCGATATCGGACGCCCACGCATCGGCCGATATCGCCAGCCTTGGCGGTACCACGATGGGCACGAACTGGAGCGCCCGGCTGGTCGTTCCGCGTCAGCGCGATCTGCACCCGCTGCATGCCGGTATCCAGGCCCAACTGGATGCGATTGTCGCGCAGATGAGCACATGGGAGGCCGATTCGGATATCAGCCGCTACAACCGCGCGCCGGCAGGAAGCTGGTGCGCACTGCCCGTGCAGATGCGCGCGGTGCTGGCCTGCGCGCAGTCCGTGGCCGCAGCCAGCGATGGGGCGTTCGACCCCACGGTGGGGCCGCTGGTGGCGCTGTGGGGATTCGGCGCGCACGCCGCACCCCGCGCACTGCCGGATGAGCAGGCGCTGGAGGCCACCCGTGTGCGCTGCGGCTGGCAACGGCTGCAATGGCAGGAGCCCTGCCTGCTGCAGCCGGGCGGACTGGAGCTGGACCTGTCCGCCATCGCCAAGGGTTTCGGCGTGGATGAGGTGGTGCGCTGGCTGCGCGCGCAGGGCATCGTCGCGGCGCTGGTGGAGGTCGGTGGCGAGCTGCATGGATACGGCCACAAGCCCGACGGCCAGCCCTGGCGCGTGCTGGTGGAATCGGCGCCGGAGGAGGATGCGGCCACGACCATGCCACCACGCGTGCTGGCGCTGGATGACAAGGCCGTGGCCACGTCCGGTGATCGCTGGCACCACTACAAGCAGGATGGCATGCAGATCAGCCACAGCCTGGATCCGCGCAGCGGCCGGCCGGTGCAGCGTGCGGCGGCAGCGGTCACCGTGGTGGCTGCGGACGCGATGCATGCCGATGCCTGGGCAACCGCACTGACCGTGCTCGGACGCGACGCCGGCCTGGCGCTGGCCACCCGCCTGGGGCTCGCGGCGCGTTTCCTGGAACGCAGCGAAACGGGCCCGCGCGAATCGCTCAGCCCCGCCTTCGAAACGTTGTTGGCATGAGCCTGCGATTTTCCCGTGCGACGACGGGCAATGCGCTGGTGATGCTGGTGCTGGCGATGATCGCCGCGCTGCTGCTGCGGCTGCACCTGGGCGAGGATGGCTGGATGCCTGCGGCAGGCCTGCGCAACGCGGTAATCGCCGTGGCCAGCGTGCTTGCCTACGCGGCGTTGTGCGCGCTGCTGTGGTGGCGCGGACGGTCGCGCGATGACGACTACGATACCGGCACACAGCCCCTGCTGCTGGTATGGGCGAGCCAGACAGGCTTCGCCCTGCAGCTTGCCGAACGCAGCGCGGAAGCCCTGCGTGCTGCCGGCGTGGCAGTGCGGGTACGCGGCATCGACCAGTTGGATGCCGGCTTGCTGGCGGCCAGCGAACGTGCGCTGTTCATCGCCAGCACCACCGGCGAGGGCGATCCGCCCGACCACGCGCAACGCTTCCTGCATCGGCTGATGCCTGCCGCTCCGTCGCTGGGCCACCTGCATTACGGCGTGCTGGCGCTGGGCGACCGCAGCTACGATCATTTCTGCGCCTTCGGCCACCAGTTGGATGGCTGGCTCCGCCAGCAGGGTGCACATGCCCTGTTCGATACCGTGGAAGTGGACAATGCCGACCCCGCGAGCCTGCGCCACTGGCAGCAGCTGCTGGGTCAGCTGGGCGGTGATGCCAGCGAGCAGCCCGACTGGGCTCCGGCGGCGTACCAACAGTGGCGGCTGCTGCAGCGCACGCATCTGAATCCGGGCAGCGCCGGCGGCGCGGTGCACTGGCTGCGCCTGCAGCCCCCGCCCGAGGAGACGCTGCGCTGGCAGGCCGGCGACATTGCGGAAATCGGCCCGCGCCATGCTCCGTCGGTGGTCGATGCGTGGTTGCATGCGCATGGATTCGACGGCACGACACCGCTGGACGACGGCGAATCACTGCATGCGCGCCTGTCGCGCTCGCACCTGCCCGTGCTCGAAATCGCCCGCGACCTTGAAGCGCTTGCGCGCACACTGCGGCCGCTGCCCCATCGCGAATACTCCATCGCCTCCACAATGGACGACGGCGCGCTGGAACTGCTGGTACGGCGTCAGCTTCGCGCCGATGGCAGCCCGGGCATCGGCAGTGGCTGGCTGTGCGATGCGGCCGCCGTCGGCGATCCCATCGACCTGCGCCTGCGCCGCAACCCCACCTTCCACGGCGTGGCCGCCGATGTTCCGCTGCTGTTGATCGGCAACGGCACCGGCATCGCTGGACTGCGCGCGCATCTGCACGAACGCGTGGCAGCGGGCGCGAGGCGTACCTGGCTCTTGTTCGGCGAACGCAACGCTGCGCATGATTTCCACTTCGCCGCAGAGCTGCAGGACTGCGTGCGACGGGGCACGCTGGAGCGGCTGGACGTGGTATTCAGCCGCGACGGCGGCGAGCATCGTTACGTGCAGCATCGCCTGCAGGCGCAGGCGGAACGGCTGCGCCGCTGGGTGCAGGATGGCGCCACGGTGCTGGTCTGCGGCAGCCTGCAGGGCATGGCCCCGGCGGTGGACGCGGTGATCGAACAGGCGCTGGGTGCCGACGGCAAGGAAGCGCTGGTGCTCGCTGGGCGTTACCGGCGTGACGTGTATTAGCGCGCGTCAGATGCCGTTGCCTCAGTAAAACCGCCCCAGAGACGGTCGGCTGGCAGCCGATCATGGATCGGCTCTACCGGATCAGGTGGCGGGCCCGATGGCCGGCGTTACCCGGATCGCCAGCAGCTCGCCACCACCCTCGAGCGCATGCCGGCATCGCTCGCCCGCGGCCAGCCAGGCGGTGTCGCCGGCGGCCATCGGCGGCAACGCGCTGCCTGCGCCGAACGTGGCCTGACCGGCCAGCAGATGGATCGCCCAAGCCACATCCGGCTCGCTGAAGAAATACATCGGCCCCACCATCGGCCGGTGCAGCAGTTCGGCATGCAGCACGTCGCGCCGCCACATCAGGTTGAAATCGTGGGTGACCCCGTCCAGCAGCTCGCCGCGCAGGCTTTCCTCGCCGGCGAACCGCACCCGGCCGTGCGGCGGCAACACCTCCTGCGTGCGGCCACTGTCGAAGCGCAGGCGCACGCCATTGCCCTGCAGCAGTACCAGCTCACGCTCCACGCCGGGGAACGCGGAAAAGGCCGCATCCTGTTCGATCTCGGCGATGGACAGACGCAGCGCCCAGTCATCGCCGGCGGCGGGAAGGCGGAGGATCTCGCTAGTCCAGCCGAGGCCGTTGCGCCATGGTTCGCGACGGTAGGCCTGGCTGGAAACCAGATGGCTCGGAGTGCGTAGCAGGGCATCGATAGTCATGCACGTATTGCATCATGGCCCGCGCGAAGACCGGTAGTGCCGGCCGCTGGCCGGCAACCTCATCACACCTGCACCGGTAGTGCCGGCCTCTGGCCGGCAGCCTCATCCCACCTGCACCGGTAGTGCCGGCCGCTGGCCGGCAACCTCATCGCACCTGCACCGGTAGTGCCGGCCGCTGGCCGGCAACCTCCGAAGCATCCCTTCCTAGCGATGCGCGAGCGTACTGCTGCCGCAATCGGCGGCCAGCAGCTGTGACTGTTGCAGCCACGCCTGATCCGGGTAATAGGCGAACACCATCGTGCCACCACGCAATGCATCGATCAGCGGCTTGGCCACGGTGAGCCGAACGGCGGGACAGCCCAGGCTGCGGCCGAGCCGGCCCTGCAGGCGAGCAGCGGATGGATTCACGTAAGGCGCGCCGTGGATGACGATCGCGCGTTCGCGGGCATGATCGTTGAAACCGGGCTCCAGGCCATCCAGCCGCAGCGAATAACCGTTGCCACCCATGTAGGTTTCCTGCGCGGTGAATACCCCGATGCTGGACATGTAGCTGCCTTCCCGGTTCGAGAAGTGCTGGGTGAGATCGTTACCGCTGTTGCGGCCATGGGCGACCCACTCTTCGAACAGCAGGCGCTGCTGCTTCAGGTCGAACACCCACAGGCGCGGTTCGGTGGACGGCCGGGAATAATCGATGACACCCAGACGCGTCGGCATCACGCCCAGTTCCGGCCGCCGCAACGCGCAGCGCATGGCACCGGCGGCCAGCTGCAGCACCTTGCGGTCGGCATTCGGCGCTACCTTCGCCAGCACGGTGGCGAGGTCGGCACCGGACAGGGCGGCCGGCGCCCGCTGCTGCGCGGCGGCCGGGAAACTCAATGCGGAAAGCAGGCCACAGGCCGCCAGCCAGCACAGGCTCGATGGATTCATGGGCACGGATCAGGTGACGACGGTATCCCTATAGGGTGGACCCGGAGGGCTCGGATTCCAACACCGGCTGCAGTCCCGGTTCAGCGGCGCTTGGGCGCACTGCCGGCAGCGTCGTCACCAGCAGGGTGGTTCCCGGCACCAGTGCGGCATACAGATGACGGGCGAAATCCTCCGGCAGCGCCATCGGCAACGACGGCGTGGCCAGCAGATCAGGGCCCGCCGCTCCGGACTCCTGGCCCAGCAGCGGATAGGCCGTCCAGCGATGCAACCGCTTGTGGTCGTCCAGCGGGCTGGGCATATCGGTGTAGCCCTCGCCCATCACGAACAGCGTGGAGCCCGCGAAGGCGGGCAATGCGCTGGCCTGCAACGGCGATTCGCCGATCAGCACGCCATCGCGCAGCACGTAGATGCGCTGGTCGTGCAGGCTGACCAGCACGCCCACCTGCCCTTCGGCTGGTCCGTCTTCCTTCCAGTACGCCGCACCGGTTTCATCGCCCGACGCCGCCGGCAACACTTCGCCACGACGGGTAACCGGCGCCAGCACCGATGGGTAGGCCAGCGTCATCGGCGAACTCCTGGCATCGGCCACCACCACCGTATCGCCACGCTGGGTGGCACTGAACAGTTTCTGCGCGAACGCCTGCGGCAGACGCACGCAGCCATGCGAGGCGGGGTGACCGGGAAGGCTTCCCCCATGCAGAGCGATGCCATCCCAGGTCAGGCGCTGCATGTAGGGCATCGGCGCGCTGTTATACAGGTTGGAACGGTGATCCTTGTCCTTCTGCAGGATGGTGAACACGCCGGTCGGGGTCTCGTGGCCGGCCTTGCCCGAGCTGATGGTGCTCAGGCCGATGGCGATGCCATTGCGGTACACGTACGCGCGCTGCTCATCCAGGCTGACCACCAGCACGATGGGCCCCGACGGTGAGATTTCCGGATGCCAGAGATACTCCCCCGGCTTGAGATCGGCCGGCCCGCGCGGCGCCGTGGCGACCGCCGGTTCCGCCGGCGCCTGCGCATGCAGGCCGGCCACGGGCGCCGATGACAGAACGGTCGCGAGCAGCAGGGAAAATGGCAGCGATCGCATCGGCGTGTCCAGCATTTCCATGGGAACGACAACGCTACACATTCCAGCGCGCGGAAAACAGATTGCCCGGCGACACAGCCGTGTGTCGTACCGGGCAATCATCACATCCATGTCGGCCTCCTGCCTCCCCGGGCATCCTGCCGATGGGGGCGGCGTGCTCCTGCACGGAGGCCGCGATCATCCCTGGTTGTCTATCCCAGCCCCTTCCACAGGTCTGTGATGCTACCGTCCTGGTATCGTTCGGCCCGTCCCGGGCCAGCCGCTGCAACCCTTCCGGGGCGGCGGAGACCTGCATCCGGCAGGTCGCGGCAGATCCTCTTCCATCAGCGCCTTGGTACGGGTCGCACCGGTACCGGTCCGGGTACCGGATCCTTCGCGGGCGTCATGCCCCCGAGAGTGATCCGCTGTCGATTCCGTTCGACGATGGCTTTCCCTATGCCCTTCACCTGCGTCAGGTCCTCGACGCGTCGGAAAGGCCCGTGCTGCTGCCTGTGCTCGACGATTGCGGCCGCCCGGCTGGGCCCCACCATCGTCAATCCCTGCTGCAGTGCAGAGGCATCCGCCCGGTTGATGTCGATCCGCTCGGCAGCCAGGGCCTGCGTGATCCACATTCCCAGAAGCAGCGCCCGCAGCACGCTCCACCAAGACATGAGGTGTATCTCCCTGTGATCAGGACCGTTCCGACCGGCAATCCCGTCGGTGGAACAAGTGTCCGTCACCACATGTACACAGCCTATCGTCCAGACAGTTTTCTAACAGCCAGCTAAATACCCGACGGCTTGTAGGAAAATTCCTACCCCGGCACAGGCGGACGGAGAGCCGTGGCTAGGCACCGCCAGGGCCACCGATTGGTAGAGCCGATCCATGATCGGCTGTCGGCATGACGCGTGCGGTGAGGTGCAGCCGACCATGGGTCGGCTCTCCCGGAGCCGGCACGGATCGCGCCGGCAGAGCCGACAGAGTCGGCACCACCAGAGCCACCGATCGGTAGAGCCGATCCATGATCGGCTGTGGGCCCGGTGCGTGCGGTGAGGTGCAGCCGACCACGGGTCGGCTCTACCGGAGCCGGCACGGATCGCGCCGGCAGAGCCGACAGAGCCGGCACCGCCAGGGCCACCGATTGGTAGAGCCGATCCATGATCGGCTGTGGGCGCGGTGCGTGCGGTGAGGTGCAGCCGACCATGGGTCGGCTCTACCGGAGCCGGCGAGGCATCGGCCACCCCGGATGCCGGGGCCGGACCGGTCCGGCATGCAGGCGTAGAATGGCGGGATCAGCCAAATCCAACCGGAGTTTCAGATGGACAGCGCCAAGCTCGGCCAATTCGTCAACGAGAAGTGGGACAGCGAGATCGTTCCGCAACTGGTCGACTACATCCGCATCCCGAACAAGTCGCCGATGTTCGACGCCGACTGGGTGCAGAACGGCTACATGGAGCAGGCAGTCGTCCTGATGGAAACCTGGGCGAAGGCGCAGGACATCCCGGGCCTGCAGGTCGAGGTGGTGCGCCTGGAAGGCCGCACGCCGCTGCTGTTCCTGGAAATTCCGGCCAGCGGCAGCGAAACCGGCGACGATACCGTGCTGCTGTACGGCCATCTGGACAAGCAGCCGGAAATGACCGGCTGGGACGATGACCTCGGCCCGTGGATCCCGGTGCTGCGCGACGACAAGCTGTACGGCCGCGGTGGCGCCGACGACGGCTATGCGATCTTCGGCTCGCTGGCCGCGGTGATGGCGCTGCAGGCCCAGGGCCTGCCGCATGCCCGCTGCGTGATCCTGATCGAAGCCTGCGAAGAGTCCGGCAGCTACGACCTGCCGGCCTACGTGGACCATCTGGCCGACCGCATCGGCAAGCCGTCGCTGGTGGTCTGCCTGGATTCGGGCTGCGCCAACTACGACCAGCTGTGGTGCACCACCTCGCTGCGCGGCCTGACCGGCGGCAATTTCTCGGTGAAGGTACTCAACGAAGGCGTGCACTCCGGCGACGCCTCCGGCGTGGTGCCGTCCAGCTTCCGCCTGCTGCGCCAGCTGCTGTCGCGCATCGAGGACCAGGACACCGGCCGCATCCTGATCGACGGCATGCAGGTGGAGATCCCCACCGAGCGCCTGGAGCAGGCCCAGCGTGCCGCCGAGGTGGTGGATACGGCGATCTTCGACAAGTTTCCGCTGGTCGATGGCCTGCAGCCCATGAACGACGACCTGACCGAACTGGTGCTCAACCGCACCTGGCGTCCGGCGCTGTCGGTCACCGGCATCGGCGGCATGCCGGCGCTGGAATCGGCCGGCAACGTGCTGCGTCCGCATACGGCGGTGAAGCTGTCGCTGCGCCTGCCGCCGACGGCCGATGGCAAGCGCTGCGGCGAACTGCTGAAGGAAGCGCTGCTGCGCGATCCGCCGAACGGTGCCGAAGTGACCCTGGACCTGGAAAAGGCGTCCAGCGGCTGGAACGCACCGGCGATGTCGCCGTGGCTGACCCGCGCCATCGACGAAGCCAGCCAGACATTCTTCGACAAGCCGGCGATGTACATGGGCGAAGGCGGCTCGATTCCGTTCATGGGCATGCTGGGCGAGAAGTTCCCGGGCGCGCAGTTCATGATCACTGGCGTGCTTGGCCCGCATTCCAACGCCCATGGCCCGAATGAATTCCTGCATATCCCGATGGGCAAGAAGGTCACCGCCTGCGTCTCCAAGGTGATCAGCGAGCACCACGCCGCCAGCCTGCGCGGCGAGACCAGCGGTTCGCCGGTGGCCGCCGACAGCGGCACCCGCCACGGTGGGCACGGCTGCTGCTGAGCACCGCCCTTGGCCCGGTCGAGCCGACCCAGGGGCGGCTTCGACGGGGTAGAGCCGATCCATGATCGGCTGCAATGGGCAGAACCGATCCATGATCGGCTGCAACAGGTGCAGCCGACCATGGGTCGGCTCTACCATGCGGTCTCCCTTCCCTGGAAACCTTTGCCCATGAATGGACTGTTCGGCAGCAGCAGCTGGTTGTACATCATCCTGGTCGGCTTCATCGTTGGCCTGCTCGGGCGTTTCTTCATGCCGGGCAACCAGCGCATGGGCTGCCTGCTGACCATCGTGCTGGGCATCGTCGGCGCGCTGGTGGCTGGCTGGTTCGGTCAGTACATGGGCTGGTATGCCCGCGGTGAACCGGCCGGCTTCATCGGCGCGGTACTCGGTGCCATCGCGGTGCTGGCCGTGCTGCGCCTGTTCAGCGGTCCGCGACGCTGACTTTCTTCGTTACCTGATGCTGGCGCCTGCGGGCGCCCGGATGCTGCCTGCATGAACGATCCCGCTTCCCTGCCCGAACGCACCGCGCAACGCCTGCACTGGGCCCGCACCTGCCTGGAGGATCCGCTGGCAACGCTGGAACGCGCTTCGGTGGATGCCGGCATGCGCAGCTACTGGCGCGCGACCAGCCGTCGCGGCAGCCACATCGTGATGGATTCGCCGCCGGGGCTGGAAGACGTACGCCCCTGGCTGCACATGCGCTCGCTGCTGGCCAGGCAGGGCCTGCGTGTTCCCGGCGTGCTGGCGCAGGACATCGAACAGGGCCTGCTGCTGCTGGAAGACCTGGGCGGACCCACGCTGGCGCGGGTGATCGACGCCGACAACGCGGACCGCTGGTTCGAGCGCGCGATGGACCAGTTGCTGGCCCTGCAGCGCATGCCGGTGCCGGCCGACGTCGGCCATTTCGGTGAAGCGCTGCTGCAGCGCGATGCCGGCCTGTTCGACGAGTGGTTCCTGCAGCGCCACCTGGGCATCACCCTCGGCTGCGATGACAGTGAACGCCTGCAACTGGTGCAGCGCCGGCTGATGGACAACGCACTCGGCCAGGCACAGGTGATGACCCATCGCGATTTCATGCCGCGCAACCTGATGCCGGTTGCCGATGGCCCGGCGGTGCTGGACTTCCAGGACCTGGTGCGCGGCCCCATCGCCTATGACCCGATCAGCCTGTTCAAGGATGCATTCCTGAGCTGGCCGCTGGCGCGGGTGGATGGCTGGCTGGCGCGTTACCACGCACGCGCGTTGGAGGCTGGCCTGCCGGTACCGCCGCTGGAAATCTTCCTGCGCGATGCGGACTGGCTGGGCATCCAGCGCCACCTGAAATGCCTGGGCATCTTCAGCCGCCTGCGTTACCGCGACGGCAAGGGCCATTACCTGGACGATGCGCCACGCTTCATCGGTTACCTGGACGAAGTGCTGCCGCGCCATCCGCAGCTGGATGGCCTGCGCCAGCTGCTCGATGAGCGCATCCGGCCAGCGATGGCCGCGCTGGGCGAACCGGTGCCAGCGCGATGAAGGCCCTGATCTTCGCGGCTGGACTCGGCGAACGCATGCGCCCGCTGACCCTGCACACGCCCAAGCCCTTGCTGGCGGTGGCTGGCAAGCCGCTGATCGCGTGGCATCTGGAACGATTGGCGGCCATCGGCATACGTGAGGTGGTCATCAACATCGCATGGCTGGCCGAATGCTTCGCGCCGGTGCTGGGCGACGGCAGCCAATGGGGACTGCGGCTCCATTTCGTGCACGAAGGCGACACACCGCTGGAAACCGGCGGCGGCATCCTCAACGCGCTGCCGATGCTGGGTGAGAAGCCATTTCTGGTGGTGAACGGCGACATCTGGACCGATTTCGACTTCGCCACCTTGCCGGCCGAGCCCACAGGCATCGCGCACCTGGTGATGGTGGACAACCCGGCACAGCATCCGCAGGGCGATTACCGCCTGGATGAGGCCGGCCTGCTGCATCACGATCGCGACGGCAATTGCCTGACCTACGCAGGCATTGGTGTATACCGGCCGTCGATCGTGGGTGATTGGCGCGCGGTGATAGGCGACGCGCCCGGAAGCGAACGCGTGCCGCCGCGCTTCAGCGTGGTGCCGCTGCAGAAGCATTTCATGGCCTGCGCGCAGATAACCGGACAGCACCATCGCGGTCGCTGGACCGATGTCGGCACGGTGGAACGGCTGCAGGCGCTGGATGCGGAGCTGGCAGCGAACGGCTGAGCCCCTCGTGGCTGGTTGCCTCGCCGCGGTTGGATCTGGGCCTGGCAATTTCAAGGCAGTCAACCACGGAAAAAAAGGTAGAGCCGACCCATGGTCGGCTGC
>JAEZCF010000064.1 GCA_023430045.1 Pseudomonadota bacterium | reverse complement strand
CCACCGGCACCACGCCACCCACCGCGACATTGCCGGTATAGCTGGCCGCACTGGGCCGCACGATGGCCGCATTGAGGTCGGCAGTGATCAACGTGCGCGCCAGGTCCGCGCGCGGGCCGCTGACGCAGTTGCGGGCATACAGGCCGGCAATGCGCGTAGTGGCGTTGATGAGCGTGCCTGCGGGAATCCAGCCATCGGCTTCATAACGCGGGTTGAGGTTGCGCAGCGCGCGCATGTAGCCATCGCGTGTGCCGTGGCTGCCCAGGCAGATGGTCAACTCATAGATGGTGCTCGACTTCGCCAGACGCACCGTGGCCGGCTGCGCGCTGAGCTTCGGGAACTCCACCCCGTACTGCTGCGGGTGCAGGAAGATCCAGGCCGCGGCGATCACCATCGGCACATAATCCCTGGTTTCGGCCGGGAACTGGCTGTAAACGCTGTCCACCCAGAACCCCTGCCCGGCATTCTGGTTGTACACGCGCGCGGCACGGCCTTCGCCGCCGTTGTAGCCGGCCAGGGACAGTTCCACGTTGTTGTTGAGCTGCCGCAGGCGTTCGTTCAGATAGGTGGCGCTCGCCTCGGCGGCACTGCGCGGATCGAAGCGGGTGTCGAACCCGGTCCCATCTTCTCCCAGGCCGAAACGGCGGCCGGTGGCCGGCATGAACTGCATCAGGCCTGCGGCCCCGGCGCGCGAAGACGCATGCACGCGGCCATTGGACTCCTTGGCCATGATGCCGAACAACAGCGCTTCGGGCAGCCCGCGCTTTTCCCATTCCGGCCACATCACCGCGCGCAGGTTCTGGTAGTTCTCGTAGCTGGTCAGCAGCGCCGGGCGCATGTCGGTCAGCCAGCGGCGGATGCCCGCCTGGATGGCAGGGTTGTACTCCACCATGTTGTCGAATGCATGCCGCTTGTCGTTCAGCAGTGCGGCCGCGCGCGCGGCTTCGGGCACATCCGCGGTCAACGGCCCTATATGGTCCGGATCGGCCTGCAGGCTGTCACCGGCCTCGTCGGCCACGCTTTCATCGGCTTCGGCGTCTGCATCGCGCTTGAGCAGGCGCTTGTACGTCGCCAGCAGCGTGCTCATCTGGCAGCCCTTCTGGCCCACGCACGCGCTCAGCACATCTTCCATGTCCTCCAGCGCGGCGTCGGCCTCGCTGCTGCCCTTGGGATCGGCATTGGCCACCCGCACCAGCGCATCGGTATAGCGCTTCTCTGCCGCCCCCATCCGCTGCTCCAGGGCCTCCGCCTTGGCGCGGTCGCGGGTGGAAACACGTTGCGCGTGGGCGTCGGGAACAGCAACAAGCAGGCTGGCCACGGCCAGGACGGGCAAGCCGCGAGCAAGCAGGACAGGAACGGACATTTTTGGCACTGTGTGCGAAACAGGCAGGCAGAGTAGCGGTGCCGCCAAGGTCCGGGCAACCCGGCCGCAGCCGCTTGCCATGCTGCCGGTTAACATTGAGCCCATTCATCACCGGAAGGCTGGACCATGGAACCCATTCTGCTCGGCAAAGGCATCACCGACGACGTTCCCGTCACCCTGTTGCCGAAGCTGGGCAACCGCCACGGGCTGGTCGCGGGTGCGACGGGTACCGGCAAGACAGTGACCCTGATGACCCTGGCCGAAGGCTTTTCGCGGATCGGCGTGCCGGTGTTCCTGGCCGACGTGAAGGGCGACGTGTCCGGCCTGGCGGTTCCCGGTACGGGCGATGACAGCCTGCTGCAGCGTGCTGCGCAGATCGGCGTGGCCGACTACGCACCGGCCGCCAGCCCGACCGTTTTCTGGGACCTGTACGGCAAGCTCGGCCATCCGGTGCGCACCACCGTGAGCGAGATGGGGCCGACCCTGCTCTCGCGCATCCTCGAACTGAGCGACACCCAGGCCGGCGTGCTGGACATCGTATTCAAGCTGGCCGACGACCGGGGCCTGCTGCTGCTGGACCTGGATGACCTGCGCGCCCTGCTTGGCCTGGTGGCCGAAGAGCGCAAGGACATCTCCACCGGTTACGGGCTGGTCAGCGCACAGTCCGTCGCGGCGATCCAGCGTGCCCTGCTGCGCCTGTCCCAGGAAGGCGGCGAAGCCTTCTTCGGCGAGCCGGCCCTGGAGCTGGCCGACCTGATGCGGGTGAACCACGATGGTCGCGGCGTGATCGGCATTCTTGCCGCGGACCAGCTGGTGCTGCGGCCGAAGCTCTATTCCACTTTCCTGCTGTGGCTGCTGTCGGAACTGTTCGAAACCCTGCCGGAGGTGGGCGACCTGGAGAAGCCGAAACTGGTCTTCATCTTCGACGAGGCGCACCTGCTGTTCGACGATGCGCCGCCGGCGCTGGTGCAGCGCATCGAGCAGGTGGTCCGGTTGATCCGCTCCAAGGGCGTGGGCGTGTATTTCTGTTCGCAGTTCCCGGATGACGTGCCGGCCAACATCCTCGGCCAGCTGGGCAACCGCGTGCAGCATGCATTGCGCGCCTTCACTCCTCGCGACCAGAAAGCAGTGAAAACAGCAGCCGAAACCTTCGTACCCAACCCGAAGCTGGACGTGGCACGTGCACTCGGCCAGCTGGGTACCGGTGAAGCGCTGGTGTCCACGCTGCAGGACAAGGGGGTTCCCATGCCCGTGCAACAGACACTGATCGCACCGCCACGCTGCCGGATGGGTCCGGTCACCGATGCCGAACGCGCGCAGGTCCGTGCCGGCAGCCCGGTGGGCATGCGCTACGACACCGCGGTCAACCGCGAATCGGCGGCCGAACTGTTGGCGCAGCGGGCACGGACAGCAGTCGAGAAAGCCGACGCACCCAAGGCACGGACCCGCCAGCAGGACGACGCAGAGGCCGGTGGTTTCAGCCAGTCCATCAAGGATGCGATCTTCGGCACCCGGCGCCGCCAGGGCATGATCGAAACCATGGCCAAGCAGACGACCCGCACGGTCGGCACGAAACTTGGCAACCAGATCGTGCGCGGCATCCTGGGCGGCATTTTCGGCGGCAAGCGCTAGCAGGATGACGGCCTCTGGCCGTCAACCGCGTAAGCTGTCCGGTCGCAGTCCCGCAGAGAATCACAGATGTCCCGCTGGCGTCCCCCCGCAGAGAAAAGCACCGCCCTGATCACCTCGTCCGGCCACGCGCGCCTGAAGGCTGAGCTGGACGAGTTGTGGCGCGTGCGCCGTCCCGATGTGGTCAAGGCACTGGCGGCGGCAGCGGCCGAGGGCGATCGTTCGGAAAATGCCGAGTACACCTACCGCAAGAAGCAACTCGGCGAGATCGACCGGCGCGTGCGCTATCTCAGCAAGCGTCTGGAAGCACTGCGCGTGGTCGACGGCGAACCCAGCGATCCGCAGGCGGTGTTCTTCGGTGCGTGGGTGGAACTGGAGAATGTGGACAGCGGCGAACCGAGTCGTTACCGCATCGTCGGCCCGGACGAGACGGACGCCGGCTCGGGCTGGATCAGCATCGACTCCCCGCTGGCGCGGGCGCTACTGAAAAAACGCGTGGATGATGAGTTCGAGGTGGAGCTGCCCGGCGGCCGCCACACCTTCGCCGTGGTCAGCGTGGCGTACGACCGCGCGTAGAGCCGGGCTTTGCCCGGCTGATGCATTGCCGCTTTACACGGCACGTATCGGCGGAGGGTAGAGCCGCCCTTCCCGCAGAGGGCGGAAGTAAGCCGAATTCGCATGAAACGCGCTTGTCTGGTCCGCGTGCCAACCCGGAATGCCCGCCAACGGCAACGGCCGCAGCTGCAGCGGATCGACAAGTACGCGCCCGCTGGCAATCGCCTGCGCCACCTGCGCGATGCAGGCCGCATCATCCTCGCCCTGCACCACCAGGCATTTGCCAACCAGCAGTCGCCCCGGCAGCAATGCCTGTTCCATCAGCGCATGGCCGAACACCGCCACGATGGCGATGCGTTCCTGCTGCCACAGGGCCGGCTCGAACAGCGCTGGCCAGTCGTGCCTGTCCCAGGCCGACAGCGGTGCAGCATCGCGCACACGGACGATCACCCCGGTCTCGTCGAACTGGGTCAGCGCGGACTGCGCGCGATTGCGCTGGCCCTGCCCCATCGCCGCGATATGCAGGCACTGGCGCGCATTGAGCGCCGCCTTCAACGTCGGATGCAGTGACCAGACCAGCGCGTTGAACAGGTCATGCCAGTTCTGCGCGCGGGTGGCGATGCGCCCTTCCGCGATACGCGTCTCGTAATGCAGGCCATCGGCCAGCAGCGAGGCATCCTGTTCCACCAGGCGTCTGCCCTGCAGGGCCAGCCGCGCATCCAGCGCCACGATGCCCGGCCAGGCAGGGCTGCAAAGCAGATCATGGAACGGGGCCAGGCCTGCGAACAGGGGATGCCGGAAAATCCGCGGATCGACCGCCGCGCGTGCTGGCGGCACGAAGCGCCGATGGCGCTCGTTGAGGGCGGCCGCCGCCGGATTCACAGCATCCTGAGGTCGAATGCCGGCCGTCGTGCAGCCGGCAGCGCGTCACCATACAGGTCGTGCTCATCGCTTTCGGTGATTTCCACGTCCACGAATTCGCCCACCCGCAGCGGCACCTCATCGGCATTCTGGATATGCACCAGACCATCGATCTCCGGCGCATCGGCCTTCGAGCGCGCCACCGCGATGTCGCCTTCGATGACGTCCACCAGGCATTGCTGCACCGTACCGATCTTCGCCTCCAGGCGCGCGGCGGAAATGCCCGCCTGCTTTTCCATGAACCGCGCGAGGCGCTCCTGCTTCACCTCCTCCGGCACGGGATCCGGCAGCGCGTTGGCGGTCGCGCCTTCCACCGGCGAATAGGCGAAGGCACCGACACGGTCCAGCTGCGCTTCGTCCAGGAACGACAGCAACTCCTCGAACTCGGCCTCGGTCTCGCCGGGGAAACCGACGATGAAGGTGGAACGCACCGTGATGTCCGGGGCGAGGCGACGCCAGTTCTGCACGCGCTCCAGGGTCTTTTCCACGGCACCAGGACGCTTCATCAGGCGCAGGATGCGTGGGCTGGCGTGCTGGAAGGGAATGTCCAGATACGGAAGGATGCGGTTTTCCGCCATCAGCGGCACCACATCGTCCACGTGCGGATACGGGTAGACGTAGTGCATGCGCACCCAGGCATCCAGCTCGGACAAGCCTTCGCACAGCGATTTCATGCGGGTCTGGTAGGCCTTGTCGCGCCACATCCGCTCGGCGTACTTCACGTCCACGCCATAGGCCGAGGTGTCCTGCGACACCACCAGCAGTTCACGCACGCCGCCGCGCACCAGCCGCTCGGCCTCGCGTAGCACCTCGTCCACCGGCCGCGAAACCAGCCTGCCGCGCATGGACGGAATGATGCAGAAGCTGCAATGGTGGTTGCAGCCTTCGGAAATCTTCAGGTACGCATAATGACGCGGAGTCAGCTTCACACCGTAATCCGGGGTGAGGTCCACGAAGGGGTCGTGCCGCGGCGGGATGGCCTCGTGCACGGCTTCCATCACGCTCAGGTAGTCCTGCGGGCCTGACACCGCCAGCACGTTCGGGTAGGCCTCGCGGATCTGCTCCGGGCGCTTGCCCAGGCAGCCGGTGACGATCACCTTTCCGTTAGCGTTCATCGCCTCGCCGATGGCATCCAGCGACTCGGCCACCGCCGAGTCGATGAAGCCACAGGTATTGACGACCACCACATCGGCGGCGTCGTAGGTCGGGACGATGTCGTAACCCTCCACCCGCAGCTGGGTGAGGATGCGTTCGGAGTCGACCAGGGCCTTCGGGCAGCCAAGGCTGACGAAGCCGACTTTGGGATTCAACTGGGACATGTGCGTGCTCTGGGGGCCTGGGCCGGGCATGACCTGGGGGCCTGATTGGACCGCATTATAGCGGGCAACGCCGGCCGCCTTTTGAACGACTCTGGGATGGCATCGGGTCCCCTGTCCGTCAGGACACGGGAGCTTGCCCTACGCAGATGGCCATTGTCGGCCGATGGCGTCCATTCCCTGGCCGATGCGGCAATGAAGGTCCATCGAATGAGGATCCGGGTCATGAAGCGCATCAACGAAACCGCCTGGCTGCTGGCACCGCTCGGGCTCGCCGCAGCATTCTGCGCGCAAGGCGTGGTGGCCGGCGGCATGGCATCGATCGATCGCAGCTTCCCTGCACAGCCCGGCGGCTACCTGACCCTGGATACCACCGTCACCATCGTGCGCGAGCCGGGTTTCAACGGCCGGACGTACTGGGCCCACCAATGGGATTTCGTCGGGCCTCAGGGTGGTTATGTCGGGCTGCAGCAGCGTTCCGGTACGCAGAAGGCCATCAACTTCTCCATCTGGGGCGCAACCGGCTGGGATGCCAGCAATGCCAACTGCGCCTTTTTCGGCCACGAAGGCGACGGGGTGCAATGCTCGGCCGCCTTCGATTGGAAGGAAGGGGTGACGTACCGGATACGCGTCGAAAGCCGGGTTCCCGGACGTTGGACGGCCTCGATCGCCCCAGTAGGCAGCGTCGAAAGGACGGTCGTGGCAACCATCCACGTCCCGCCGGATCGCGCCGGAATAAAGGGACTCAGCGAATGGTTCGAGGACTTCGCGCAGGGCAGCGAACAACACGAGCGTTGTGAGGATGTACCGCAGTCCATCGCCGTCTATGGCGTTCCCACGATGGAAGGCAGGCCGCCCAGCCGAAGTCGCGCCCGCACCTATGGCAACTGCGCCCGGATCGCGCGCGCCATCTGCAGTGCCGAGCAGGTCTGCACGCTCAGCGGCAATCCCGAACCGCGCGCCGACAAACCCCGCTCGCTGCGTCACGTGGACAGCCGGTTGTGCCTGGGGCTGGCGCCCGATGGCATTGCCACGAACCTGCAGGCGTGCGGGCAGGCCGGCAACCAGCAACTGCTGGGGGATGGTGGATACCAGCTACACCTTTCCGGGCAGTCGGAGCGATGCCTTGCGGCCGGCGCGGATGGCCGCCTGGAGGCGGACGATTGCTTCAACAGCGCCCGCCAGCAATGGATTCCCATCGGCACGTCAGCGGCGTGGTTCAACCCTGGCAGCGGCCGATGCCTCGACCCCGGCGACGATGCGCTGCCGGGGTCGGCGATACGCGTCCACACCTGCACCGGCAACGCATCCCAGCAATGGGACCTGGTTCCGTAGACGCGCCGATCAATCAGGCGCGACAGTCACCAGGGTGCACCGATGACGGTGCGCTAACCGTGCAGGTGCGGATAATGGCCGCATCATCCTTCACGCAGGTTCCGCACATGGCCGACTGGATCACCCTCGATACGCATCATGGCAAGGCCCGCGCCTGGGAAGTCCTGCCCGATGGAGCGCCACGTGCTGGATTGGTGGTGATCCAGGAAATTTTCGGGGTCAATCCACACATGCGATCGGTAGCCGAACGGTTCGCCGCCGAGGGCTACGCCGTGCTCGTGCCGTCGTTTTTCGACCTGCTGGACGATGGCACCGATGCGCCGCCCCGTGAACTGGACTACGACAATGCAGGGCTGCAGGCCGGACTGGCCGCCGTCAATGAACTGGGAGTGGAAAAAGCGCTGACGGTCGTGCGCGCCGCTGCTACCCGGCTGGCGTCGCACGGCAAGGTCGGCACGGTGGGCTATTGCTGGGGTGGCACGATCGCCCTGCTCGCCGCGCTTCGCCTCGGCCTGCCCTCGGTCAGCTATTACGGTGCGCGCAACGTGCAGTTCCTGGACGAGACCCCGAAGGCGCCGGTGATGTTTCATTTCGGCGCGCAGGACAAGAGCATCCCGCCGGAAGCCATCGCCACGCACCGGGAAAAGCTGCCGAAGATGGAGACCTTCGTCTATCCGGCCGACCACGGCTTCAACCGCGACGTCGGACATGCGTATGATCCGGACAGCGCCGCACTGGCGCTGCAACGCACCCTGGACTTCCTCAAGGAGCATCTTGGATGAGCGATTTTGAACTGGATTCGCGCCTGGCTACCGACAGCATACTGGTCGCCGAAGGACCGTTATCCCAGATCCGGCTGATGAACGACGAGCGCTTTCCGTGGCTGCTGCTGGTACCACGCGTGGCCGGCATCACCGAGTGGATCGAACTGGATGGCGAGCAGCAGGACAAACTGAGGACCGAACTCAACCGGCTGTCCCGGGCGCTCAAGGTCGAAGATGGCGTGCAGAAGATCAACATCGGTGCGCTGGGCAACATCGTGCCCCAGCTGCACTTCCACGTGATCGGCCGTCATCCGGGCGATCCGGCATGGCCCGGTCCAGTGTGGGGCTCAGGCCAGGCGCATCGATTCGCGCCGGAAGCACTGGAGCAGCGTGCGCATTACTGGAAGGAACGGCTAGGATATCAAGCCCAGTCCTGAGCGTTCGCCGAACCCGATGCGTTTCAATCTCATTGCCGCCATCCTGCTGATCCTGGTCGGGCTGTTCATGCTCGCCACCAACCTCGGTTGGACCAACATGAACTTCACCCGCCTGCTGACGACCTGGTGGCCTGTCGGGCTGGTCGCAGTCGGCATCGGCATGCTGTTCGGCCGCGGCAAGTAAGCCTCACCCGGCCAACGGCCGGGTGTCTCCCTGGCTGGAGCCGGGGTGCCGCTATCAGGTGCGTGGCAGGGTCACGCCGGTCTGTCCCTGGTACTTGCCGCCCCGGTCCTTGTATGACGTTTCGCAGATGTCATCCTGGTCGGCCTGGAAGAACAGCATCTGTGCCACGCCCTCGTTGGCGTAGATGCGCGCCGGCAACGGCGTGGTGTTGCTGAACTCCAGGGTCACGTGACCTTCCCACTCCGGCTCCAGCGGTGTCACGTTGACGATGATGCCGCAGCGCGCGTAGGTGCTTTTGCCCAGGCACACCACCAGCGTGTCGCGGGGAATGCGGAAGAACTCCACCGTGCGCGCCAGCGCGAAGCTGTTCGGCGGGATGATGCATTCATCGCCGACCACGTCCACGAAGCTCTTCGGGTCGAAGTGCTTGGGATCGACGATGGTGGAATTGATGTTGGTGAACACCTTGAACTCGCGCGAGCAGCGCACGTCATAGCCGTAGCTGGACGTGCCATAGCTGACGATGCGCTCGCCGCCCGCGTGCTTGACCTGCCCGGCCTCGAACGGCTCGATCATGCCGTGCTGTTCGGCCATGCGGCGGATCCAACGGTCGCTCTTGATGCTCATGCTCGGTCCTGGTGCGTGATGGGGCGGGCAGATGCCCGGAGGCATGATTCTACAACCGGGGCCGCAGATGGCGCTGCAGCGCGCCGTGCATGGAGCGGAGCTCTGCCCCGCTGCCGCGATGAAACACGTCGGGCAGAGCCCGGCACTACGATCCCTGCACCAGCGTGGAGAGGATCGGAATCGAGGCGCGTGGGCGCTTCCCCAGTTCTTCCAGCAGCCGCTGCGCCGCCTGCTTATACGCCCGAGCCGCGGCCGAATCCGGCTGCGCGGCGGTGATCGGCGTTCCCGCATCGCCCTGTTCGCGGATCTCGATCTGCAGCGGCAGCGAGCCCAGCAGCGGCACGCCGTAGCGTGCGGCCATCTTCTCACCGCCACCCTGTCCGAACAGATGCTCCACGTGCCCGCAGTTGCTGCAGGTATGCACGGCCATGTTCTCCACGATGCCCAGCACCGGCACCTCCACCTTCTCGAACATCTTCAGTGCCTTCCTGGCGTCCAGCGTGGCGATGTCCTGGGGGGTGGTGACGATCACCGCACCGGCCAGCGGAATCTTCTGGGTGAGGGTCAGCTGGATGTCGCCGGTACCCGGCGGCAGGTCGATCAGCAGCACGTCCAGATCGTCCCACAGGGTGTCATTGAACAGCTGGGTCATCGCCGAGGTCGCCATCGGGCCACGCCAGATCATCGGCGTCTCGTCCTCGATCAGGTAGCCGATCGACATGGTGTCCACGCCGAACGCACGCGGCGGTTCGATGCTCTTGTTGTCCGGGCTCTCGGGACGGCCGGACAGGCCCAGCATCGCCGGCACCGAAGGTCCGTAGATGTCGGCATCGAGCACGCCGACGCGCGCACCCAGCTGCTGCAGCGCCACGGCCAGGTTCACCGACGTGGTGCTCTTGCCCACGCCGCCCTTGCCGGACCCCACCGCGACCACGTTGCGTATCCGCGCATGCGGCGCCAGCCCTTTCTGCACTTGGCTGGCGTGTGGGCGGCGTTGCGGACTGTTCACTACGGTACTCCGGAAATATCGGGAAAGGATTCGCAAACGACATCATACAAGGCGGCCACGGGAATCCTCGCAGCCGGCCACTGGTTTTGCCGACCCTGCCCATCCGGACAGGCTTGCGCCATGGCATGACCTTCGACACCCTTGCAGGTCAACCCGGAGGCGTATCGTCCGGACCAGGGCCCCTGCGGGCCATCCCCAGAAACACCACGCGGCCAGGAGGCCAAACAAGTGACCCGTACTCCCAAGATCGTCCTGCTGGCCCTGGCCGTTTCGGCTGTGCTGGCCGGCTGTGGCAAGAGCGAAACTCCGGCCGCCGATGGCAGCGCCCCGGCCCCCGCCAATACCGCCGAAGAAACCACCTATACCCTCGACCAGTCCAAGCTGCCGGCGTACAACGCCTTCCAGGCCAGTGACCTGGACAGCAACCTGGACGCATGCAGCGCCTTCGGTGACTACGTCAACAGCAAGTGGCTGGCCGCCAACGAGATTCCGGCCG
The DNA here is from genome assembly GCA_023430045.1 of Pseudomonadota bacterium. GTDB lineage: Bacteria > Pseudomonadota > Gammaproteobacteria > Xanthomonadales > Xanthomonadaceae > Stenotrophomonas. Next base: position 27,039 of record JAEZCF010000064.1, on the reverse strand, counting down.
ACCGTACCAGCTGGGGCGCCTTCACCATCCTCGACGAGCGCTCGGTCGCCGTGCAGCACCAGCTCGCCGAGCAGGTGGCACAGGTCAAGAACCCGAACCACATCGAAAAGGTGGTCGGCGACCTGTGGGCCACCGGCATGGACGAAGCAAAGATCAACGCACAGGGCATCGAGCCGCTCAAGGCCGACCTGGCCGCCATCGATGGCCTGAACGACAAGGACGCGATCGCCGCCTACCTGCGTGACAGCGCCGCCAAGGGCGAGAACGTGCTGTTCGGCTTCGGCGCCGAAGCCGATTTCAAGAACTCGGCGATGAACATGGCGTACGCGAGCCAGGGCGGCCTGGGCCTGCCGGACAAGACGTTCTATACCGAGGCCGGCAAGGCCGACAAGCTGAAGGCCTACCAGGCGCACGTCGCCAAGGTGCTGGAACTGGCAGGCGTGCCTGCCGCCGATGCGGCCAAGCAGGCCGCCGAGGTGGTGAAGTTCGAGACGCGCCTGGCAAAGGCGTCCAAGTCCAGCGTGGAACTGTCGCGCGATGTATCGCTGTACTACCACCCGGTCACCCTGGCCGATGCGGACGCACTGACGCCGAACTTCAGCTGGAGTGAGTTCTTCAAGTCGCAGGGCGTGGCCGCACCGGAAAAGTTCTCGCTGGCCATCCCGTCCTTCCATGAGGAAGTGAGCAAGGCACTGGGCGATACGGATCCGGCGGTATGGCGCGCCTACCTGCGCTTCCATACCGTGGACAGCGCCGCACCGTACCTGAGCGATGCTTTCGCCGACGAGAATTACGCGTTCTACGGCAAGACCCTGAACGGCCAGAAGGAACAGAAGCCGCGCTGGAAGCGTGTGCTGGGTACCATCGAGAACGATGCCGGCGAAGCCTTCGGCCAACTGTACGTCAAGGTCGCCTTCTCGCCGGAAGCCAAGGCAAAGATGGAAACGCTGGTGAAGAATCTGGCCGATGCCCTGAAGGAACGCATCCAGGGGCTGTCGTGGATGAGCGATGAGACCAAGGCCAAGGCCATCGCCAAGTGGGAGACCTTCACCCCGAAGATCGGCTATCCGGACAAGTGGCGCGACTGGTCGGGCCTGGAAACCGGCCGTGACAGCTACCTCGGCAACGTGCGTGCGGCGAATGCCTTCAACTACAGGTTCGGCCTGTCCAAGATCGGCAAGCCGGTGGACAAGACGGAGTGGGGCATGACCCCGCAGACGGTCAATGCCTACTACAACCCGCTGCAGAACGAGATCGTGTTCCCGGCCGCCATCCTGCAGCCGCCGTTCTTCGACCCCAACGCCGACGACGCGCTGAACTATGGCGGCATCGGTGCGGTGATCGGCCACGAAATGACCCACGGCTACGACGACCAGGGAGCCCGCTTCGGGCCGACCGGCAACTTCGAGGAGTGGTGGGCCGATGCGGACAAGAAGAACTTCCAGGGCCTGACCGGCAAGCTGGTCAAGCAGTTCGACGGCTACAAGGTGGACGGTCAGGCGGTCAACGGCAACCTGACCCTGGGCGAGAACATCGCCGATCTGGGTGGCCTGGCAACCGCCTACGACGCGCTGCAGAAGGCCTCGGCCGGCAAGGAAGATCCGAAGATCGACGGTTTCACCCGCGACCAGCGCTTCTTCTTCAACTGGGCCACCGTGTGGCGTACCAAGTACACCCCGGAAAACGCCAAGGTCCGCTTGGCAACCGATCCGCACGCCCCGGCGCAGTTCCGTGCCATGGGCGCGCCGTCGAACCTGCCCACCTTCGCGGCGGCGTTCCAGTGCAAGGCCGGCTCGCCGATGTCGCGCGCTGGCGATTCGCAGGTGGTGATCTGGTAGGTCCTGCCGGATCCAGGTGCCCCCTCCCCCATATGTTGACACCTGTGGGGGGGATGGTCCGGCTGCCGTAGGGCAGCCAGGGATGCCCGATGCGCTGCATCGGGCGTCTGTCTGCATTTCACGCGACAGGTGTGGGCGTTCCTGGTAATTCAGACCCATTTCCGGCGCCTGTGCCACCTGCTCTCGCTGCGCATCGTGCACGCTCAGCCAACGATCTCGCGAGACCATGCATCCGTGACCGGGCTCCGATATACCAATCAGCCCCCGTCGATAGAGCGGCAACAGCAACCTCCTCGTCCAGCCACCAAAGGCCCGATAATCCGGGCTTTTTCGTGAGCGAGCCTGACTAGCGTCGCTCCCTGCTGTCGGGACGAAAATTGAAACAATTGCGTTCCCGAAGTAAGATGAATATTGCCTGAGTACACGGCAAACCAACCAGGAGAACGTCATGCAGCGACGCATCACCCAAGGGTTGTCTCTTATCTTCCTCATTCTTTCCGCGATCATCGCGAGCCCCACCGCCAAAGCGGCCAGAGCTGAATCCTTTAACCAGATCTGGTTCAACAGCAACGGAGATGTGGTTGGCCAGCACGCGGAATACTGCAACAACGTGCAGCTGGAAGGAGGCCTGCAAACCGGCGCCTTCTCGTTGATCGTACATGGTGGCTGTGGCGATTTCGTAAGCACATGCGGTTACAACGATTCAGTACTGGAGCCAATGTGGGTATGCCAGGGGGCCGGCACCAACAACGCCATCACCGCATCCACCACCGGCAATACCGGCACCTTGGCGATTCATGAAGTGTGCGACCTGGTTAATGCCTGTTGGTCTGTCGAACCAGAACTCATGGTCGGCCACGGATTCAACCTGGTCCAGATATATCCGTAGCGAACCACAGAGACCCTGCCACGGATCAACGGCTTCTCACCGGCTTGGGTGGACATCACACGCATGGCCTGCGCCCGGAGCCGCCCGCCTCCGGGCGCTCCTTTCCGCTTGGGCGGGAATTGTTCATCATGCGCCGTCGGCTGCATCCCAAGGTCGAGCTGCATCCCACGACACCCGATGTCCATCACCGCCGTGCACCACAGCTTGTTACACTCGCGCGATCTTCAATCCTTGATGGATTTGCCCTTCCATGCCCAACGTCCGTCCGCTCGCCATCGCCGTCGGTATCAGCCTGCTGACCCTGGTTCCCGCCAACCACGCGCTTGCCGCGAAGAAGAAGGCCGCGCGCGCACCCGCCGTGAGCGCGCAGTGCACCGACTTCTTTGAGGCCACCAACGCCGAGTGGTACAAGGCCAATCCGGTGCCGCAGACCGGCGCGACCAGTGCGCTGGGCCAGCTGGTGCAACGCAGCCGCCAGCAGCAACGTGAGTTGCTGGATGCCGCGATGGCCAATCCGCAGGGCAACGTGCAGAAGCTGCTGGGCGACTTCTGGGCCAGCGGCCTGGATGAAGCGGCCGTGGAGGCCGATGGTTCAAATCCCATCGCACCGCTGCTGACCCGAATCAATGCCATCAAGAAGGCCAAGGACGTGCCGGCATCGATCGCCGCCCTGCACCAGGTCGGCATCCCGGTGGCCTTCAACTTCAGCCCGGACGTGGACCTCAAGGCGCTGGACCGCCACATCGGCTACTTCATGCAGGGCGGCATGGGCCTGCCGGATCCCGCGTTCTACACCCGTACCGATGCGGACACCGTCGCGCTGATGGGGCGCTACCGCGCGTACGTCAAGCAGATCCTGGCGCTGACCGGCACCGCAGCCGACAAGCTGGATGCCGAATCGCAGGCGGTGATCCAGCTGGAAACCGAGCTGGCACGCAACGCGCAGTCGCTGGCCGATCTCAACAATCCGTTCCGCAACTACGCCCCCCTGTCCACCAAGGACCTCAACGGTCGTTACAAGAACCTGCAGCTCGATGCCTTCCTGAAGGCCCAAGGCGTGAAGGACGACCTGGTATCGCTGTCGGACGAACCGCTGTTCCAAGCGTTGGACGGCATGGTCACCCGCATCAAGCCGGACCAGTGGAAGGCCTACCTGCGCTGGCGCGTGGGCGATGCGATGGCGCCCTATCTGTCCAAGGCGTACCGCGACGCCGAGTTCGAATTCCGTGGCCGCGTGCTACGTGGACAGACGCTGCCGGCACCACGCTGGGAACAGGTCCTGGACGCCATCAACGTCGCCGCCGGCCCGATGCTGGGTCGTGAATATGCCGCACGCCATCTTCCGGCCGAGGACCGTCGTCAGGCGGCGTGGATCATCGACAAGCTGCGCGAGACGCAGATCGAGGCGGTCAAGCGCAGCACCTGGCTGAGCGATCAGGCCAAGGCCGAAGCGCAGGCCAAGCTCGGCGCGATGAAGATCGAGATCGGCGCGCCGCTGCGCGACCTGGATTACAGCGTGCAGCCGATGGGCCGCGGCAGCTTCGGCGGCAACATGCTGATCGCATCGACCTGGCGCCATCGCGAGGAGATGAAGCGGATTGGCAAGGGCAACGCCGACCGTCGCTGGGACGTGCTGCCGCAGCAGCCTTCGCTGGCCTACGATCTGGCCCAGAACCGCCTTATCGTGACCGCAGCCGCGCTGCAGCCGCCGATCTTCAGCGCCCAGGCTACGCCCGCCGGCAAGTTCGGCAGCTATGGCGCACTGGTCGGCCACGAACTGACTCGCGCCATCGACGCCAAGGGATCGCTGATCGACGCCCGTGGCGAACTGCGCAGCTGGTGGACGCCGGCGGACAAGACCGCGTGGACGTTGCTCGGCAGCCGTGTGGCCGCTCAGTACGGCAGCTATGACGTGCCGGGCGTGAAGGGCGCGAAGGTCAACGGCACGCTGACACAGGAAGAAAACCTGGCGGACCTGGCCGGCCTCGAACTGGCATGGGAAGCCTATTCGGCAGTGGAACCGGCGGCCAAGGCGGCCGACCAGCAAGGCTTCTTCACCGCTTGGGCATCCTTGTGGCCGCAGCAGCTGTCGCCGAATGAAGCGGCCGCGCATGCGGGTTCGGATATCCGTGCGCCGGGCAAGTGGCGCACCAACGGTCCGCTGTCGAACCTGCCTGCCTTCAGCGCCACCTACAGCTGCAAGCCGGGCCAGCCGATGCAGCGTATCGAGGCGGACCAGTTGCGCATCTGGCGCTGATCGTCCGCCCGTACATCGAACGAGGGCGCCTCCAGGCGCCCTTTTTCATTTCTGTCACCCGGAAGCAGGTGCCGCATGAAAAAGACCCCGGCACGAGGCCGGGGTCAATCATCACGTAACAAGAGAACTGTCAGCGGCTACGATCAGAAGTCGTAGGACGCACTCAGGCGGACCGAACGCGGCGCGGTGAAGAACGTCCCCATGCCGTAGGTGTTGGACACGGTGTAAGGGGTGGTCTGGTACGTTGCCTCGGACTGCAGCTGACGGCGCTGGTTCAGCACATTGAAGACATCCAGGCTGAGGCCCAGCTTGTGGTCGGCGAAGGACGGGCGGTACAGCACACCGAGATCCAGACGCGTGGTCCACGGCTGCCGGCCCGCATCACCCGGACGCGAGAACGAACCATTGCAGTAGTGGTAGGACGAGCCGTAGCGTATTGGATCGCTTTCATCGGTACCGTAATAGCCCAGGCAGCTCTTGGGCATGCCTGACATCACCCGCAGCGTGGCCGACGCGGTCCATTCATCAGTGAACTGGTAGGCACCGAAGCCCTTCAGCTGGTGACGACGGTCATTGGCCAGATAGCCGCCCGCATACTCCATGAGGGTGGCCGAATCCCAGTCCTGGGTCTTGGAAACGTCATCCTGGCCGATATCCGATTTGACCTGGCCTTCGGTGTTGCCGAAGCTACGTGACCACGTGTAATCCACACGGCCGTACCATTTGTCGGTCATCGGATGTTCGATGAACAGATCCACGGCCACATAGTCACGCTTGGCCTTGTTGGAACCGTAACCCCAGTCCGCACCGCTCATGTTCACCGAGGTGTAGCCGGTGCCATCGATGTGCTTGACCTGGAAGTTGTTGGTCTTGCCCGGGTTGAAGATCACGCAGCCGGGTACCTCCATGTTGTCGAGGTCGGCACCCATCGAGTCGAGCTTCTCGTAGATGCGATCGGAATCGCAGGTGTCGTCGATGGCGGCCTGCAGGCGGCGGTAGGTGAACTTGGCACCGGAGTTCCAGGATTCGCCCAGGGTCTTCTCGAAGCCGAGGATCAGCTCATCCTGGTACTGGGACTTCAGGTCAGTCGGGGCAACCGACAACGGATCCGGCGCTTGCCCGTATTCGTTGTTGGACGAGACCGGACCTGGGCCCAGGGCAGTCAGATCGGTCGGATTGCCGTTGGCATCGATGCCGCCATAGGTGAAGTACTCGCGGGTGAAGGTCGACGCCGACGCACCGCGGATGGCCACACTGTTGGGCAACGCCAGATAGTAGCGACCCAGGTTGGCGAACACCTTCAGGGACGAATCACCGAACACATCCCAGCTTGCGCCCAGACGCGGCGCCCACTGGTCGCCACTTTCCACATAGGCAATCTTCGAGCTGTTGAAGTTGGTGAACTTGTCGTTGCGCACGCCGATCGTCAGCAGCCAGTTCGGAGTGACCTGCCAACGGTCTTCCAGGTAGTAGGCCTTCTGCTCGACCGACATGCTGGTGGTCGTGGAGAAGATGTACTTCTGCACGAAGTACCCGTCGCCACCCGGCGGGGTGATACCGAAGCCGGGACTCGGCGAAACGGTGGGCTCACCGCGGCCATAGATCCATGCATAACCCGGGCCCGTCATGGCCTGGCCTTCGTTGTGGCCCTGGAAGTACATGTTGTCGATACCGCCGGTCAGCTCGTGGTCGCCGATGCGGTACTGCAGGTCCACGCGCAGACCACGGGTCTTGCTGCCAGCATCTGCCGACTTGGTATACAGCGCAGTCTGGTCGTTGCGGATCGGGGTACCGCCGGTAAGCGACGGGTCCTGATTGTTTGGCGTACTCAGATAGGCGTTGGCGGAGTCGAGCGGATTGGATTCGAGATTGCTCTCCTTGCTTCGGCCCCACACCGCACTAAGCGTCAGATCGTCAGTCAGGTAGCTGGTGAACTTGAAGATGTCCACCTCATCCTTCAGCTTGGTGGTGTTCGGGTAGGTACCCGTCGAGTCACCACCGGAAAGCGTGTCGTAATCGAACGCGGTGTAATAGCCACCCTGTCGGTCGGTATGCTCGAAGCGGGTGTACTCCAGCGTATTGCTGTCGTTGATGTTCCAATCAAGCTTGCCGTAGAACTTCGGCACGCTGATGTCGTAGTTGTTGCGCACCTGCTGGGATGCCGCAATGCTCCCGGTGGAGATGCCATCGGTCTTGTCGGTTTCCGCAGCCAGATGGATGAACAGGCGGTCCTCGATCAGCGGACCGCTCGCATAGCCGCTGACCGTGGTTCGGCTTGACGAATCACCCTTGCGGTACCGATACAGCGTCCCCACCCGATCGGGATCCTCGTACGAATAGCCATCCGGCAGGGCGCGATCGGGATACATGACCGTTGCCGGCGACGCGGCGAGGCTCTTCGGCGACCAGGTGGTCTGGAAACCGAAATGCCACTCGTTGGTGCCGCGCTTGCCGACCTGGTTGATCACACCGCCGGTGGAACGACCGTAGCCCGCGCTGTAGCCGCCCAGATAGGTTTCCTGCTGGTCGATCGCGCCGTAAGGCAGGGTCGTGCCACCCAGGTTGTTCAGCGGGTTGGATGTATTGAAGCCGTTGAGGTAGTACGCGTTTTCAGTGACGCTGGCACCGCCGAAGGACAGCGCCGAGCGGGAACCATTGGTGAACTCACCGCTGCCGGCGACCACGCCAGGCGCCAGCAGCGCGATGGCCTCGGCGCTGCGACCGAGCGGCAGCACGGCCAGCTGTTCGGAAGTGATGACCGACTTGGACACCGTATTGGTGACGTCGATCTTCGGGACATTGGCCGCAGTGACAGTGATGGCGCCGAGATTGGTCGCGTCGCCGCCGGCACCTTCGCCGAAGGACACTTCGGTACCCACGCCCACCCTCAACTGCACGTTGTCGCGCTGCTCGACCACCTGGCCGTCGCGTTGCAGTGTGATGCTGTACCGACCTACCGGCAGCGAGCCGAGGTTGTATCGGCCGTTACCGTCTACCGCGACGGTGCGCGTCAGTCCGGTATCGCTGCGGACGACGACGGTACCCCCGGCGGCAGCAGGCGCATTGCCGTAAAGGGAACCGGTGGTGCTCTGCGCCGCTGCGGCGCCGATGAGAGAGGTCAGGACAACGGCGAGCGCAGTGCGCTTCAGTCGTGTAGCCCGCGTGCTGCTGGTCATGGAATATCCCTGTGTTCGTTAAGAGCAAAACTGCCGCTTGATTTCCAGGACCGATGCCTTGGCCGCATCAAACAGCTGAATAAGATCTTAACTTCATATTCCGTTTATTCGCAACGAAATAGCAACATTTCATCAACCCACTGAATTAAAACGAATTATTCAAGAAATGACACGTTTTTGCGCATTCAGGCAAGGCCTGAAATACTGCGCTTGCGCACTTGGCAAAGGAGCATTATTGTCATAGAGATATGAAGCAGAATTCAGCCTGCGGGGATGACGTTCCGGCGCGTAGTGTTTCGGGAGGCTGGGGATGAGTGCTGGGAACACGATCTGCCTGTGGTACGACGGCACCGCACTGGACGCGGCCACCTTCTATGCGGCGACCTTCGCCGACAGCAGCGTCCTGGCCGTGCACCATGCGCCGGCCGACTACCCCGCCGGCGGCCAGGGCGATGTGCTGACAGTGGAATTCACCGTGCTTGGCATCCCCTGCCTTGGCCTCAATGGAGGTCCCGGCATCACCCACAACGAAGCGTTCTCGTTCCAGGTGTCCACCGAAGACCAGGCGGAAACCGACCGCCTGTGGAACGCGATCGTCGGCAACGGCGGTGCAGAAAGCGCATGCGGCTGGTGTCGGGACAAATGGGGCATATCCTGGCAGATCACCCCGCGGGTGCTGACCGAGGCCATCGCCGATCCCGACCCGGATGTGGCCAGACGTGCGTTCGAAGCGATGATGCAGATGACCCGCATCGACATCGCCACCATCGAAGCCGCACGGCGCGGCCCGTAAAAAAGGATCGAGCGGATCAACATGGCTTGGAATCGGCTCCCCAAGGCAAACGCGCTGGAAACGGACGTGGTCCGCTCCATCGCTTTTCTTGTTTGACGATGACTCCAGTCCGGCATTTCGTTGGACTGCGCCCAAGCCCGCTACACCGCGCAACCTGCGAACTGGCGCAGGCCTCCTCCCGGCTCAGGGACGGAAATCGGTGATTCCGACGCCAGTAGACAGGTCGATCGGAACCGATACATGGTCATGGATCATCAACCATTTCCCGTCCTCCTTGCGCAGACCGATTGTTTCGCGCGTCCACAGGTCGATCTTCTTTCCGCCTACCGAGCCGGCAAAGCGAGTGAAGCCGGTGGTGAATGCAATGTCGCCAGAGCAATGGACCTTCATGTCCTTGAACTCGAATACCGGATCCTCATCGAACATCTCGAAGAAAACTATCCAGTTCTGACGGAAAGAATCCGATCCGACGAAGCTGAAAGGCGGCATCACGTCGAAACCGAGGTACTCCGTCCCGGGGTAGTAGGTCGCCATCGTTCGTTCGAGATCGCGGGATTGGACCGCATCCTGCCATTCGGCACGTACGGCACGGATCTGCTCTTCATCACTGGTCATGTGCTGTTCCTTTCGGGATTCGTGAGGTGTTGATTCATATTGCAGGTCGGTCCTGGGCACGTTTGCGAAAGACGCCGGTCGCACCATTCTCGAGGGTGCCTGCGGCCGACCACCGGCTTGCCCGGTCGAGTTCTTCGGTGAGCTTTCTTCGCTCGGTGGAGGCAACCCAGATCAGGTTGCTGCAAACGAGCAACCCACCTGGCTTCAGCAGGTCTCCGAGGCGCTCGACAAGTTGTCGGGTTGGTCCGAGGCCGTCGAAGAAGGCGAGGTCGTAAGGGCCAACGAAATCCGCCATGACAGCCATGAAGTCGCCCTCGTGCACCTTGACCCGGTCAGTCAAGCCGGCCGCCGCGATATTCCTGCGTGCAAGCAGTACATGCTCGGCATCACGTTCGATCGTGTCGACATGCGTGCCTCGCGTTGCGCTGGCGAGAATGCACGCGGTATAGCCAACCGCGGTTCCCAGTTCGAGGATGCGGACAGCCCCCTCCGCCCTGGTCAGGGCCAGAAGACCGGCACCATCTTCGAAGGTATAGGCATTGCAGCCGTGGCGACGACGATGACGACGAGTCGCCTCCTGCAGCGCATTGAGATGCGCCAGGCTCGGTTCGTGCCCGGTCTCCGTCATCCCATGTACCTCGCCAGCCAATCGAGCATGGGCTGCGGCCGGCGCTGGAACTCCAGGTAGCCATCCCAGCGCGCATGCGTGCCATGGACCCAATGCAGCCGCTTGTCCTCCACCGGCATCGCGTCGAACGTCGCCTGCACGTCGGCCGGCGTGGTCATCAGATCATCGTGTACCTGATAGATGAAGGTCGGGAGATGGACGCTTCGTGCCCAGGAACTGGGCGACATCTCGTCCAGCGTACAGCTGGCAGCGCGTTGGATTTCGCGTTCCAGTTCTTCGATCCGATCAGGTATCCCCATCATCTCGAGTTCCCGCGTCAGAACAGATCGGATCGAAAGCGGCTGGCAGAGCAGGAGGCAGCGCACCTGATCGAAATGACGGGCTTCGATGTGGGCTGCGTAAAGGGTCGCGTTGGCGCCGTTGCAGCGCGAAAACAGGCCAATGGACATGTCTGTCAGGTCTGGGCGGCTCCGCACATACTGCAGGGACCCGACGACGTCCCGTGCCTCGAAGCGGCCGCCGCTGTTGAGACCGCCATTGGCAGCGCCGCTCAGCCCGAAGTTGCGCTCGTCGTAGGTGAGAACGTTGTAGCCGGCCTCATGAAGAATCCGATAGTCCGCCACATAGTCCACTTCGAAGGTATTGCCCCCTGCCGCACCGAACGATCGCCAAGGCTCCAGGTGGCTCGGGCAGCCATAGCGATTGAATGACAGCGGATGGTTGGCGATCACCAACCGCTTTGAATCTGGACACGGAATAAACCACGCCTCCAACGGAATGCCATCCTGCGAAGGAAAGGTCACGGACTCGAAGTCCAGGCCTTCGTCCGCTGGCGTCCTGAGTAGGGGCGAGCGCTTCGGATAGCTCCATCCATGCGCCATCGCCTTCAACTGTTGCGTGATTTCCGCTTCTGTCCGCCGGTTCGGCGCCGTGGCGTTACTCACCATGTTCAATTCTCATCTGCGTTATTCCGGTGGGCAGATGATGCGACCGATCTTGCATTCCTGAAATGACTGTTTACGATGCATGGTCATGCAAAAAACAAATGAGCATGGTTTCGGACACATCGATCTCCGGGCACTGCGTTTTCTGGCCAGCGTGTTGAAGCATCGAAGCGTGACCCGCGCCGGCGCAGGGATGGGCCTCAGCCAGCCGGCTGCAAGCAGGCTTCTTGCACAGCTTCGGCATGCCCTCGGAGACGATCCGCTGCTGGTTCGCACACGCGGAGGCGGCTACGTTCCAACCGCGCGGGCTGCGGAACTCATGCCGCTCCTGGCGGAGTTGATTGCGGCCCAGAACCGCCTCTTCGCACGCCCGACTTTCGATCCGTCGCAGTCCACCCGCTCATTCAAGGTCGCGACGACCGATTACGGTGCAACCGTCGTGCTCACGAGGCTGGTCCGTGAGATGGCGAGTGAGGCGCCAGGTGTGTCGGTGGAGGTTCGCGCCTGGGACAGCGACACACTCACCAGCATGGAAGACGGTGGAATTGACCTGGCGCTCTACACCGATGAAGAGATACCGGCAGGGTTCCACGTTGAACGCCTGTTTGAGGAGCAGTTCTGCTGCATCGTGAGGTCGAGGCACCCTGTCCTTTCGAGCCGTGATGCTGACGGCCGCATCGCCCCCTCGAAATTGGCGGCGCTGCCACGCGTTGTCCTTCTTTACCCGGATGGTGCTGGCCTCGCGGTGGATGATCCCCTCTCGCTGCATGGGCGTGCGCATGGCTCGGGTGATTTTCAGACGCCCTACTTCCTGTCCGGTCCATTGCTGGTCAGCCAGTCGGATCACGTGCTGTGCATCGCACGCCGGATCGCCGAGCTCGTCGAGACAAAGATGGACGTTTCGCTGATTGATTTCCCTGAGGCGGGCAAAATGACGTATTGCGCAATCTGGCACGAGCGCTCCGCTTCAGACCCTGGAATTTCATGGGTCAGACACAAGCTTTCGGACTTGTCGTACTAACGCATCCCGCGCTGCGCGCACGTTTCAGGACGAGTTCGCGCTGGCAGGCGGGGGATGGCCCATCCGTTTTCGCGCCACGACTGGTCACGCCGAGATCATGCGAGTCCATTGTGCGAAATCAAGCACAACCCGTTCCCAATTCTGCGGATTATCAAAAACCCGGATCAACTTAGTATCCATGGTCAAAGCTCGCTGAACTGAAACAGATGCTGCTTGCGAACAGCGCACGGAGTGCTGACAGATCGAGGCGCACTGACGATGACCATGAAAGATACCAACCCACCTGCCCCGACAACCAATCCGCAGGATGCCATCCGACATGCGCCGCTCTCGCGCGGTCAGATCATCGGCATCGTCATTGTGACGTTGCTGTCGGTGATCGATGGATATGACCTGCTCGCTACGGCCTTTGTTGCACCATCCCTGGCCAGGGAATTCGGCGTCGGGTCGGCCGATCTGGGCATCCTGCTTTCTTCAGGACTGGCAGGGACGCTATTTGGCGCCTTCATGCTTGCGCCGCTGGCTGACTATATGGGGCGCAAGCCGGTCGTCCTGATCAGCCTTGCCATCATGACCTTGGGAATGGGGGCATCGGCACTGTGCACAACGTTGAATGCACTGGCAGCCACCCGCCTGTTCGCCGGGGTCGGCATTGGCGCCATGATGGTGGTGGTCAATCCCATTGCCGCCGAATTGGCCAACGATCGCAGCCGCACGTTCGTGATCGCCATTAAATCCATTGGGTTTCCCATTGGTGGCGTCATCGGCGCTTTATTGGCGGCGGTGCTCATCGAAACGACCGGTTGGCAGGCGCTGTTCTGGTCAGGCGCGGGTGCGGGTCTGCTTCTTTTGCCTTTGGTGGCCTTGGCACTTCCGGAATCGATCGATTACCTGATGGAACGTCGGCCAAAAGACGCGCTGCAAAAAGTAAACACGGTGCTTGCCGCATTCGGCCACCAAGCCGTCGATGCACTGCCACCGGTCGCGAACCGTAGTCCCCACGCTTCTTATCTTTTGATCTTCAGCAGGCGGTATTTGACCAGCACGGTGTGCGCCTCGTCCATTGGTTTCCTGACGTGGGCGGCGATTTTCTTCTTCCTCAGCTGGCAGGTGCAGATGCTCACCGCTGCCGGTTTGAGCCACGCGAGCGCCGCTGCCATTGCCAGCTCGAGCAGCATCACCGGCGCCTTGGGTGTCGTATTTTTTGCTTTTGCTGCGTTGTACGTGGACGACCGCAAATTGTCGGTCTTCTGCGTGCTTGGCCTCGGCGCCGCCCTGATTGCTTTTGGACAGGTCTCGGCTGGCATTGGCTTGCTGGCGGCCACGGCGTCGGTCATCGGTGTATTCATAACTGGCACCACGGTGGCCTTGTACGTGGTGATCACCCGCGTATTTGCCGGTGCGATGCTGGCGACGGGCTCTGGTTTTGTGGTCGGGGTCGGCCGTATCGGCAGCGCATTCGGTCCAGCGGCGGCCGGCTTCCTCTTTCATCAGGGAATGGATCGCGCACTCGTTACCGCCGTCATGGGAGCGTGCGCCATTCTTGCCAGCATCCTCATGGCGTCCATGTTGCGCGCAGACAGGACGACGCACAGTTGATGCCAGGTCCCTGACCTCTCAAAGCCCCGATGCAGCAGGTTCGCCTGTGGTCGGAGCCTGCCCACACACCCCACGCCATTCATACGCCCCGGGGCCCGCGCCTTGTCCATTCCTACTGACCTCTGACCTAGACATCATGCCCAAAGACATCGTTCTCGTTACTGGCGGTTCGGGCTTCATCGCCGGCCACGTCATTCTTCAGTTGCTCGAGAAAAATTACCTCGTGCGCACAACCATCCGCTCGCTCGCCAGACAAGGTGAGGTGGCGCAGGTGCTCAAGGCGGCTGGCGCAAAGAACCTGCAGAACCTTGAATTCGTCGCGGCCGATTTGATGGAGGACGCGGGCTGGTCTGAGGCCGTTACCGACGCCCGCTACGTGATCCATGTCGCCTCACCGGTCAGTCCTGGTCATGTCAAGAATGAAGATGATGTCATCAGGCCGGCGCGCGAAGGCACCCTGCGGGTCCTGGAAGCGGCGCGAGATGCGAACGTCAAGCGGGTTGTCTTGACGTCCGCGTTTCACGCGGTGAGCTGGGGGCATCCGCACAGCGACCACGTCTTTACGGAAGCAGACTGGACGGTGCTTGATGGCCGTGGGGTGGATGCCTATGGCAAGAGCAAGACGATTGCCGAACGCACTGCCTGGGACTTCATGGTCAAGGAAGGTCCCGGCACTGAATTGACCACGATATTGCCTGTGGCCGTGATGGGGCCGGTGATGGGCAAGGCCATTTCCGGCTCGAATCACGCCATCGAGCGTCTGCTCTCGGGTGCGATGCCGGCCATGCCCGATATCTACATTCCAATCGTCGATGTCCGCGATGTCGCTGCGGCTCACATCGCTGCGATGACCACACCAGAAGCAGCTGGCGAACGCTTTCTGATATCCAACGGCCCAGCCCTCTCGATGGCGGACATTGCTGCCATCCTCAAACGCGATCTGGGTGACGGGGCCAAACGGGTGCCGACACGGGTACTCCCGAACTTCGTGCTGCGCCTGGTGGCACTGTTCAATCCCGAAGCACGCGCCATCGTTCCCGATCTGGGTTACGCAAAAAAAACATCCAACGAAAAAGCACGCCGAGTTCTCGGCTGGACGCCTCGCGCCCCCGAGGAAGCCATTGCCTCGGCAGGCCGCAGCATGCTGGAGCGGCATCTGATCAAGCAGCCGTAGCTGGGCGACATCAGCAATAGGCGCTCCATGCCCTTGAGACGGACGAAGGGCAAATCGTCCATCGACAATTCCACATCAGCTGCCAAACAGCCAGCCGTGCCGAGCCTTTTCCACTTGAAACCCAGGAGAACCAGAGTGACATCACGATCAAAGAACTTTCTGAAAGCATCCCTCGCCAAGTTGGCGATGGTGATGACCGTTGCCACTTCAGCCGTCATGCCGGCAGCCCACGCCGCTGAAAATGACTATCGTGAGATCACGAACCTGGAATACAGCTTTATCGAAAAGCTTGATCGACGCGACTATGCCGACCTTGCCACCCTGTTCACTGACGGCAAGCTGGTCATCGCCCGCCCGGACCTGGCTGAGCCCCCTTCAGCCACGGGTGAAGCGGACGTGGCGCGGATGCTCGAAAGCACGCTTCCTCCTGCCATGCCGACGGCATTTGGGCGCCACATTGCCTCCAACCTCATCATTGAGATCGACGAGAACGCCGGAACCGCAACCGCCAGGATGTACACGGCGGCCTACCTGATGGTGCAGGGGCGCCCGCCGCACTTTCTCGGCGTTGGCCGTCACCAGGACCGTTTCAAGCGGGTGGATGGCGTGTGGAGGTTTTCGGAAAAACTGATCACCGGCGACGCTTTCTATCCGCCAGCCCACTGAATCGCGCGACTTCACAGGGGGTGGACGGTTTTGATGCGCGTTGATGGGCATTTCCCGAAGCGGTAGCCGCTGCCAGGCTATGTAATACACCCGGGACAGCGCAGATCGAATTGGTGGCGAATGATCCATTTTGGCAGGGCCGGAGTACGCCTGATGGAGGCGTCCACAACGCACTACGCCTGTCGCGCACGGATGAAGTCGATGAACGCTCTCAATGGCGCAGGCACCAAGCGGCCGCCGTAGTAGTACAGGAGCGGGCCGGAAAAATCCTGCCACCATGGTTTGAGCACAGGCTCCAGTTGGCCATTGTCAAAATGCGGTTGCAGCCATTCCTCAAAGAGATAGATAACACCTGTGCCGGCAATCGCAGCCTCCACCGCGAGATCGACGGTGGTGCCCGCACGCACGACCAACGGCCCTGACGGGGTGACCTGGACCACCTCGCCTTTGCGCTCGAACTCCCAGATCTCCAGCGCGCCGTTGGCAAAGCGGCTGCCCAGGCATGCGTGCGCGAGCAGGTCGCGCGGATGCTGGGGCCGGCCGCGCTGCGCCAGATAGGCGGGCGAGGCAGCCGTAGCAAATCGCTGGGTGCGCGGGCCAATCGGTACGGCGATCATGTCCTGCTCCAAACGGTCTCCATAGCGAATGCCGGCATCAAATCCCGCCTCCAGCATGTTGACTACGCTGTTCTCGGCGGTGACTTCCACCCGTATACCAGGGTTGGCGGCCAGAAAATCCGGAAGGATTCCCGGCAGGATCAAGCGTGCTGCGTTTACAGGAACGTTGAGCCGCAAGGTTCCGGTGAGCGTCTGCCCGGCGCTGATGGCCGCGTCGAGCGAGGACTCGACTTCAGTCAATGCGGGACCAAGCCGGTCGAGCAATCGCTGCCCGGATTCGGTGAGCGTCACGCTGCGCGTGGTCCGGTGCAACAGCCGCACGCCAAGTTGCGTTTCAAGCCGACGCACCGCCTCGCTCAGTTTGGAAGGACTGACACCGCTGGCTCTGGCACCTTCGCGAAAGCCCTTCGCACGGGCCACCACGACGAAATCGCTCAAATCTTTGAGATCCATGGTCGTTGTTCGCATTTCCGCACAGCCTGTCTGGTTTCTATCGAATTATCATCAATTCAAGATCAATCTACCATCCGCCTGACTACCTTGGGTGGAATAAAGAAATGAAGTATCTGGTCGCAACATTGCTTGGTTTCTGGCTGCTTTCGGGCACGGATGTGCATGCCCGGAATCTGCCTGATACAACCAACACGAGCGAGGAAAAATTCATCGCGCTGACGTTCGACGACGGACCGGATGCAGGCGCAACCCCCGCCCTGCTCGATGTACTCAAACGCTACGGCGCAAAGGCCACGTTCTTTGTCATGGGGAGCCGCATCGAGGCCAATGCCCCCTTGTTGAAACGCATGGTCGACGATGGGCATGCCATCGGGAACCACACGCTGAGCCACGCAAAGCTCAGCAGACTGAGTCGAGATGCGATGCGTTCCGAAATCACAGGGGCCAGCCGTTCGATCCAGCGTGCCAGTGGCGTTGCACCGGATGTATTGCGCCCCCCTTACGCGGCGACCAACGCAGACGTTGAAAACATCGCGCGCGCCAATGGACTGGCGATCCTGATGTGGAGCATCTACCCCAACGATTCGAGCTATTTCGGCAGCGCATCAGTTATTGCGGAGCGCATTGTGGCAAGCGCCAAGGACGGTGACATCGTTTTTCTGCACGACACTTCGATGCGCTCGGTCGAGGCCACCGAACGGGTGCTTCGCGATCTGTCCGTAAAGGGCTTCCGCTTTGTCACCGCCTCGCAATTGATCAAGCGCCACGGGCGCCTTGAACCGGGTGCGACCTACGCAACCGCCAACGGCATCGACTGAATCGGAGAACGCGCATGAGTGAGAACACATCAGAGATCCAGTCCCTTGCCATAGGTTTCATCGGGCTTGGTGATCAGGGATTGCCGATGGCCGTTGCGATCGCAAAGGCAGGTTACACACTGCACGTCTGGGCGCGCAATCCGGAGTCTTGCCTCAACCTCAAAGGCGTGCCCTTCACGCCCCACGGCACCATTGAATCACTGGCGATTGCCTGTGACATTGTCGGCTTGTGCATCAGCAGCGATGACGACGTGGTTGGGCTGTTGAAGGGCGGTTTGCTGGCTCATCTACGCAGAGGTTCCATCGTCGTCAACCACGGTACCGGCAAGCCAGCAAAGGCAAAGCAGATCGCCGAGCTTTGCGCCGAACATGGCGTCGACGCGCTGGATGCGCCTGTCAGCGGTGGACGGCTGGCTGCCGAGGAATGCCGACTGACCACCTATGTCGGTGGCCCTGAAGCGATTGTGCAGCGCTGTCTTCCGGTGTTCCGGAGCTTCTCGCGCCACATTCCGTACATGGGCGCGGCCGGTGCGGGACAGTACGCAAAACTGTTCAACAACACGCTGATGATCATGAATCAAGGAGCGATCATCGAGGTCCTCGACCTTGCTGGTCGCTGCGGCCTCGATCCGCACAAGACCGTTGAAGCATTGAAGCTCGGCAGCGCCTTCAGCAATTCGCTGACCTACCTCAACACGATGATCACCGAGCAGACCGTTGATCATCTTTCCCATCTTGAGGAAGAGGACATGGACTTGTTTGCGGCCGCGATGGCCGATGTCGGCATCGACAGCCGCGCTGTCCATGAGCGCGGTATCGCTGGCGCGCGCGGCATCAAAAAGACCATTCAGCTGCTCAACCGCTGACCGACGACTCAAAGGAGGCATGTCATGTCGGAACACATTGGCGACGTCACGCAGGCCGTGTTGGCCGAGCGTCAGAACCGCGACCGTGGCTGGTGGGAACGCTGGGCCGAAAGCTTTACCGACGACGCTTTCATCAACATGAGCTGGATCGACGACAGCGCCAGCGAATTCGTGCGCCGCACGAAGGCGCTGTCCTCCCGGAAAATCTGGGGACATCATCGTCTGTGTCCGCCGACCGTGCATGTGGGCGATGCTCGAGCGATTGCGGAGCTTCCACTTGGCATCGAATTCCATATCGATGTCAACGGTGTGGAAGCGGATCTCACGTCGTATTGCCGCTCGCAATATCGCCTGCGGCATGAACAGGGCACGTGGAAGATCGCCGGCATCACCTCCATCTACGAGCGCGACATCATCGTCGCCGCGATTCCTGGCACTCAGCTGTTGATCGATCCTGCGGAGTTCGCGCCATTCCGGCGGTCGTACCGGTGCCTTGCCTGGTATCACGATCGCGCTGGCCGAACGATCCAGCGAGAGTTGCCTGGTGACGACAGGCCAGACCTCGTAGAGGCCGTCTACGCTGCCGAATGGGCGTGGTTGAGTCAGGGCGCGGACTGACGCACGGACCGACAAGCGAACCGATCCCCGAAGCCGCGCATGGCTTCATTGTCACCCGCAAGGAGAAAGCATGAGCACTTCAACAATCCAGACTCAGAAGACCCACCGTTTGGCGCTTGTCACCGGTGCCTCCTCGGGCATCGGCCGCGCGTTCGCACTGCGTCTCGGCGCCGAAGGCTATGACCTGATCGTCGTGGGTCGCCGTGTTGACCGGCTCGATGAGCTTGTCACCCTGTTGCCCAACGTCAGTGTGCGCCCGCTTGTTGCCGATCTCGGCACCACGGAAGGCGTGAACGCTGTTGCTGATGTGTGCGCGAGCGAAGCGATCTCACTACTGGTCAACAACGCTGGCGTCGCGCACTACATGCCGTTTACCGAATTGCCGCTTGATAAGGCGCAGGAAGTGCTTCAAGTAAAGGTCATCGCCCCGACGCTGCTCACGCGTGCCGCAGCACCCGGCATGGTCAGGCGCGGCGGCGGCCATATTGTCAACGTCGCTGGCATGATCGCCTTCAGCGGCCCGGCGAGCATCGAAAGAGTGCCGGTGCGCCGCGTCGTCTACGGTGGCTCGCTGGCATATCTGCTTGCGTTCTCTCAAACCTTGTACGAAGAGCAGAAGGCCAATGGCCTGCGCGTCCAGGTCTTGTGCCCGGGCATTGTGGCGACGGAGTTCCACACGCGCCAAGGCCAGGACTTGAGCGCGGTGCCCCGCATGTCTGCGGAAGATGTGGTGACCGCCAGTCTGCGTGGCCTCGAACTTGGCGAAGTGGTGTGCGCCCCGGGCGTTGAGGATGCGGGATTGCTCGGCAACGTATTCGAGGCCGACCTCAGCGCATTCGGCGGGCAGTCGCCACAGCTCGCTACGCGCTATCTCATGGCATAGGGACAACGCAGAGCAAGGGCTCGACGCAACAACGAGAGCGAGGCAAGTCTAGTTGCGCCATTTACGTTGTTTTCACGGACGTTGAAGCGCCGCCGCCGAAGCTGCCCCCCACGTTCCATATGGGCTCGACCACCGAACGCTTGATGCCCGCCGTTGTTGTCAGACGCCGCGCAGGTGGTTGCGGCGCTTCGGCGGTCCCGGCGGACGGCGCTTGTTGAAAGGCGGCTGCCCGCGCCAGTAACGGATCAGCAGCCAGCCGAACAGCATGCCGCCAAGATGCGCGAAGTGGGCCACGCCCGGCTGCCAGCCGGTGGCGCCCAGCACCAGTTCGCCCACGCCGAACAGGATCACGAACGTGCGCGCCTTCATCGGAATGGGCGGGAACAGCAGCATTACCCGCTGGTTCGGGAACAGCATGCCGTAGGCCAGAAGCAGCCCGAACACGCCACCAGATGCGCCCAGCACGGTGGCCGGATCGGCCATCAGGCTGCCGACCAGCAGCTGGCAGAGGCCGGCACCAGCCACGCAGGCCAGGTAATAGATGAGGAAGCGCTTCTCACCCCAGGTCTGCTCCAGCGGCGCACCGAACATGAAGACCGCAAGCATGTTGAAGAACAGGTGGCCGAAACTTCCATGCAGGAAGCCATAGGTCAGGAGCTGCCAGGGCTGGAAATTGCCGCCGGGAGAGAACGCATCGAAGCTGCCCTGCAACGGCTGCAGCATGAACGGAGCGAAGGTGGCATCGCCCAGCAGGAATGGTTGCTGCAGCAGGAACAGGATCGCGTTGGCGATCAGCAGTGCCTTGGTGACGGTAGGCAGTCGCGGGAACATGGGGGCACCCTTTGGAACGATCCCCATCATAACGGTTCCGTCGCCGTGCACGGCGGCCGGCAGGTACAGGCGTTACTCCGGCAGGCCAGTCACGGTGGACCCCAGATCTCCGCGTCCAGGTCGCGGGCCGCCCGCCGCACGCGCCCGTTGGCCACCACCACGCCCTCGGCGCGCAGCCGCTGGCACTGCTCGCGCCAGCCCCGCGATCCTTCCGGCATGGCGATGCGCCCATCCGCGCGCAGCACGCGATGCCACGGCAGATCCGGGTCCTCGTTGCCGCCCAGCACGCGCGCGGTCAACCGCGCCCGTCCCGGCAGCCCGGCGTGGGCTGCCACTTCGCCATACCCCATCACCTGCCCCGCCGGGATCGCGCGGATCACCGCCAGGATGCGCTCGCGCGACTGCTCCGCGCTCATCGGCGCAGGCGCGTCACCAGCAGCACCCCGCACAGCACGAGGACGGTGCCGGTGACCTGCGCCGGCCCCATCGGTTCGTCGAGCAGCCATAGACTCATCACGATCGTGGATACCGGACCGAGCATACCTACCTGGGCCGCCAGCGACGAGCCGATGCGCTTCACCGCCAGCATGATCGCCAGCACGGGCAGCAGCGTGCACACGGTTGCATTGAGCAGCGACAGCCACTGCACGGCCGCCGGCGCCTGCCACAGCAGCGACCACGGATGGGTCAGGGCGAAATGCAGCAGCACCAGCACGCAGGCCACGCAGCTGGCCTGTGCGGTCAGCCGCACGGCCCCCACGCGCGCCACCACCTGGCCACTGCCGAACAGGTACAGCGCGTAGCTGAGTGCACTGCCCAGCACCAGCAGGCTGCCCAACACGATCTGCCCGCCTTCGCGCTGGAGATCGTGCCCGAACGCCACCAGCACGCCGGCATAGCTCACCGCGAGCGCCAGCACCTGCCAGCGCCCCGGCCGCTGCCGCGCCAGCAGGACGTTGATCAGCAGCACCAGGGTCGGATTGAGGTACAGGATCAGGCGTTCCAGCGTCACGCTGATGTACTGCAGCCCCTGGAAATCCAGCCAGCTGGACAGGTAATAGCCGGTGAAGCCCAGCCACGCGATGCGCGCCCGGTCCGCCCAGCCCAACGGCGTCGTCCGGCGCGAGGACCACCACGCCAACAGCAGGAACAAGGGAAAGGCCATGGCCATCCGCAGCGCCAGCAGCGTGGTGGCATCCACGCCATGGCGGAGGCCGAGCTTGACGATGATCGCCTTGCCCGACGCGGCCACCGCGCCGACCGCAGCCAAGCCGGTGCCGACCAGCGCGATGCGGGACGAGGAGGTGGCGGCCAGGGGCGACGAAGGAGGCATGAGGGCGCGCATTGTCGCATCGGCGCCGCGACGTGCAACCTTCAGCGCATCAGCACGATTTCCTCGGATGAGGTCGGATGGATCGCCACGGTGGCGTCGACCTGTGCCTTCGTCGCGCCCATCTTCACCGCTACCGCGAAGCCCTGCAGGATTTCGTCGGCCGCGTCGCCGAGCAGGTGCACGCCGACCACGCGTTCCTCCGCGCCCACGCAGACCAGCTTGAACAGGCTGCGCTGGGTGCCATCGGCCAGCGCCTGCAGCATCGGCCGGAAATTGCTGCAGTAGACACGCACGTCCTCGCCATGTTGTTCGCGCGCCTCTTCCTCGCTCAGGCCGACCATGCCCAGCGGCGGATGCGAGAACACCACGGTGGGAACGTTGTCATAATCCATCTTCGCATCCGGGCGGTCGCCGAACAGGCGGTCCATCAGGTGCCGTGCGGCGGCGATCGCCACCGGCGTCAGGCCGACCTTGCCGGCGATATCCCCCACCGCGTGCACGCTGGGTACCGACGTACCCTGCCATTCATCCACCACGACCTCACCACGCTCGCCAATCCTGATGCCGGCGTCTTCCAGCCCCAGCCCGGCGGAATTGCCACGGCGGCCGATGGCAAAGAAGACGCTGTCGAACACGCTGTCCAGCGGGCCGTCATGACCCAGCACGCGCACGCGTTCGCTGCCCTCATCGCGCTGCAGCTCACGCAGGCGGTAGCTGAAATGCAGGCGCACACCCTGGTGGCGCAGGTTTTCCGCCAGCTGCGTGGCCAGTTCGCCATCGAAGCGGTCCAGAAGGCGGCTGCCACGCACCAGCATCGTGACCCGGCTGCCGAGCGCCTGCAGCAGTCCGGCCAGCTCGACCGCGATATAGCCGCCCCCCACCACGGCCACCTCGGCAGGCGCCTCGCACAGGTTGAAGAAATCGTCCGAAACCAACCCCAGTTCCGCCCCCGGCACCTCCGGTCGCTGCGGGTGCGCTCCGGTGGCCAGCAGGATGTGCGCGCCGCTCAGGCGCACCCCATCGCTGCACTCCACCGTGTGCGCATCGACCAAGCGTCCGCGGCGAGGCACGCGCACCACGCCGGTTTCGTCCAGGCGCCTGCGGTAACTGGCATGGATGTTTTCGATATAGGCCTGGCGATGCACCACCAGTTCCTTCCAGGACAGCGCCGGACGCAACGGCACATCAAAGCCCATTGCACGCGCAAGTCCAATGCGACCAGCCAGGTCCGCCGCCAGCCACATCGCCTTCTTCGGCACGCAGCCGATGTTCACGCAGGTACCGCCCAGTTCATCCGGCTCCAGCATCGCCACGCGCTTGCCATGCTGGGCGGCACGGAACGCGGCAGCAAGCCCGCCGGAGCCGCCTCCAAGGACAATGAGATCGTAGTCGTAGCGCGTGGTGGTCATCGGAATCGCTCAGGTCGGTACAGGACAGGATCGACCGCCGGCGTGTTCCCACAGACCAGGTCGGCAACCCGTCGCCAGGTGCCGGCGCTCATGCTGGGTCCGAGCATGCCATGCCGGGCCGCGAGACAGGCGTGAGGATGGAGTGTCGGTGACAGTGCCGGAGCGCCGCTCAGTGCGACGCGGGACCACGACGCATCGGTGGCAGCCGGAGGTAGCTCAGTGCCCGCCACAGCCATTCCATCGGGCCGAAGCGGAAGCGCGCCAGCCAGGCATGGCTGATCGCCACCTGCACGGTGAACAGAGCCACTGCGAACGGCAGTTGCCAAGCGCGCGGCAGCTGCTCAAAAAGGCCCAGCCCGTAGCCATTGAATATCCACGTGCACAGCAAGGATTGCAGCAGGTAATGCGTCAGCGCCATCCGTCCCGGCGCCGCCAGCCAGCCCAGCTCCTGGCGTGCCTGCACCATCCACGCCAGGTAGCCCAGGCACATCAGCAGGCTGGCCACAGCCCCCAGCGCATACGACAGGCCCGTCGCCGCAGTGAACACGCCCGGCGCCAGCCAGGGGTGCCACACGGTGCTTGCCAGCATCAGCAGCAGGCCCAGCGGCATCGCCAGCCAGCGCAGCCGTGCGTACAGCGCCTGGAACCGCGATGGCTCGGCCAGCGCGCCGCTGCGGCCGAACCACATGCCGATCATGAACATGCCCAGGACCTCAGGGCCGGTGATCAGTATTCCGCCGAACATATGACGGACGTCGGCCAGGCGCTGCACGTTCGCCTGCATCCAGCTGCCATGGCCATAGGCCTGGCGCTGTGCTTCGATGATGGCCTGCGCGTTGCGCGCGCTGCCCGCGCTGTCCAACGCCGTCGGATCGGCATGTCCCACCATCCATACCAGCAGCGCGAACAGGACGCTCAGGCCCACCGCGAAGCCATAGGACAGCAGGCCGGCGACCGGCAGCGCGGAGAGCGGCAGGCGGCGCAGCCACAGCAGCGGGAAGGACAACACCGCATACAGCAGCAGGATGTCGCCGGACCATACCAGCAGCGCATGGCAGGCGCCGATCAGCAGCAGCGCCAAGCTGCGGCGGATGTAGAACGCCGTGAAACCGCGCCCGGCCCTCCGCGCGCGCTGTTCCATCACCGCGAAGCCGGCACCGAACAGCAACGAGAACAGCAGGAAGAATTTGCCCTGCACCAGCACGTAGACCAGTGCGTCGGCCAGGTAATCGATGCCGTGCCAGCGCGGGTCGATGCCGGTGAAGGACAGGTCGAGCGGACCGGCGAACGCCTCGATGTTCATCAGCAGGATGCCCAGCAGGGCGGCACCGCGCAGGATGTCCATCACGGCGATACGGTCGGCGACCGGCACCGGCTGCAGGGTCGGGGATGCGTTGGCCACGGGCGGTCCGGGAACAGGGAGCGCCATTATGCGCGCACGCCGCGCGGGCCGGAAACGCGGACGGCCCGCGCAGGCGGGCCGTCCGTATGCGATGCGGGAAGCAGCACTCAGTGCTGGTGGCCACCATCGCCATGCACGTGGCCGTGCTCGAGCTCTTCCTTGCCCGCTTCGCGGACCTCGATGATCTCCACGTCGAAATGCAGGTCCTTGCCGGCCATCGGGTGGTTCAGGTCGACGTCCACCACGCTCATGCCTACCTTCTGTACGGTGACCGCGCGCGGGCCGAAGTTGGTCTGCAGCACCACCTGCGCGCCCGGCACCAGCTTTTCCTTGCCGAAGTGCTTCTTCGGCACGCGCTGGGTCAGGCCCTCGCGGCGCTCGCCGTAGGCATCAGCCGAAGCCACGTCGACACCGAAAGTGGCGCCGGCTTCCTTGTCCATCATGGCGTTTTCCAGGCCCGGAATGATGTTGCCGTGGCCGATCAGGATCGCCAGGGGATCACGATCCTTCGACGATTCGATCGGCTCCTGGCCGACCTCGGAAACGGTGTAGTGGAAGCGGACAACGCGGTCTTTTTCGATCTTCATGCGCAACTCTGTCTGGTGCTGCCAGGGGGCAGGCGATGGGGGCGGGTTGCCGCCCGGCGGGTACGCCGCCATCATGACGGCCTATCTGAGGTGCCGCATTATCCGGAGATCATGGACATGACGCCAGTTTCGCCCGGCCCGCGCCGGACCTCGGCCGCCCTCCTGCTGCTCCTGCCCATCGCCCTGCTGAGTGCGTGCGGCGGCGGCCACCCTACCCGACCGTCCACACCGGTACCCGCCACCCGGGTGTGGCCCAGCGTGCCCCCGGCCAATCCGCAGGCCGCCAACGCGGTACTCATGCGCGCCATCGGCCTGGTTGGCACGCCGTATCTTTATGGCGGCAACACCCCTGAATCCGGCTTCGACTGCAGCGGCCTGGTCACCTATGTCTATCGGGAAATGGTCGATCTGCGGCTGCCGCGCAGCTCCCGCGACCTGGCGGCGGTACAGGGACCGAAGATCGCGCCGGACCGGCTAGCCACCGGCGACCTGGTGTTTTTCGGCAACCGTGGCAACGTCAGCCACGTGGGCATCTACGTGGGTGAAGGTCGCTTCGTGCATGCGCCAAGCACCGGCGGAACCGTCAGGCTGGATTCTCTGGCCGGCTACTACTGGAAGGATCACTACACGGGAGCCAAACGCGTACTTCATTAACGTGAATAGCCTCCATGCACTAAAACGTGATCTGCATCACACTGATGTAAACGAATATTTAACGTAATTTGTACTTTTCTGACGCTTTCGCAAGGCATGATTGCCCATCGCTTTTAACCTTGTGACCGCCGCGTGACGACCGACGACCTGATGTGTGAAGGCCAGCGTGCCCCGATTTCACCCCGCTCGCCCCAGCGCATCACGCGCGCCGTCCTTGCCGCTCTCGCCCTTGCGCTGACCAGCGCACCGGCCTGGGCACAGTCCGCTCCCGCCATCATCGATGCCCCGGCCGCCGTCGCCGCTGCCCGACCTGTCGCCGAAGCCGCCCCGCGCAGCCGCGCCGATGCCGCCGCCAGCGCCACCCTTGCCGCCCTGCTTCCGCACCTGGCGGCCAACGACAGCATTCCCCTGATGGACCGTTCGGCCATGGTGGCCGGCGATCTGAGCCGCCTGCTCGCGAATTACGACACCAGCGCGTCCGGGTCGATCGTGGTCGGTGGCGCTGAAGAGAACAGCAAGATCCAGTCCGTCCTCAGCCGTGCGATGACCCTGCTGGGCACGCCGTACCGCTGGGGCGGCAGCAATCCGGACAGCGGTTTCGACTGCAGCGGTCTGGTCGGCTATGTGTTCCGCACCGCGCTTGGCATCGAGCTGCCGCGCGTGTCGCGCGAAATGGCCAGCGACCGCAAGAACGAACTCATCAACGACCGTACCGCGCTCACCGAAGGCGATCTGGTGTTCTTCGGCCGCAAGGGCCGCGTGGACCATGTCGGCATCTATGTCGGCGAGGGCCGTTTCCTGCATGCGCCGAGCACCGGCAAGGATGTCCGCGTGGACACCCTGCTGAGCGGCTACTGGGGCAACAAGTTCATGCAGGCGCGCCGGGTCAACCTGTAACCTCGTCGCTGGTTTACGGTCCGCAAGTCAGTGTAGAGCCGACCATTGGTCGGCTCTACAGCATTTCAGCG
>JAEZCF010000027.1 GCA_023430045.1 Pseudomonadota bacterium | reverse complement strand
CACCAGAGCTGTCACCCCCCACCAGAGGCACAGATCACCACCACCAGAGGCACAGATCACCCCTCAGGGGCACAGATCACCGCCCCCAGGGGCACAGATCATCACCCAGCCAGGGGCGAGGATCGTCACCCATCAGAGGACCGGATCAGGCGAACGAATCGGTCGCGCGTACCAGCGCATCCACGTTTTCCGCCTCGAAGGCCGAATGGCCTGACGCCGGGGTGATCTCCAGCTTCGCCTTCGGCCACGCCTTCACCAGATCCCAGGCATTGGCCAGCGGGCACACCACGTCATAACGACCGTGCACGATCACGCCGGGAATATCGGCGATGCGGTGCGCGTCGCGCAGGAGCTGGTCTTCCACGTCGAAGAAGCCGCCGTTGACGAAATAATGGTTCTCGATGCGTGCGAACGCCAACGCAAACTGCGGATCCTCGTGGCTGTTCACGAAGTCGTCGTCCACATGCAGGAAGCTGGTCGCGCCTTCCCATACGCTCCATGCCCGCGCGGCAGCCAGGCGCGTGGCCTCGTCCTCGCTGGTGAGGCGGCGGTGGAATGCGGAAATCAGGTCGTGCCGTTCCACTTCCGGAATCGGCTTGAGGTAATGCTCCCAGGCATCCGGGAACAGGCGGTTGGCGCCTTCCTGATAGAACCATTCCAGTTCCCAGCGACGCAGCATGAAAATGCCACGCAGCACCAGTTCGGTCACCTTGTCCGGGTGCGACTGCGCGTAGGCCAACGCCAGGGTGGAGCCCCAGCTGCCGCCGAAGACCTGCCACTTCGCCACGCCCAGGTGCGTGCGCAGCTTTTCGATGTCGGCCACCAGGTCCCAGGTGGTGTTGTCCACCAGGTCTGCATGCGGGGTGGAGCGGCCCGAACCCCGCTGGTCGAACAGGATGATGCGGTACTTCGCCGGATCGTGGAAACGGCGCATCTTGTCGGTGCAGCCGCCGCCGGGACCGCCATGCAGCAGCACCACGGGCTTGCCCTCGGGGTTGCCGCACTGTTCGAAGTACAGCGTGTGGCGATCGTCGACCTTCAGCGTGCCGTGGTCGTACGGGGCGATCTCGGGGTACAGCGTGCGCATGCGTGCGGCTCCATGGTGGTGCCCTGCCGTGGCAGGAGAACGTCCATTCTAGGCCGGTCGCCGCCCCAGCGTGACCCGGTCACGGCGTTCCAGATCCTGCACGGTTTCCACGTCGTGGAGCCCGGCCTGCCGCAGCAGCGCGCGGATCGCCTCGCCTTGGTCCCAGCCGTGTTCGAGCAGCAGCCAGCCCCCGGGCAGCAGATGCGCGACGGCGCCGGCGGCGATCTGGCGGATGTCATCCAGCCCGTCCGCTCCCGATGCCAATGCACTACCCGGTTCGAAGCGCAGGTCGCCCTGTCGCAGATGGGGATCGCCGGCGGCGATGTAGGGCGGGTTGCTGGCGATCAGATGGAAGTGCCGGCCGGCCAGCGGCGCATACCACGGCCCCTGAGCGAAAGAAACGTTATGCAGCTCATGGTGGACGGCATTGCGGCGCGCGACGGCAAGCGCATCGGCGCTGAAGTCGGTCGCCAGCACCTGCGCCTGCGGACGTTCGCCTGCCAACGCCAGCGCGATCGCGCCGCTGCCGGTGCCCAGGTCGGCCAGCCACAGGGGCGTGGCGATGGGGAGTCGCTCCAGCGCCAGTTCGACCAGCCGTTCGGTTTCCGGGCGCGGAATCAGCGTGGCCGGGCCGACTTCCAGATCCAGGGTCCAGAAGCCGCGGCGGCCGGTGATGTAGGCCACCGGCTCGCCGGCCACGCGTCGTTCCAGCAGCGCGTTGAACGCCTGCGATTGTGGTGCCGGCAACGCGTCGGTGGCATGCGCGAACAGCCAGCTGCGCGGCCGCTGAAGAACGTGCAGCAGCAGCTGTTCGGCTTCGTGGCGGCTTTCGTCACCGGGCAGCCGGGTTGCCGCGGCCGCCAGGGTGTCGCGCAGGGAACTATCGGGAGCATCGCTCATGCGGGGGCACCGGCGGCAGGGGCGGGCAGCTTAGCCGAAGTCCTGCGTCGCAGATGCCGCAGAGAGGGCTGGACGGACCTCCGTGATGCAGCGCGGTTTGAACGTTGCAGCGGCTCAGGCAGCCGATGGCGGGTAGGCTCCGCGGTCACTTCATTCAGCTTGCGGGAGATTTTTTGCATAAAGGTTGGCTATTGAGCTCCTGATCGTGGAACGTACGGATCCCTTGCGGCACTAGGATCAAGTCCATTCAGGGGACGAAATTTCTCCGCTGTCCGAGTGATTATCAATAGACAATATCTATTGAATAGATGCAATCAATGGATTGTTCTTATTGATGGGGAATAGGTAATCTACTCCCAGTCGATTCACCCGCCCCTTCACCAAAGAGGAAAATCCATGTCCGTGATCAACACCGAAATCCTGCCGTTCGAGGCCGACGCCTACCAGAATGGCGAGTTCATCAAGGTCTCCGATGCCAACCTGAAGGGCAAGTGGTCCGTCGTGGTGTTCTACCCGGCCGACTTCACCTTCGTGTGCCCGACCGAGCTGGAGGACCTGGCCGACAACCATGCCGAGTTCCAGAAGATGGGCGTGGAGGTGTACTCCGTGTCCACCGACACTCATTTCTCGCACAAGGCATGGCACGACACCTCCGACGCCATCGGCAAGATCAAGTACGCGATGATCGGCGATCCGACCCACGTCATCTCGAAGAACTTCGACGTGCTGCGTCCGGCCGGCCTGGCTGACCGCGGCACCTTCATCATCGATCCGGCCGGTGTCATCCAGTCGGTGGAAATCACCGCCGAAGGCATTGGCCGCGATGCCAAGGAACTGCTGCGCAAGGTCAAGGCCGCCCAGTACGTGGCTGCCCACCCGGGTGAAGTGTGCCCGGCCAAGTGGAAGGAAGGCGAAAAGACCCTGGCGCCGTCGCTGGACCTGGTCGGCAAGATCTAAGCCGCACCAAGCGCGCCGTGGCCCCACGCTGCGGCACGCCCCATCCCCATGCCCGCCCCGGCGGGCGTGGGGGTGAACCCAAGCCGGTCAGCCAGCCTTCGCCAGCCAGCCTGATCACCCGCCAGCCGCCTTGGGTTCACCCCTACCCCCCCGTTGGTCCGCTACGCTCGGTAGTGGTGCCACGCCCCCTGTTTGCCCGTATTCCGGGATCCGATCCAGGAGATGACCATGTTGGATGCCAACCTGCAGTCGCAGCTGAAGACCTACCTCGAGCGTGTGACGCGCCCGATCCAGATCACCGCGCACGCCGATGACGGCGCCCGTTCGCGGGAGATGCTGGAACTGCTGCAGACCCTGGACAGCCTGTCCGGCCAGATCAGCCTGCAGGTGCTGCGCGATGGCAGCGGCCGGGTGCCGTCGTTCGACCTCGGCACCCCGGGCCAGGACATCCACCTGACCTTCGCGGGCCTGCCGATGGGCCATGAGTTCACCTCGCTGGTGCTGGCGCTGCTGCAGGTCGGTGGCCACCCGTCCAAGGCGACTGCAGAACTGATCGAGCAGGTCCGCAACCTGGACGGCGATTTCCGCTTCGAAACCTATTTCTCGCTGTCCTGCCAGAACTGCCCGGACGTGGTGCAGGCACTGAACCTGGCGGCGGTGCTCAATCCGCGCATCCAGCACGTGGCCATCGACGGCGCCCTGTTCCAGGACGAAGTGGAGCAGCGCCAGATCATGTCGGTGCCCACCGTGTACCTCAACGGCGAGCTGTTCGACCAGGGACGCATGACCCTTGAGCAGATCGTCGCCAGGCTGGACACCAATGCGGCCAGGCGCGATGCGGAAAGGATCGCCGCCAAGGAAGCCTTCGACGTGCTGGTGGTCGGCGGCGGTCCGGCCGGCGCGGCCGCGGCGATCTATGCCGCGCGCAAGGGCATCCGCACCGGTGTGGCCGCAGAGCGTTTCGGTGGCCAGGTGCTGGACACCATGGCGATCGAGAATTTCATCTCGGTGACGGCAACCGAAGGTCCGAAGCTGGCCACGGCGCTGGAACAGCACGTAAGCGAATACGACGTGGACATCATGAACCTGCAGCGCGCGACGGGCCTGGTGCCGGCCGGCGAAGACGGCCTGGTGCAGGTACGGCTGGAAAATGGTGCGGTGCTGAAATCGCGCTCGGTCATCCTGTCCACCGGCGCGCGCTGGCGGCAGATGAACGTGCCCGGCGAAGACCAGTACCGCAACAAGGGCGTAGCCTACTGCCCGCATTGCGATGGCCCGCTGTTCAAGGGCAAGCGCGTGGCGGTCGTCGGCGGTGGCAACTCCGGCGTGGAAGCGGCAATCGACCTTGCCGGCCTGGTCGCGCACGTCACGCTGATCGAATTCGATGCGGCACTGCGTGCCGACGACGTGCTGCAGAAGAAGCTGCGCAGCCTTGGCAACGTGACCGTGCTGACCAGCGCGCAGACCACCGAAGTGCTTGGCGATGGGCAGAAGGTGACCGGCCTGGTGTACACCGATCGCGTCGGTGGCGATTCGCACCGGGTGGATCTGGAAGGCGTCTTCGTGCAGATCGGACTGCTGCCCAATACCGAGTGGCTGGCTGACGCCATCACCCTGTCGCCGCGCGGCGAAATCGTCGTTGATGATCGTGGCCAGACCAATCTGCCCGGCGTGTTTGCAGCCGGCGATTGCACGACCGTACCGTACAAGCAGATCATCATCGCCATGGGTGCCGGATCAACGGCCGCGCTGAGTGCTTTCGACCATCTGATCCGTTCGTCCGTGACCAAGAGCAGCGGCGCTGTCGCCGAAGCTGCCTGACACAGGTTCCCAGCTCACCGGGAACGTCTCATGTCCGCTGGGTAAGCCACGCCGTCACCCGGTCCATTACCCATTGAGGTCTCAGGATGAACCTACGTGATCTGAAGTACCTGGTGGCCTTGGCCGAACATCGTCACTTCGGCAAGGCCGCAGCCGCCTGCTTCGTCAGCCAGCCCACGCTCTCCACCCAGATCCGCAAGCTGGAAGAAGAGCTGGGACTGCCACTGGTGGAACGGGCACCGCGCAAAGTGATGCTGACCCCTGCGGGACAGGATGCCGCAGCGCGAGCACGCGTGATCGTGGCAGAAGTGGAGCAGATGAAGGAAGCCGCCCGCCGCAGCCGCGACCCGGAAGCGGGTGCGGTGCGCCTGGGCATCTTCCCCACCCTCGGCCCGTATCTGCTGCCGCATGTGATCCCGCGCATACGCGAGCGGTTCCCGCACCTGGAACTGCTGCTGGTGGAAGAGAAGAGTGACGTACTGCTGGCCCGGCTCCGCGAGGGCAAGCTGGACGCCGCGCTGCTCGCGCTGCCGATCATCGACGATCAGCTGCATGCCGAGTTCCTGTTCGAGGAGCCCTTCCTGCTGGCGGTATCGGGGCAGAACCCGCTGGCGAGCCGCCAGCACCTGGATGTGCAGGAACTGTCCGCGCAGCGGTTGCTGCTGCTGGAAGACGGCCATTGCCTGCGCGATCAGGCCCTGGAGGTATGCCGACTGTTCGGTGCGAACGAGAAATCGGAGTTCCGTGCCACCAGCCTGGAAACCCTGCGGCAGATGGTTGCCGCCGACGTCGGCATGACCTTGATGCCGACCCTGTCGGTGAAACCCCCGGTGCCCCGTTCGGAAAACATCCGCCTGCTGGACCTGGTGGGTGAAGGACGACCGAGCCGGCGCATCGCCATGGCATGGCGCCGCAGTTCGGCGATGGGCGGTTTCCTGCTGCAACTGGCGGAGCAGTTCAAGCACCTGCCCAAGGAACTTTTCACGTTGGAAGAAGGCACGCTGCCCCGTGCCGGGGTGGGGGCCGGCAGCGGGCTGAACGCGCTCGGCTGAGCTTCAGCCCAACGTCCCGCCGCCGCATGCTGCGGGGCGACTCGATTCCGGCGCTGTTTGTCCCCACAATAGAAGAAGGCGGTGCCATCTGGCGCCGCCTTTTGCATGGCCCCAACCCAAGGACTCTCTACATGACAACCGCCAGCGGCTTGCCGCCGTCCATCATTGTTTCAAGCCACGACATGGATCGGCTGGACGCCATGCTCGAATCCCCTGCTGTAAGCAAGACCCCGGCCGCGCTCGCGCTGGCCGAAGAACTCAACCGGGCCACCGTGCTGGCGCCGGACCAGATTCCCGAAGGCATCGTGATGATGCACTCGCGGGTGGAATGCGAAGACGGTGTCACCGGCGAAAAGCACGTGCTGACCCTGGTATTCCCGCGCGAAGCGGATGTCGACCAGGGCAAGGTATCGGTGCTCGCTCCGGTGGGCAGCGCACTGCTGGGCCTGTCGGTCGGCCAGAGCATAGACTGGGACGCCCCCGGCGGCCGCAGGCTGAAACTGCGCGTCACCGCGGTCCACAACGCCCGCGCCTGAAGGCGCGCCCCGTGATCCTGGCCGCGCAGCCTGCGCGCCACGCAATGATGGAGCTGCAATGAGCACGATCCCGTCCAAACTGTCCCAGCTGCGCGAACTGTCCGTCGTGGTGGCCGATACCGGCGACTACGAGGCGATCCAGCGCCTGAAGCCGGTGGACTGCACCACCAACCCGACGCTGGTCAAAAAAGCGCTGGACCTGCCGGTCTATGCGGAGCTGATCGAGCGCGAACTGGCATGGGGCCGCCAGCAGGCCGGCGATCGCGAAGCCGTGGTCAATGCCGTGGCCGACCGCCTGACCATCGGTGTGGGCAGGCTGCTGAGCACGCTGGTGCCGGGCCGCGTGTCCACCGAGGTGGATGCCGACCTGGGGCATGACACCGCCGCTACGGTGGCCAAGGCCCGCCAGTTCATCCAGATGTACGCCGATGCCGGCGTGCCTCGCGAGAAGGTGCTGATCAAGATCGCTGCCACCTGGGAAGGCGTGGAAGCGGCGCGCGTGCTGCAGGCCGAAGGCATCGACTGCAACCTGACGCTGATCTTCAACCGCACCCAGGCGCTGGCCTGCAGCGAAGCGGGCGCGTTCCTCATTTCGCCCTTCGTCGGCCGCATCCTGGACTGGTATGTAGCCAACGGCCAGGCACCGGCCAGCATCGAAGAAGACCCCGGCGTGCAGTTCGTGCGTGGCGTATACGAAGAGTTCAAGCGTCGCGGGTCGCCGACGGTGGTGATGGGGGCTTCGTTCCGTTCAACCGCGCAGATCGAGGCGCTGGCCGGCTGCGATCGCCTGACCATTTCGCCGGATCTGCTGGAAAAGCTGGACGCCGAACAGGGCGAACTGCCACGCAGGCTGGTGGCGGGTGCGGCTGGAACGGCACAGGTGACGCCGATCGATGCGGAAAAATTCGCGGCCGACCTGGCAGCGGACCCGATGGCAACCGAGAAGCTGGCCACCGGCATCGATGCGTTTGCCAAGGACCTGGAAGCACTGCGCCAGCGGATCCGCGAGGCGCTGTGAGTCCGGCCAACGGCTGAGCCCCTCGTAGCGGGGGGCTGGGTCGCGAAGAGCGGGTCATGCGGTTGGCAGGGTGGGTAGGCCATGCAGGGGACGCTGCAAGTACGTCCATGTAAGCTCGGTCGCCGCATCCATGCGGCTCACGCCCCTGCATGGCCTAACCACCCTGCCTTCGACAGTTTCCTGAGGCCACCCGCCACGGAAGAAAGAAAGAAGAGCAACAGCGGGTCGCGCGCTGCGCTTGCTCTGAGCCGAGCATGGCTCGGCTCTACAGGAAGCACTGCTGGATCAAACAAAAAGGACGCGGCGAAGGCCGCGTCCTTTTTGTTTTCCTTCAGTTCGTCAGCAACCCAACACCGGTCTTGCCGGTGCCGTTGTTTTCAGCTTCTGCCCGCCGCAGGCGGACCACCGCGCGTCAGCGCGGCGCCTCCACATCCAGCCCGATCGGGCAACTCACGCCGGTGCCACCGATACCGCAGTAGCCATTCGGATTCTTCGCCAGATACTGCTGGTGGTAATCCTCGGCGTAGTAGTACTCCGGCGCCGGGTACACGATTTCCGTGGTGATCGGGCCATGGCCCGCCTCGGCCAGCCGCGTCTGGTAGGCCTCACGGCTGGCCAGCGCCGCCGCATGCTGGGCCTCTTCGGTGGCGTGGATCGCCGAACGGTACTGGGTGCCGGTGTCGTTGCCCTGGCGCATGCCCTGGGTTGGATCATGGCTTTCCCAGAACACCTGCAACAGCTGCTCCACGCTCACCAGCGCCGGGTCGTACACCACCTGCACCACCTCGGTATGGCCGGTCAGCCCAGAACAGACTTCCTCGTAGGTCGGGTTCGGGGTCACCCCACCGGCATAGCCCACCGATGTGCTGTACACCCCCGGCAGCGTCCAGAACAGGCGTTCAGCACCCCAGAAACAGCCCAGCGCGAAACGGATCCGAGCGAGCCCGGAGAACCGGTCCTTCAGCGGATGGCTGTTCACGAAGTGCTGGTTGCTGTGCAGTGGCAGGGGCTGGTCGCGGCCCGGCAGCGCCTCCTCCGGGCGCGGCAGGCGCTGCTTGAAGGCTCCGATGCCGAGTATTCCGTTGCCAATTCCCAACATGCTGCGCTCCTAGGCCGGCTGGCCGGCAAAATCATCTGCATCGGAAATGGGGTCGGTCGGCGCACTGCCCAAGTCCAGTGTGGCCACCACGTCCTCGGCCTGGGGGCGCGCCGCATCCGGCACGCCCACCCTCAGCACGCCGAACAGCGGCAGCTCACCCATGCCCCCCAGCAGCGATTCGCCGAACACGAAGGCCGGGATGCCTGCATCCTCCAGCGCATGCTTGACCAGGTGGGCATCGAACAGATTGTCGGCCTTGTACACGATGTGCATGGGCAGCTCCTCGAGTCTGGCGTCCAGCATACGCCCGGGCGATGAATCGAGGCGGTGAGGAGGCACTGACCGTTCCTCTGGCCAGCGACCAGCGCTACGGACATGGAGGGTAGTGCCGGCCGCTGGCGGGCAACCGCTGGCCACTCCGCCCCGGCAGCCCTCGCCCGTACACGCTAGACTGGCGATCTTTCTGCCTTCCACTGTCGCCGCACCATGTCCGAGCACACCCCCGCCCGCCCCGAGACCCCCGCCGAAAGCCCCGAGAAGCGTGATTTCATCCGCCAGATCGTGCGCGAGGACCTGGCCAGCGGAAAGCACCAGGCCATCAAGACCCGCTTCCCGCCGGAACCGAACGGCTACCTGCATATCGGCCATGCCAAGTCGATCTGCCTGAATTTCGGCATTGCCGGCGAATTCAACGGCGTCTGCAACCTGCGCTTCGACGACACCAACCCGGCACGGGAAGATCCGGAATACGTAGCGGCCATCCAGGACGACGTGCGCTGGCTGGGCTTTGCCTGGAACGAACTGCGCCACGCCTCGGATTATTTCCAGGCCTATTACCTGGCCGCCGAGAAGCTGGTCCGCGACGGCAAGGCCTATGTGTGCGACCTCAACGCCGAACAGGTGCGCGAATACCGCGGCACCCTGACCGAGCCGGGCCGTCCGTCGCCATGGCGCGAGCGCAGCATGGAGGAAAACCTGGACCTGTTCCGCCGCATGCGTGCCGGCGAATTCGCCGATGGCGCGCGTACCCTGCGCGCGAAGATCGACATGGCCAGCGGCAACATCAACCTGCGCGACCCGGCGCTGTACCGCATCAAGCATGTGGAGCACCAGAACACCGGCAACGCGTGGCCGATCTATCCGATGTACGACTTCGCGCACGCGCTGGGTGACTCGCTGGAAGGCATCACCCATTCGCTGTGCACGCTGGAATTCGAAGACCATCGCCCGCTGTACGACTGGTGCGTGGACAATGTGGACTTCGCCCAGGACGACGCGCTGACCGCGCCGCTGGTGGATGCCGGCCTACCGCGCGAAGCCGCCAAGCCGCGACAGATCGAGTTCTCGCGCCTGAATATCAACTACACGGTGATGAGCAAGCGCAAGCTGATGGCGCTGGTCACCGAACAGCTGGTGGATGGCTGGGACGATCCGCGCATGCCGACCCTGCAGGGCCTGCGTCGCCGCGGCTACACCCCGGCGGCCATGCGCCTGTTCGCCGAACGCGTGGGCATCAGCAAGCAGAACTCGCTGATCGATTTCAGCGTGCTGGAAGGTGCCCTGCGCGAGGACTTGGACAGTGCGGCGCCGCGCCGCATGGCGGTGATCGACCCGATCCGGCTGGTCCTCGCCAACCTGCCGGAAGGCCACGAAGAATCCCTGGTGTTCTCCAACCATCCGAAGAACGAAAGCTTCGGCAGCCGTCAGGTGCCGTTCGCACGCGAGGTGTGGATCGACCGCGAGGACTTCGCCGAAGTGCCGCCCAAGGGCTGGAAGCGCCTGGTGCCGGGTGGCGAAGTGCGCCTGCGCGGTGCCGGCATCATCCGCTGCGATGAAGTGATCAAGGATGCCGACGGCACCGTGACCGAGCTGCGCGGCTGGCTGGATCCGGAATCGCGCCCGGGCATGGAAGGCGCCAACCGCAAGGTGAAGGGAACCATCCATTGGGTCAGCGCGGCACACGGCGTGCCGGCCGAGATCCGCCTGTACGACCGTCTGTTCTCGGTGCCGAACCCGGACGACGAGTCGGAAGGCAGGACCTACCGCGACCATCTCAATCCGGAATCGCGCCGCACCGTCAGCGGTTATGTCGAGCCGGCCGCAGCCAGCGCCGACCCTGAGCAGTCATTCCAGTTCGAGCGCACTGGTTACTTCGTGGCCGACCGCCGCGACCACAGTGCCACCACGCCGGTGTTCAACCGCAGCGTAACCCTGCGCGATACCTGGTCAGCCTGATTACTGAAGAACGCGCGGCCCGTCCGCGCGCCACCGCCGCACCACCCGTCCGCGCCCGCTTCATCGAACGCGGGCTACACTGCGCGCGCCCAGTCTGCCGGGCATGGCCCGGCGCTCCCCTTACCACGAGGCACCCGCGATGCTGTATGCGCAAGTCCACCTGACCCTTCCCGCCTGGATCCATGACCAGATCGATCTGGACCGGACGTTTCCCGGCGACGAGGCGAAGGTCGCACTGGCCATCGAGCTGTCGCGGCTGAACATCGAACATGCCAGTGGTGGCCCCTTCGGCGCGGTCGTGTTCGGCCCGGACGACAAGGTCATCGCTGCCGGTGTGAACCGCGTGGTGCCGCACGCCACGTCGCTGGCGCATGCCGAGAACATGGCCTACATGCTGGCCCAGCAGCGCCTGCAGACGCCGCGCTTGAACGACGTGCTGGCGCCGATCACCTTGGCCACATCGTCGCAACCGTGTTGCCAGTGCTATGGCGCCACCGTATGGGCAGGCATCGATCGCCTGCTGATCGGCGCCAGCGCCGCCGACGTGGAAGAGCTGACGCCCTTCGATGAAGGTCCACTGCCATCGGACTGGGTTGGCGAACTCAACAAGCGTGGCATCGAGGTCGTGCAGGGCCTGAACCGCGACGACGCGCGCGCGGTCCTGGACGCTTACGGAGAAGCCGATGGCGCCCGCTACTAAGGCAGGTGTCGGCCTGCTCTGCCTGTGCCGGCAGGGCTTCGAACCCGAGCTGGCCGGCGAGCTTTCCAGCCGCGCGGGCGAAGCAGGGTTTGCCGGTTATGCACGTACCCAGCGCAACGACGGTTTCGTGCTTTTCATGTGCGATGAAGCTGCGGCATTGTCGGCTGCCCTGCCTTGGCGCGAGCTGATCTTCGCGCGGCAGAAACTGGTGGTGCTTGCAGAACTGCCGCAGCTGGATGCGTCGGACCGCATCACACCGATGCTGGCCGCGCTGGCCGATGCGCCACGTTTCGGCGACCTGTGGGTGGAACATCCGGATT
Source organism: Pseudomonadota bacterium (assembly GCA_023430045.1). GTDB lineage: Bacteria > Pseudomonadota > Gammaproteobacteria > Xanthomonadales > Xanthomonadaceae > Stenotrophomonas. Next base: position 20,737 of record JAEZCF010000027.1, on the reverse strand, counting down.
CGGACGCCGGCAAGCCGCTTTCCGGGCTCGCGCGCGCGTTCGGCAACGCCCTGCGACCCGCCCTGCGCAAGGCCGGCAAACTTTCCGACAAGCCGAACCTGAAACTGCCGCGTCTGCACGTGGTGTTCGTGGACGGCACGCATGCGTTCGTATGCGTGGCCGACGCGGCCGATAGTGCGCCCTGGGCCTTGGGCATTCCTCGCCTGAAACTACTGCCGGACGCGCCCTCGCGTTCCGCACTGAAGCTGGACGAAGCACTGCTGACCCTGTTCACTGCGGAAGAACGCGAAGCACTGGTGCGTCCTGGCATGCGCGCCGCTGATCTGGGCGCCGCGCCTGGCGGCTGGACCTGGGTGCTGACCCGCCAGCACATGCATGTGCTGAGCATCGACAACGGACCGCTGCGTCAGCATGTGCTGGACACGGGGCTGGTCGAACACCTTCGTGCGGATGGTTTCCACTGGCACCCGGAGCAACCGCTGGACTGGATGGTCTGCGACATGGTGGAACAGCCACGACGCGTCGCCGAGCGCATGGCCACATGGTTCCGCGAGGGCTGGTGCAGGCACGCCATCTTCAATCTGAAGCTGCCGATGAAAAAGCGCTGGGATGAAACCCGGCTGTGCCTGGATCTGTTCCAGGAACAGGCCGGCAGGCCGCTGGTGGTACGCGCCAAGCAGCTGTACCACGATCGCGAAGAGATCACTGTGCTGGCATCGCCGCTGCGTTGATATCGGCGCAACGGCGACGCCGCTTCAGCGTCGAGCGTGCCATATCGATGTCATGGATCATCTGATTGATGACCTCAATCCTGCGATATACGTCGACAACCTCTCCCATGTCGCGTTTTTCCGTACCCGTCAGCCAGTCGCGAGACCAGACGTTCACCTCATGCTGGAGATCTGCACGAGCGGCACTGTAATCAGCCCGCACGCTGCCGAGACGATCGACCACCCCGCTCCGGCCTGCGGCACATTCGCCTTCACCGGTAGCGTCGCCATGCAGCTGTCTGACGATGTCCTGCGTGCCGCCCGGAACCGGCACGCCATTGCCGGCGGCGTTGGTGATCGAAGCAAGAACCTCGTTCAAGGCAGCCCGCTCATGGGAATGAAGGTGCCTGTCACCTCCATCTTTCGCCAGGCGAGGGCATGACCGCGCCAGCAGGGAAGCGAAGCAGCTGCTCAGGCCCATGGGGCCTCCCATGGGCCAACGCTGCTCACCCGGCTCGGTGAAAGGTAATGTCGGAATCCGCAATCTGCTGGCATGGAACGTTGCCCACTTTCATAATTACCCCATCCGCGCACGGAGGAAAATCTCATGTCGTCTACTCCCGCCTGCCTGCTGGCCCTGCTGTTCGCTGCCGCGCCGTTGTCCGCCCAGCAGATACGTACCGATCCGGCGCTCAGCCAGCCGCTGCGCGATGAAACCGGCGTGATCCGCCAGCAGCCGCTTGCAGCCGGCCAGGTGACCGGCAGCGTGGACATCACGGTGCCGCTGGGCGAAACACCGGTGACCATCCGCTCACTGACGCCGTCCAGCGCCACCGGCCAGTACCGCCTCCATTTCGAATCGCTGGACACCGATGGCGATGGCTTCATCAGCCGCGAGGAAGCGCAGGCGAATCCGTCGCTGGCCGATGAATTCGATTCGCTGGATACGAAGCGGCGCGGCCGGCTGGACCGAGCCGATCTTGCCGGCTGGCTGCTGGACTGAGCACAGGATCGGCTACTTCATCGCGTTCCGATGGGCCTCGACCACCTGTGCGGAAAATCCGCGTGTGGACTCGATGAAGTGGTTTAGCGTGTGGATATCGTTGGCCAATCGACTATCAGGCTTCATGCCTGCGCTTCTGGACAATAGATCATCCAGCTGTCGCTGGGCTGTGTGCCTGATGTTGCGCACCATATGAGGGAGTGCCTTACCTTCGTAGCCGACGGCCTTGCCGTCCGCGAGGGACTGGCTGATGCTGACAAGCGTATGGATATCCGAATCCTTACCTGGACGAAGCCCCGTCTTCTGCGCCGTGTTCGAGATGTTCGCCAGCAGCTTGGCAACAGCCGCCTTCTCGATGCCCGGCATCTCCTTTACGGCCTTGACAGCCTCACGGCGCAGGTGCAGGGAAGGATTGAACATCTTCACCAGAAAACTCATGAGCCGCCTCTCTGTAAACAGGAAGACGCCATTCTGGTGACCTTGCGCATCGCGGGCTTTCATAAGCCGCGCAGCGACGTCCATTCCCTGTCAGGCTTGAATACCTACATCCCCGCCGCACGCTTCCAGAACAGCTGCAGCAGCGGCGGCCACTTCCCCACGCAGCCCAGCGCATGCCCACGCGTCAGTGTCAGGTGCATCTCATCGTTGGAGAACACCGTGTTGATCGCATCGAAGCCATAAGCCGACAGCTGGTTGTCGCTGCGTCGTTCGCGCGCCCAGCGCTGCAGGCGCTGTGGTGACAGCTGTGCCTGCCCGCGCCGCTGTGCGGAGGGCTGGATCCAGCGCTGCAATGCCGCCACGTCGCGCAGGCCCAGGTTCACGCCCTGCCCTGCCAGCGGATGCACCACATGCGCCGCGTCGCCCAGGGCCAGCACGCGCCCGGCGACATACGCGCGCGCCAGCTGGCGATGCAGCGGAAATGCAGCGCGCGCGGACGCCACGCGCAGTTCGCCCAGGCGTCCACCGAAGGCGCGGGTCAGTTCCCGATCGAACGCCGCGTCGTCCAGCGCCAGCACACGTGCGGCGTCCTCGTCCGGCAACGTCCATACGATGGAGCTGCGCCGCGCCGCCACCGGCAGCAATGCCAGTGGTCCGGTGGGCAGGAAGCGCTGCCAGGCCGTGGCCGCGTTGTCGTGTTCGCTGTCCACGTAGGCGACCACGCCGCGCTGGTGGTACTCATGCCGATCCACCTCGATGCCGGCCAACGTCCGCAACGTGGATTCGGCGCCATCGGCGGCCACGGCCAGCGCCGCATCCAGCCTGCGGCCATCCTGCAGCCGCAGGCGCACGCCGTGCGCGTCCTGTTCAAGTCCCTCCACCCGCGCCGGGCAGTGGACATCCACGCCGGCGGCGGGCAGCGCTGCCCACAGGCGGTCCTGCAGCAGGCTGTTCTCTACGATCCAGCCCAGCTCACTGCGACCGAAACGGTCCGCATCGAAGACCAGGTCCTCGCCCGCAGCCGCGTCCCATACCTGCATGCGGCGGTAGGGATGGGCGCGGGCGCGCTGCACCGATTCCCATACCCCGAGCCGCTGCAGCAGCTGCACGTTGTCGGCGGCAAAGGCAAACACCCGCAGGTCCGGCTGCGCGGCCTGCCACGGCGGCGGCTCGCGTCCTTCGACAAGCGCGACCGCCAGGCCCGCATCGGCCAGTGCCAACGCACAGCTGGCCCCGACCACACCACCGCCGACGATCACCACATCCTGGCCGGCACGACGGCTCATGCGGCTTCTCCACGACACAGCTTCGGCACCTCGCCGCGGAAGCCCATCGCCCCCCCTACCAGCATCGACTGCACGGAGGTGGCCTGCGTGGCCAGCAGCCCAAGGCTGCGCAACGGGCGCAGCAGCGGTGCGGAATTGCCGGTCAGCCGCGCCAGCCCGCCGGAGAACGCGACGGTCTGCCGACGGTCCTCCTCACGGTGCCGCACGTAGGCCTGCAGAAGCGCGTCACTGCCCGCATCGCCGGGCGCTTCCAGCAGTTCGGCAAGCGTCAGTGCATCGCGCAGGCCCAGGTTGAAGCCCTGTGCGCCCAGCGGATGGATGGTCTGCGCGGCATTTCCGAGCAGTACCGCGCGCTCGCCGGTCAGCGCGCGCGCCAGCACCTGCCGCAACGGATAGGCGCTGCGTGGGCCGGATTCCAGCAGTCGCCCGGCGCGCCAGCCGATCGCCTGCTGCAGTCGCTGCAGCCACGCGGCATCGTCCAGTGCCATCACCGTATCCGCCTGCTGGCGGGCAACACCGTGCACCACGCCGAAATGGCGGTCGCCACGCGGCAGCAGTGCGGTGGGGCCGGTATCGGTCAGCCGCTCCCATGCCGTGCCATCGGGCGCCCGCTGGCCGCGTACGCGGGCCACGAACAGCGTCTGCTGGAAATCATGCTCATCCACATCGATGGACAAGGCGTCGCGCACGCCGCTGGCGGTGCCATCGGCGCCTACCACGAGCCGGGCCGACACGATGCGTTCGTCCTGTCCGTCCAGCACGCGTACCTGCCGGTAACCGTCCACCACCTCGCCCAGTCCCAGGAAACGGGCCGGGCGGCGTCGCTGCAGGCCCGGCAGTTCCAGCAGCCGCGCTTCCAGCGCGTTGCCGAAATCACGCGCCACCACCACCTGTCCGAACCAGCGCCTGCCGTAATCGGCGGCCGCAAGCTGCACGCGGCCGAAATCGCCGGCACGGCTGACATGGATGCGGGTGATCGGTCCCGGCGGGCCGGCCAGTTTCTGCATGACACCCAGCGCCGTCAGCGCGTTGACGGTGGCTGCGGCGAAGCTGAGGTTGCGCTGATCGAATACGGCCGGCAGACCACCGTCCGCGGTGGCTTCCAGCAGGCACACCGCGCGCCCGTGGCGCTGCAGGGCAATGGCCAGGCTGGCGCCCACCAGGCCGCCGCCGACGATCAGGACATCAACACGTTCGCTCATGTCGCCATGATACGCCTTCGCCGGTGATCGCCCGCCCACCGCACACGTCCAGCGCAATGGCCCGGCGCGGTCTAGAATGGGTCTCATCCTTTCCCCGCCCGCGCCCATGAACACCACTTCGCATCGTGCCTTTGCGCTGGCCTGCCTGTTGCTGCTGATGGCCGCCACGCGGGTGAATCATTTCGCCGCCATCCCCGATGCGTCGTGGGCCGTGTTCTTCATCGGCGGTTTCTACCTGCGCGCGTGGACGCGCTGGGCGTTCCCGCTGCTGATGGCAGTGGCGGTGCTGGTGGACTGGTGGGTGATCCGCAGCGCCGGGCTGGATTTCTGGCAGCACTACTGCGTGTCGCCGGGATACTGGATGCTGGTACCGGCGTATTTCGCGATGTGGGCCGGCGGCATGCTGCTGGCACGCGGGTACCAGGGGGCACGCTGGGGCGTGCTCGGCAAGGCCGCGCTGCTGGTGGCGGGCTCGGTCGCGGTATGCCACCTGTTCGCGCAGGGCGGTTTCTACTGGACCAGCCGCAACGTGCCCGAGCCGACGCTGGGCGGCTGGCTGCGCAACTATGCCGACTGGCTCGGCCCCTACCTGGGCACCACGGCGCTGTACGTCGCCCTGGCCGCAGCCCTGCAGGTGGCCATCGAGCAGGTCGGCAAGCTGCGCCAGGCCCAGCGTGACGTGCGCGGCTGACCAGCGGCATGGGCAACCGGCTTTCGCGCATCTATACCCGTACCGGCGATGACGGCAGCACCGGGCTTGGCGATGGCAGCCGCGTCGGCAAGGACGATGCGCGGGTTGCCGCGTTCGGCACGGTAGACGAGGCCAACTCCGCGCTGGGCGTGCTGCTGGCCGTGCCGTTGCCGGACGATGTGCGCACGCTGCTCACCACCCTGCAGCATCAGCTGTTCGATCTGGGTGGCGAGCTCTGCATTCCCGGCCACGCCGCGATGTCCGACGCCGACGTGGATGCGCTGGAACGGCACCTGGACCACTACAACGCCACCCTGCCCGCCCTGCGCGAGTTCATCCTGCCGGCCGGCGGGGAAGCCGCCGCGCGCTGCCACCTGGCACGCTGCATCGTGCGCCGCGCGGAGCGGGAAACCGTGGCCCTCTCACGCATCCAGCCGGTACGGCCGCAGGCCCTGCACTACCTCAACCGGCTGTCCGATCTGCTGTTCGTGCTCGCCCGCGTGCTGGCGCGCGCCGATGACCAGGGCGAAGTGCTCTGGCAGCACGCACGACGCCATCCCTGACCGCCTTCCCGGAACGACCGCGCCCATGCTGGTATTCACCCACCCTTCCTGCCTGCAGCACGATCCCGGTCCGGACCATCCCGAATCGCCGCAGCGCCTGCAGGGGGTACTGGATGCGCTGCACACCGCCTTTCCCGACCGCCTGGACTGGCGGCAGGCCCCTTCGGCCAAGCGTGGCGATCTCGCCCGCGTGCACGACAGCAGCCTGCTGGACCTGGTGCTGCAGCCGCAGACCGCGGCCCTGCGGCAGATCGACATGGATACGCGGACATCGCCCGGATCGGCCGCCGCCGCACTGCATGCGGCGGGCGCGGGGGTGGCTGCGGTGGATGCGGTGATGCTGGGCGAAGATCCACTGGCGTTCTGCGCGGTGCGGCCACCGGGACACCACGCCACCGCCAGCACCGCCATGGGCTTCTGCCTGCTCAACAACATCGCCGTGGCCGCCGCGCATGCGCGCGACCGTCATGGGCTGGAACGCATCGCCGTGGTGGATTTCGACGTGCACCATGGCAACGGCACCCAGGACATCTTCCAGCTGGATCCGCGCGTGGCGTACTACAGCACCCACCAGGCCGGGCTGTTCCCCAATTCCGGCCTGCGCCGTGACCGTGGCGCGGGCAACCTGATGAACATCCTGCTGCCGCCGGGCAGCGGCAGCCTGCGTTTCCGCAACGTATGGGTGGAAGAAATGCTGCCGGCCATCGACGATTTCCGTCCGCAGCTGCTGCTGGTGTCGGCCGGTTTCGATGCCCACCTGCGCGATCCACAGGCCGACCTGATGCTGGAAACCGAGGATTTCGCCTGGATCACCGCCGAACTGCATGCGCTGGCCCGGCGGCATGCGGCCGGGCGGCTGGTCTCGATGCTGGAAGGCGGCTACGACCCCCAGGCGCTGGCCGACTGCTGCGTGGCCCATGTCGGAACGCTGCTGGGCGGCGCGGCGGACGCCGCCGCATGAACCCGAGCCGCCGTCGGCGGCTCACCTTCATTGCCCCTATGCAAGGGATGGGGCAAGCTACTGGCCGTTTTCGCCTGAATCTCATCACGCGTGCGCAAAGCCTTCCGCCTGCTGCCTCTCCCCCTGGGTATCGCCCTGTGCCTGCCGGCATTGGCCGACGACAAGCCACTCAACTGGGGGCTGTGCCCTGCCACCGACGTCCTGCCCGTCTTTGATGACGCCCCCCCGGCGGACAAGGCCGCGGCGGCCACGCGCGTGGACCAGCCCACCGACATCGAAGGCGACCAGCTGTCCGGCACTTCCACCGTGCCGCAGTACGAGGGCAACGTGGCGCTGAAACGCGGCGACCAGTTCCTCGGCACCGACCACCTGAGCTTCGATACCGAAAGCGGAAACTATGTCGCCGAAGGCAACGTCCGCTACCAGGATTCGTCCATCCGCATGGTGGCCAAGCGCGCCGAGGGCAACCAGGAAGCCGACACCCACAAGATCTCCGACATCCAGTACCAGCTGGTATCCCGGCGCGGCAACGGCGGCGCCGAATCGGTGGACCTGCAGGGAGCGGTCGGGCAGATGCACCGCTCCACGTACACCACCTGCGATCCATCGCAGCCGGTGTGGAAGCTGTCCGCGCCGCAGATCGAAGTGGACAACGATGAAGGCTTCGGCACCGCCCGCAACGCCGTGCTGCGCGTGGGCAAGGTGCCGGTGCTGTGGGCGCCGTACTTCAAGTTCCCGATCGACGACCGTCGCCAGACCGGCCTGCTGTATCCACAGCTGGGCCTGTCCGGCCGCAACGGTTTCGACTATGCGCAGCCGATCTACTTCAACCTGGCGCCGAACTACGACGACACCCTGACGCCCCGCTACATGAGCAAGCGCGGGCTGATGCTGGACAACGAGTTCCGTTACCTCTACGACGGTGGCCGGGGCGAGCTGCACACCGCCTACATGCCTAGTGACGAGCTGCGCGACAAGGACCGCGGGCGGGTCGAATACACCGGCTACCACAACTTCAATTCCAACTGGCAGGCGCGCGCGGGACTGGCCTGGGTCAGCGACGAGCGCTATGTGGAGGACTTCTCCAACCGTCTGCTGGGCGTGACCGCGTCCAACCTGCAGAGCCAGGCGGGCATCTACGGCACCGGCGAGAACTGGACGGCCGGGCTGATGGCCGATTACTGGCAGCTCACCGACTACACCCTCACCGAGGCCGCGCTGCCGTACAACCGCCAGCCGCGCCTGTTCGGTACCTGGGACAAGCCGCTGCTGCCCTGGCTGGAAGTCGGCGTGTACGCCGAAGCGGTGCGCTTCGTGCATGACGATGTGCACGGCAAGATGATCGACAGCGAAGGCGAGTATGTGCGCGATGGCAGCCGGCGCGAAGTGCTCGGCGGCTCGCGTGTGGACGTCAAGCCCTACGTCACCCTGCCCTTCAGCGGCGCAGCGTGGTACGTCACCCCGACGCTGGCCTGGCGCTACACCGGTTACGACCTGGAACAAGGGCTGGCCGACAGCATCCGCGCCGACAACCTGCGCGCGGCCGGCATCGACCCGGCCACCGCCACCCCGGACCAGCTGCGCGGCAACACCTCGCCGAACCGCAGCGTGCCCATCGCCAGCCTGGACGCGGGCCTGTTCTTCGACCGCGAAACCACCATCGGCGACAAGCCCTACCTGCATACCCTGGAGCCGCGCCTGTTCTACCTGCGCACGCCGTACCGCGACCAGAGCGAGCTGCCGATCTTCGATACCCGTGACTTCACCTTCAGCTGGGGCCAGCTGTTCCGCGATTCGCGCTACACCGGCGCGGACCGCCAGAACGACGCCAACCAGCTGACCATGGCGCTGAGCACCCGCTTCATCGACCAGAGCACGGGCCGCGAGCGGTTCTCGGCCAGCATCGGCCAGATCCAGTATTTCGAGGACTCCCGGGTCAACATCAGTGGCGTGGAAGTGCCGGTGGAAGAAGGCAAGTCGGCCTGGATCGCCGACACCAACTGGCAGATCAATGACCGCTGGAACCTGGGCGCCACCTACCAGTGGGATCCCAAGTACAAGCGCGAGGACCTGGCCAGCGTCCGCGCCCGCTACGTGATGCCCAACGACGGCATCGTCAACGTCAGCTACCGCAACCGCCTCAACCCCAACGGCAGCACGCTGCTGGAGCAGGCGGACCTGTCGTTCCTGTACCCCATCAACCCCCGCTGGAGCGTGGTGGGCCGCTACTACTACTCGCTGGAAGACAAGAAGCCGCTGGAAATCATCGGCGGCGTGCAGTGGGACAGCTGCTGCCTGGCCGTGCGCGCGCTGGCCCGTCGCTACGTGCGCAACCGCGAAGGCGAGTTGAACACCTCCTTCCAGATCGAGTTCGTGCTCAAGGGCCTGAGCTCCATCGGCCAGAACACGGACCGTACCCTGCGCCGTGCTATCCTCGGCTACAACCGCGACGACCTCTATCTCGTGCCGCCCAGCAATACCGGTGCCACGCGCGACGACTACGATCCGAACCTGATCCCATGACCAAGACCTTCCCTGTCCTACTCGCCTCCCTGCTGGCGGTGTCCACGGCGTCCGTGCCCTTCCAGGCATCGTCGCAGCAGACCCAGCCACTGGACCGCATCGCCGCCGTCGTCGACGAAGACGTCATCCTGCAGAGCGAGCTGGACCGCGCGCTGGCCAACATCAGGGCGCAGTACGCCGGTCGTGAGAACCAGCTGCCGCCGGATGACGTGCTCAGCCGCCAGGTCCTGGAACGTCTGGTGCTGGTGAAGCTGCAGGTGACCCGCGCCGAAGGCAGTGGCATCCGCGTTTCCGACCAGGAACTGAACCAGGCCATCCAGTCCATCGCCCAGCAGAACGGCGGCGATGTAGACCAGCTGCGCGGCCGCCTGGCCCAGGATGGCATCGACTTCGACGAGTTCCGCCGTTCGGTGCGCGACGAGATCGTCGTCCAGCGCCTGCGCCAGAGCTTCGCCCAGAGCCGCATCAGCGTCAGCGAGGGCGAAGTGGACGCTGCCCTGAAGCAGCAGGCCGCGGTCGGCACCCAGTACCATCTCGCGCACATCCTGATCGCCACGCCGGACGGCGCCGACGCCAACCAGATCGCCACCGGCCAGCAGAAGGCCGACGGCGTGAAGGCGCTGCTGGACAAGGGCGAGCTGGACTTCAATGCCGCGGCGGTGCGCTATTCCGACAGCCCCAACGCGCTGGAAGGCGGCGATCTCGGCTGGCGTTCGATGGATGAGATCCCGCAGGCGTTCCTGCAGGTCATGCAGGACATGAAGCCCGGCGACGTGGTCGGTCCGCTGCGTGGCCCGAGCGGCTTCCAGCTTCTGAAGCTGGTGGAGCTGCGCGACGCCAACGCAGCCGATGGCACCGGCCAGACCGTCACCGAATACCACGGCCGCCATATCCTGGTGCGCGTGACCGACCAGCAGAACGATGCCGCCGCCAAGGCGAAGATCGATACGCTGCGTGCCCGCATCGCCGGTGGTGCCGAGTTCCAGGACGTGGCCAAGGAGTCCTCCGAGGACAACAACAGCCGCGGCCAGGGCGGTGACCTCGGCTGGTTCCCGGCCGACGCGTTCGGCCCGGACTTCGGTCGCCAGGTGGAAGGGGTGAGCGACGGCGGCGTCAGCCAGCCGTTCCGCACCGACGCCGGCTGGCATATCGTGCAGCGCGTCGCCACCCGCCAGACCGACGTGGGCGTGGACAACCAGCGGGCGCAGATCCGCGAGACCATCGGCCGTCGCAAGCTGGAAGAAGAGTACAACCGCTTCCTGTCCGAACTGCGTGGCGAAGCCTACGTCAGCTTCCGCAGCGGCGACCGCGCGGAGAACACCGCGACCCCGCCGCAGTCCTGATGCTTCCCCAGCTCGCTCTGGTACCGGGCGAGCCCGCCGGGATCGGGCCGGAGCTGTGCATCCGCCTGATCCAGCAGCCGCGCGACGACTGCCGGCTGCTGGCCTTCGCCGACCCGGAAACCCTGCGCGCGGCTGCAGCCGCGCTGCGGCTGCCCCTGCAGCTGCTGCCCGAACATGCCCAAGCCCACGTGCCCGGCGATCTGCGGCTGCGCCCGATCGCCAACGCAACGCCAAGCCGTTTCGGCCATGCCGATCCCCGCAACGCGAAGGCGGTCGTCGCTGCCCTGCTGGGCGCTGGCCAGGCCTGCCTGCACGGCGAGCTGGACGGCGTGGTCACCGGGCCGGTGCACAAGGCGGTCATCAACCAGGGCGGCATCGCCTACAGCGGCACCACCGAACTGCTGGCCGACCAGGCCGGGGTGAAGGTGGTGATGATGCTGGCCAACGACATCGTGCGCGTCGCTCTGGCGACCACCCACCTGCCCCTGCGCAAGGTGGCCGACGCCATCACCCGCGAGCGGCTGGAGCGCGTGCTGCGCACCCTGCACGCGGCGCTGCGCCGCGAATTCGGCCTGCCCGCGCCCCGCATAGCGGTGCTGGGGCTCAACCCGCATGCGGGCGAGGACGGGCACCTGGGCCATGAGGAACAGGACGTGGTGATCCCGCTGCTGCAGCACCTGCGCGAGGAAGGCATGGACCTGGTCGGGCCGCTGCCAGCCGATACCGCGTTCCTGCCAGCCAGGCTGGCCGGCTTCGACAGCGTGCTGGCGATGTACCACGACCAGGGCCTGCCGGTGCTGAAGTATTCCGGCTTCGAGCAGGCAGTGAACCTGACCCTCGGCCTGCCCTACCCACGCGTTGCGGTCGACCACGGCACCGCGCTGGACCTGGCCGGGCGGGGCACCGCGGATCCCTCCAGCCTGCAGGCGGCCACAACGTTGTGCGCGCAGCTGGCCCGGCAACGTAAAATGAGCGCATGAATCCGCATTCCCCCGCTGGCCCGGCGTTCACCGCCCCGGCCAAGAAGCAGCTTGGCCAGCACTTCCTGGCCGACCGCCATTACATCGACCGCATCGTCATGGCGGTCAACCCGAAGGATGGCGACCGCCTGGTGGAAATCGGCCCCGGCCAGGGTGCCATCACCCTGCCGCTGCTGCGCCAGCATCCGCGCCTGACCGTCATCGAATTCGACCGCGACCTGATCGCCCCGCTGACCGCAGCGGCCGCGCCGCTGGGCGAACTGACCATCGTGCAGGGCGACGTGCTGCGCGTGGACTTCACCGCACTCGCCGACGGCCAGCCGATCCGGCTGGTGGGCAACCTGCCCTACAACATCTCCTCGCCGATCCTGTTCCATGCGCTGGAACATGCCGCCGTGGTCCGCGACATGCACTTCATGCTGCAGAAGGAAGTGGTGGACCGCATGGCCGCCGCCCCCGGCAGCAAGGTGTTCGGGCGCCTCAGCGTGATGCTGCAGGCGTATTGCGAGGTCACCTCGTTGTTCGTGGTTCCGCCCGGCGCGTTCCGGCCGCCGCCGAAGGTCGATTCGGCCGTGGTGCGGCTGGTACCGCGTGATCCGGCCACGGTCGGCATCCACGATCACAGGCGATTCGCCGATGTGGTCCGCGCGGCGTTTGGACAGCGCCGCAAGACGCTGCGCAACGCACTGAACACCCTGGTCAGCGCCGAACAGTTCCAGGCCGCCGGCGTACGACCGGATGCGCGTGCGGAACAGCTCGAGGTAGCGGAATTCATCGCACTGGCCAATGCAAGCTGATTACACTTCCCCGATGCACGACGAAGATCATTACGCCGTTGACGTGGAAGTCGCTCCGCGCTTCCTCGATGACCAGTCCTCCCCCGACGAGGGCCGCTATGCCTTTGCCTACACCATCCGCATCCATAACCGTGGACGGGTCGCCGCGCGCCTGGTCGCCCGGCACTGGCGCATCACCGACGCCGAAGGCCGCGTGGAGCATGTCGATGGCGACGGCGTGATCGGCGAGCAGCCACGCCTGCGGCCCGGTGAAGACTTCCGTTACACCTCCGGTGTCATGCTGGGCACCGAGCACGGCACGATGCAGGGCCACTACGACATGGTGGCCGACGATGGCACCGAGTTCGCCGCCGCGGTCGCGCCATTCGTGCTGACCATTCCACGCACCCTGCACTGACACGGAGGCCGGACCATGAGCGTGTGGGCGATCGGCGACCTGCAGGGTTGCCATGACGTGACCCAGCGGCTGCTGGAAAAGATCCGCTTCGACCCGGCGCAGGACACCCTGTGGTTCGCCGGCGACCTGGTGAACCGCGGCGGGCAGTCGCTGGAAACGCTGCGGCTGGTGCATTCGCTGCGCGAGAACAGCGTGGTGGTGCTTGGCAACCATGACCTGTCGCTGCTGGCCGTGGGTGCACGCAGCGAAGAGGAGCAGCGCAAGGTCAACCCGGACCTGCTGCGCGTGGTGCTGGCCGAGGACCGTGACGTGCTGCTGGACTGGCTGCGCATGCAGAAGCTGGTGCATACCGACCGCGAACTGGGCTGGATGATGGTGCACGCCGGGCTGGCGCCGAAATGGACCACCCAGCTGGCTGAAAAGCATGCGCGGGAGATCGAGCTGCAGCTGCGGGGCAACGGCTACCGCAAGCTGCTGCGCAACATGTATGGCGACAAGCCGATCTGGGCGCCGAACCTGACCGGCTACGACCGTTCGCGCGCCATCATCAACTTCTTCACCCGCATGCGTTACTGCACGCCCCGTGGCCGCATCGGCATCGAGGACAAGGGCACGCCGGGCACGCAGGAACAGGGTCTGTATCCCTGGTTCGAAGTGCCGGGCCGGGTCGAGCGTGACCTGAAGATCGTATGCGGCCACTGGTCCTCGCTGGGCCTGACCATCACCCAGGGTGTGCATGCCATCGACACCGGTGCGGTGTGGGGCGGCAAGCTCACCGCGCTTCAGCTGGACAGCGAGGACCTGCGCGTGGTGCAGGTGCCGGGACGCGATGTTCCCGCCCCGGTGCCGGGCGCACGCCCGCCTGCGCGGCCACGGCCAGCGGTGGAACGTCCCGGCCCCGGCGCGCCGAAAAACGAAGCCGTTGAACAGCGTCCGCGGCCCTCCCGCCGCCGGCGTGGACGTGGCCGTCCGCCCGGCAACAAACCGCCAACGCCGTAAGGCCGGGCCCTGCCTGGCGGGTTGCTGCCGGGCGGAAATCACGCCGTTCCACCCTGCACGGGCAGTGCCCGATGCTACCTGCGCGTGTAATGCACGAACCGGAACGGAAACGCGTGGCGGTCATCGGCCTCGTGCGGCTCGCTGCCGGCTTCGCGCCACACCGCTGCGTCCACGTCCGGGAAATGCGTATCGGCGGCCACCTCGGTTTCGACCCAGGTCAGGTACAGATCACTGGCGTAGCCGATCAACAGGCGGTAGACCTCCCCACCGCCGATCACGCACAGCTCGCCGGCTGCTTCCTCGCTGGCGATCGCCAGCGCATCATCCAGGGTCGCCACCGCGCGCATGCCCGCGAACGGAGCGGTGCCGCTGCGCGTGAGCACCAGGTTCGTGCGGCCCGGCAACGCGCGCCCCAGTGATTCGGCCGTCCTGCGACCCATCAGCACCGGCTTGCCGACCGTCAACGCCTTGAAGTGCCGCAGGTCGTCCGGCAGGTGCCAGGGCAGCTGGTTGTCACGGCCGATGCCACGGTTGCGGTCGAGCGCGGCGATCAGCGATAGCTTCATGCTCACACCGCCACCGGCGCCTTGATGGCCGGATGTGGATCGTAGCCGTCGATGCGGATGTCATCGAACTGGAAACCGAACAGGTCGGTCACTTCCGGGTTCAGCCACAGCTTCGGCAGCGCGCGCGGCGCGCGCGACAGCTGCTCGCGCGCCTGCTCGAAGTGGTTCGAATACAGGTGCGCGTCGCCCAGCGTGTGCACGAAATCGCCCACGCCCAGGCCGGTGGCCTGCGCCACCATGTGGGTCAGCAGTGCATAGCTGGCGATGTTGAACGGTACGCCCAGGAAGATGTCGCCGCTGCGCTGGTACAGCTGGCAGCTGAGCTTTCCATGCACCACGTAGAACTGGAACAGGTTATGGCACGGCATCAATGCCATCTGCGAAAGCTCGCCAACATTCCACGCGCTCACCACCAGCCGCCGCGAATCCGGATTGCGCCTGATCTCGTCGACCAGCCACTGCATCTGGTCGATCTGGCGGCCATCGGCGGCGGTCCAGCTGCGCCACTGCTTGCCGTATACCGGTCCCAGATCGCCGTTCTCGTCGGCCCATTCGTCCCAGATGCGCACCTGGTTGTCCTTCAGGTAAGCGATGTTGGTATCGCCCTTCAGGAACCACAGCAGCTCATGGATGATCGAGCGCAGGTGCAGCTTCTTGGTGGTGACCAGCGGGAAGCCGTCGTTGAGGTTGAAGCGCATCTGCCAGCCGAACACGCTGCGGGTGCCGGTACCGGTGCGGTCGCTCTTCTCCGCGCCCTGTTCCAGCACATGCGAAAGCAGGTCCAGATAGGGCTTCATGCCTTTGCCCCATCGACCACCGGCTGCGGCTGCAGCACCGGCGCGCGGCGCGCCATCCACAGCAGCACCAGCCCCAGCGCCACCAGCGGCAGACTGAGGATCTGGCCGCGGGTGAGCCAGCCGAAGGCCACGTAGATGCCGTTGTCCGGCATGCGCACGAACTCCACCACGAAGCGGAACAGGCCATACATCAGCGCGAACAGCCCAGACACCAGGTAACGATGGCGCGGCCTGGCCGAAACCGTCCACAGCACCGCGAACATCACCAGGCCTTCCAGGAACGCTTCATACAGCTGCGACGGATGACGTGCGTACTGATTCAAGGCACCGCTGGCGAACTGCGCCTTCAACGTGGCGCCATCAAGCTGTGCCAGCCCAGCCGGCAACCCGGACGGGAACACCACGCCCCAGGTGCCATCGGTGTACTTGCCCCACAGTTCGGCGCCGATGAAGTTGCCGATGCGCCCGAAGCCCAGGCCCAGCGGCACCAGCGGCGCGACGAAATCCATGGTGTCGAAGAAGTGCAGGCGGTGCCGGCGCGACCACCACCAGCTGGCACCCAATACGCCCAGCAGGCCGCCGTGGAAGCTCATGCCGCCATCCCACACCTTGAACAGCAGCAGCGGATTGGAAAGGAAATCGCCCAGCGCGTAGAACAGCATGTAGCCCACGCGTCCGCCCACCACCACGCCGAGCATGGCGTAGAACAGCAGGTCGGAGAAGCCATCGGCATTCACTCCCGGCAGCCGCCCGGCAGCGACGCGGCGCTTGCCCAGCCACCAGGCAGAGGCGAAGCCAAGCAGGTACATGATGCCGTACCAGTGCACCTGGACCGGCCCCAGCGAGATGGCGATGGGGTCGATATCGTGGAAATAGATCATGGGCGGCGCCTTGCGGGTAAGCCGCTATTCTCGGCCGACTGCCGCCTGGGCTCAACCGAGGATCTGCGGAACGTTCGGCAGGGCGTCATCGTCGCCGGCGCTGGACGGCGGGAAGTGAGCAGCAAGCAGCCCGGAGACCTCCGCGATCGCCGCACGCAGCGCCACCTCAGGTTCCGATCCCCGCAGGCCGTCGCCCAGATGCACGCAGATGGCCTGCCAGCGTTCATCGGGAACGTGCGGCCGCAGGCCACGGTCGGCCACGATCTCGATGGCATGGTCGGCCAGCAGCAGGTAGATCAGCACGCCGTTGTTGTTGGCGGTATCCCAGGTGCGCAGATGCGCGAAGGCGCGCTCGGCCGCCTGCCGGGGCGTCACGCCCTGCCATAGCGCGGCCAGCGGCAGGTCGGCTTCAACCGCGAACATCACCTGTCCACCATGCCGCTGCTCACCCTGCTCGATGGCATCGGTGATCGCCCGCAGGGTCGCCGGCGGGAAGGTGCGGCTTACCGACGGTGAAAACACATGTCGCCACGCACGTCGCATCATCACCAGCCTCCCGAAGCGCCGCCGCCGCCGGAGCGACCGCCGCCGCCCCCCCAGCCGCCACCGCCGAATCCACCACCGCCCCCGAAGCCGCCGCCACCAAATCCTCCGCCAAACCCACCACCGCCCCAGCCGCCGCGGCCAGCGTACCGGGCCGGATGCCCCGAGCTGGCAGCCATCAGCAGGCCGATGAAACCAGCGATGCCGCTGGCGAGCAGCATCGATGTGAACAGGAAGGCGACCAGTGCCGCACCGCCCCCGGCGATCACGCCACGCACCGGTCGGGGCAACCTGCCCAGCACCGCGCGCAGCAATGACCCGACGAAGAAACCGCTCATCACCGCCGCCAGGATCCAGCCATCGCCGCCACCGTCACCCTGGCGCTGGCGATGGGCGCTGACCGGCGCCGGCAGCTGCTCGCCATCGATCAGCCTGACCAGGATGGCCGTCGCTTCGGTGATGCCGCCGGCGTAATCGCCCGCCCGGAACGAAGGCACCAGGTATTCCTGGATCACCCTGTTGGCCACCGCATCGGGAATGGCACCTTCCAGCCCGTAACCTGGTTCGATGCGCACGCGCCGGTCGTCCTTGGCGACCACCAGCAGCACGCCATCGTCCACGCCCTTGCGGCCGACCTGCCACTGTTCGAAGACCCGCGTGGTGTACTGGGCGATGTCCTCGGGCTGGGTCGTCGGCACCACCAGCACCTGCAGCTGGCTGCCCTTGCGCTGCTGCAGCTCGATGGCCTGCTGCTCCAGCTGCCGCACCTGCGCGGCGTCCAGGGTACCGGTGGTATCCACCACCGGCGAATCCAGCCTGGGAATGGCCACCAGATCCTGTGCGTGCAGACGACCCGATGGCAGCCAGCACAGCAGGATCAGCAGCAGCACTGCGGGCAGGCGCATGGATCAGTTGCCCGGCTGCGGCTGTTGCTGAGGCTGCTGCGCCGGTGCACCGTTGCCGAATTCGACTGTCGGCGCGTTGGAGATCTGCGCTTCGTTGTCCACGGTGAAGTTCGGCTTGGTCGAATAACCGAAGATCTTCGCGGTGATCACCTGCGGGAAGGAACGGATGTAGGTGTTGTAATCCTGCACCTGCTGGATATAGCGGCCGCGGGCGACCGTGATGCGGTTTTCAGTACCTTCCAGCTGCGCCTGCAGATCGCGGAAGTTGGCATCGGACTTCAGGGTCGGATAGTTCTCCGTGACCACCAGCAGCCGCGACAACGCACTGCCGAGTTCGCCCTGGGCCTGCTGGAACTGCCGCAGCGACGCTTCGTCATCGGCATTGACGTTGATCTGCCCCACACGGGAGCGGGCGTTGGTCACTTCGGTGAGGACCTGGCGTTCCTGGTTGGCGAAGCCCTGCACGGTGTTGACCAGATTGGGCACCAGATCGGCACGGCGCTTGTACTGGTTGAGCACTTCGGCCCAGCTGGCCTTGACCGATTCATCCTTCTGCTGGATGGCGTTGTAGCCGCAGCCGGACAACAGGGAAGCCAGCAACAGCACGGGTATCAGGCGGGTCAACAGGCGCATGGCCAAGGCTCCGGAGGGGTTGGGAGCCGAGCATGCCATGTTTGGGGTGAATGGCGTGATGGCCGACGGACGAACAAAGCCGGTAGAGCGGGTCGGTGACCCGCTCAAGGAGCGTGACGACCAACGGTCGTCACCCACCAGAGCTATTCCCCGCCACAGCTATCCCTCACAAGAGCTATTCCCCACCACAGCTGTCACCGGAGCTGCCACCCACCTCAGCCGTCACCATCAGGGACGTCAGGCGCTACCCCCAGCAATGCAGCCTTCTGCTCTTGCCGTTGCCGTTGCCGTTGCCGTTGCTGTCGCTTCGGCGGGCGCCGGGCAGCCGCCCGGCAGCACCTCTTACCAGTTACCGGCACCCGGCACATGGTGCGCCACCGCACGACGGCGCATCAGCAGGTTCAGCCACTCCACCAGTACCGAGAAACCCATCGCCGCGTAGATGTACGGCTTCGGCACGTGCACTTCCAGCCCATCCAGGATCAGCACCGCGCCGATCAGCAGGATGAAGGCCAGCGCCAGCATCTTCACCGTCGGATTGGCATCGATGAAACGCCCCAGCGGATTGGCCGCCAGCAGCATCACCGCCACCGACAGCAGGATCGCCGCCACCATCACCGGAATATGGTCGGCGATGCCGACCGCCGTGATCACCGAATCCAGCGAGAACACGATGTCGATGACCGCGATCTGCAGGATCACCAGCCCGAACACACCCGATGCCTTGGACGTGGTCGGATCCTCGTCTTCGCCGCCGGTGATCAGTTCACGGATCTCCAGCGTGCCCTTGATGATCAGGAACAGTCCGCCGACGATCAGCACCAGGTCACGGATGGAGATGCCCATGCCAGCCACCGTGAACAGATTCGCCTCCATGTGTGCCAGGTAAGCCAGCGATACCAGCAGCGCGATACGCGTGATGCAGGCCACCGCGATGCCAAGCTTGCGCGCGAACGGACGACGCGCTTCGGGCAGTTTGCTGACCGCGATGGAGATGAACACCAGGTTGTCGATGCCGAGCACGATCTCGAGCGCACTCAGCGTCAGCAGGGTCAACCAGACATTGGGGTCGGAAAGCAGTTCAAGGAACATCGGGGGAATTTTCTCGAAGGCAGAAAAGAAAGAAAGCAGTCAGAGCAGCCGGGGCGCCAGGATCAGGCCCCAGCACAGCAGGACGTTCATCATCAGCACGAATACGGCCGCCGAGCCCATGTCCTTGGCCCGCCCGGCCAGTTCGTGGATCTCGCTGCCATAGCGCTCGATGACCGCTTCGATGGCGGAATTCAGCAGTTCCATCGCCAGCACCAGCAGCAGCGGAGCGACCAGCAGCACGCGTTCCACCGGCGTGTCGCCCAGCCACAGGGCCAGCGGCCCAAGTAGCACCAGCAGGCAGACTTCCAGGCGGAACGAGGATTCGTGCAGCCACGCCGCGCGCAGCCCCTGCCACGACCAGCGGGCGGCCTGCAGTATGCGCCGCGGGCCGCGCGGCATGTGCCCGAAGTGGTCAGCCATGCGGCCGAACCCTGGCCGGAGCGCAGGCGATCCGGTCGCGACAGGGCGACCACGGGGACAGGGAACGGACAGTCATTGAACGCCTGGGAATTCAGCAGGAAGCGTATTTTGCCATAAGCCCCGTCCAGGCAGGCCGCGCGACCATGCTGCCCCGCCCCGGGCCACCGCAGCCTGGTCGCGCCGTATGATGTAACGCCCGCATACCGCAGGAGCTCACGATGACCCCTCGCCGCCCGCTGTTGCTCGCCCTCGTCCTGGGCCTGTCCGCTACCGGCCTCGCCCACGCATTTGCCCCCAGGGAAGACCCACAGGTACCCGCGCAGGTATCCAACGCCGCCTGGGCAGCCGACATGGATGCTTTCGCCCGGGCCGACCAGGCCACGCCACCGCCGAGGGGTGGCATCGAATTCGTGGGCAGCTCCTCCATCCGCATGTGGGAATCGCTGGCACAGGATTTCCCCGCCCAGCCGGTATTCAACCGTGGCTTCGGCGGCTCGGAAGTCCGCGACAGCACCTGGTATGCCGACCGCATCGTGGTGCCGTACGCGCCGTGCAAGGTCTTCCTGTATGCCGGCGACAACGATCTCAACAGCGGTCGTACGCCGGAGCAGGTACGTGACGACGTGGTCGCCTTCGTGCAGCGCGTGCACCAGGATCTGCCGGAGACCACGGTGGACTACATCGCCATCAAGCCCAGTCCGTCGCGTGCCCACCTGCTGCCGCAGATCGCTGCGGCCAATGCGATGGTCCGTGGGGCGCTGCAGGGCATCCCGCATACGGGCTATACCGACATCCATGCGCCCATGCTCGCTGCCGACGGCAAACCGGACCCGGCATTGTTCCGCGAGGACATGCTGCACATGACGGAGGCCGGCTACCGGATCTGGACCCGCGTGCTGGCACCGAAGGTGCATTGCGACTGATCTGGCTGCCGGGCGGCGCCCGGCACCGTGCGCTGGCTGGGTTGGCGGGCCGACCCCCGCACAACCCGCACCGGGATATGACGG
>JAEZCF010000169.1 GCA_023430045.1 Pseudomonadota bacterium | reverse complement strand
GCCGAGCCCGTGCCGCCTGACCAGCAGCTGCAGCCCCTGTTCCAGCAGGTGCAGGGCGCACACCTGTTCGCGGACCAGAAGACCTTCGCCGACGCGGTGCCACGCCGCGAACCGCACCCCCTTCTGGATGCCTGGCGGCAGCAGCACACGCGGCCCGGTTTCGACCTGGAATCCTTCATCGCCGATAATTTCGACATCCCCGGTGCCGTCCCGGCCTATGTGCCTCCGGCCGGCGAGAGCCTGCGCGCGCATATCGAAGGGCTGTGGCCCGTGCTGACGCGCCAGACAACCCATGTGCCGCCGAACGGCTCGCTGCTTCCGCTGCCAAAGCCCTACGTGGTGCCCGGTGGCCGCTTCCGCGAAGTCTATTACTGGGACAGCTATTTCACCCTGCTGGGGCTGGCCTCCAGCGACCGCTGGCAACAGGTGCGTGACATGGTGGACAACTTCGCCTGGCAGATCGACAGCCATGGCCACATCCCCAACGGCAACCGCACGTACTACCTGAGCCGTTCGCAACCGCCGTTCTTCAGCCTGATGGTGGACCTGCTGGCAACCCACGAAGGTGATGAAGCCTACCATCGTTACCTGCCGCAACTGCGGGCCGAACATGCGTTCTGGATGCGTGGCGCGGAAAACCTTGCACCCGGTACCGCCGAGGCGCGCGTGGTGCGGCTGGCCGATGGCAGCGTGCTCAACCGCTACTGGGATGCCCGCGCAGTACCGCGCACCGAATCGTGGACGGACGACCTGGGCACCGCCGCGCAGGCGCCCGGGCGAGCGCCATCGCAGGTGTATCGCGATCTGCGTGCCGGCGCGGAATCCGGCTGGGATTTCAGTTCGCGCTGGCTGGCCGATGCGGGAACGCTGGCCAGCATTCACACTACGGAAATCGTACCGGTGGACCTGAACAGCCTGCTGTTCCATCTGGAAAAAACGCTGTCGCGGGCCAGCGATGTGGCGGGTGATCCTGCCGCACGACGGGATTTCGCACGGCAGGCGGATGCGCGCCAGCGCGCCATCAACCGCCTGCTGTGGGACGAAGGCCAGGGCTGGTACGTGGACCGCGATCTCCGCACGGGCAACACCCGCCCTGCCCTGACCGCCGCCGCGCTGTTCCCGCTGTGGCTGGACGTTGCGAGCCGCCGGCAGGCACGTCGCACCGCCGCTGCGGCCGAAGCGCATCTGCTGCGCCAGGGCGGCCTGCTGACCACCACGGTGGTCACCGGGCAGCAGTGGGATGCACCAAATGGCTGGGCGCCACTGCAGTGGGTGGCCGTGGATGGCCTGCAGCGATATGGCCAGCAACGACTGGCCCGGACGCTGGGGACACGCTTCCTGCACACCGTTCAGGCGGTGTACGACGACCAGCAGAAACTGGTGGAAAAATACGTCGTGGATGGTTCTGCCGGTGGCGGCGGCGGCGGTGAATATCCACTGCAGGATGGTTTCGGCTGGAGCAACGGCGTGACGCTGGCACTGCTGGACCGGCTGTGCCCGTTGAAGCGGAAATGCGAGAACGCAGGCGACGTGGAGGTGAGCGAATGAAGAACATGAAGAATGTGGTGGTCTGGTTCTTCGTGGCCGCCGTCACGCTGGGGCTGTCGGTTCCGGCGATTGCCGCAGAACAGGATCCCGCCAGCGTGGTGCAGTCCTACTACGCTGCGATCGACCGCAAGGATTATCGTGCCGCTTACCAGCACTGGGACCATCAGGGACAGGCCAGCGGCAAAAGCTACGAGGCTTTCAGGAAAGGATTTTCCGCCACCGCGCATTCGCGGGTGACGACAGGCACGCCGACGGACGCCGATGCCGGCATGAGCCAGCGCTGGATCACCGTACCGGTCGAGGTACATGCCACGCTGCATACGGGAAAGCGCCAGCATTTCCGCGGCAGATATACGCTGCATCGGGTGGTGGAAGGCGTGAGCACCTCCGCCGAAGCAGAACGCTGGCATATTTCGTCGGCGTCGTTGCGTCCGGTACGCTGAGCATTACTTTGCAGGTCCCTGCGATGGCAGGGCCTGCGTGAAACAGGCGCTGACTGTTCCTGTACGGTGCGCTAACCGGCCCGACGCATGCTGGAGCTCCCCTTTGACGGAGCCCGCCATGCGCCAGCCCAATCCGCCTGTTCCCTTCCATGCCGCGATGGAAGCTTCCGAGCCCGGCGAAGCCGATACCATCATCGAACTGCGCGATGTCTTCGTCGACATGGCGCGGAAGGTGGCGGAAACCGAAGGCCACGCGTTCCGTGCCGTGCATGCCAAAGGCCAGGCCCTGCTGAAGGCGCGTGTGCAGGTGCTGGAAGGTCTCGCGCCGGAGCTGGCGCAGGGGCTGTTCGCCACGCCCGGCGAATACGAAGCAGTGGTGCGGTTTTCCTCGCCGCCTGCCGAGCAGCTGCCGGACACCGTCTCCACGCCGCGCGCCATCGCCATCAAGGTTGTGGGCGTGGAAGGGCCGCGCGTCGCCGAAAGCGAGGAGCAGCACACCCAGGACTTTCTGATGGTCAATGGACCGGTCTTCAGCAGTCCGGGGCCGAAAGGTTTCCTGCGGGCCTCAAAGCTTCTGGCGGCCACCACCGAACGCATGCCACGCACCAAGGCGGTGATCTCCGCGACCCTGCGCGCGGGCGAGAATCTTCTTGAATCATTGGGCGGCGGCAGCGGCAAGATCAAGGGAATGGGCGGTGAACCGCAGGTGCATCCGCTGGGAGAAACGTTCTTTTCCCAGGTCCCGTTCCGCTATGGACCGTATGTCGCCAAGTTCGCATTGCGCCCCCTTTCCGCGACGCTGCTGGCACTGGAAGGCGCCCCGTTGGCCAATGAAGCTGAAGCGCAGCGTGATGCCATCCAGGATGTTCTGGCGAAGACCAGCGAACCGTTGACCTGGGCCCTGTGCGCGCAGCTGTGCAGGGACCAGGAGACCATGCCGATCGAAGACGCGTCGGTGGAATGGCCGGAGGAGGAAAGCCCGTTCGTTCCCGTGGCGCACCTGCATATCGCCCGCCAGATCGCATGGGATGATGCCGAATCGCCGGCGGTCGAGGACCGCCTGGCGTTCAGTCCGTGGCACGCACTGGACGCCCATCGTCCGCTGGGCGCACTGAACCGCGCACGCAAGGTGGTGATGGCGGCCTCGCGCGAACATCGTTCCAGCTTCAACGGGTGCCCCTTCCACGAACCGGGTGCAACCTGAAGTTGCCCGTTCCTTGATTGCGTTGCATTCATCGCAATCAAGGAACAAGCTCTCATGAGCCCACCGGTATTCGTCCTTCCCCGCCATATGCACCGCCTCGAAACCTGCATTCCTCCGCCAGTCGTCATGCTGGCAGCCGGTAGCTTGGCGCTGTTCGGCGCATGGACCATCCCCTCTCTGGCTTTCCCTTTTCCGTGGCACGCACGCTTCGGATTGGTCGCTGGAGTCTGTGGCCTGATACTCAATCTATGGCCCAAGCGTGCTTTCCGACGTGCACGCACGAGCGTAAACCCCATGCGGCCCGAGTTGGCCACAGATCTCGTGGTTATCGGCCTCTACAGGCATATACGCAATCCGATGTACCTGGGACACGCCTTGATGCTGTTGGGCTGGTTCTTCTATCTGCACAACGTTACCGCGCTGCTTGCACTCATGCTGTATGTCACTTACGTGACCCGCTTTCAGATCATTCCTGAAGAACGCATGCTCGCCGAGCGATTTCCCCTGCAGTACGAAGCTTTCAAGAGACGCGTTCGTCGCTGGTTGTAGACAGTCTCCATTCCATAGGGATTACAGGCCGCGCGCCTTGCACGCATGCGGATGCCTATACGGAAGGTGCCGGCCATCAGGCCGGCACCTGTCAGGAAAAGTCTGTCGTCTATTCCTGTGCAGCAGGTGCCTGCGGCGCCGCCGCCGGTACCGGTGTCGTCGTCGGTGTCACCCGCCAGATGGTATTGGCCAGATCGTCGGCCACGATCAGCGCGCCACGCGGATCGACGGTGACGCCGACCGGACGTCCGCGGGTCTTGTCGTCATCGCTGCGGAACCCGGATACGAAATCGATCGGCTCGCCGGAGGGACGACCGTTGCGGAACGGCACGAACACCACCTTGTAGCCTACCGGCGGATTTCGGTTCCAGCTGCCGTGTTCGCCTACGAAGACGCCTTCGCCGAACTGCGCACCCAGCGTCGGGGCGGAGAAGGAAACACCCAGCGCGGCCACGTGCGATCCCAGCGCGTAATCCGGCGCGATGGCCGAGGCGACCTTCTCCGGGTTCTGCGGCATCACCCGATGGTCCACATTCTGTCCCCAGTAGCTGTAGGGCCAACCGTAGAACCCACCTTCGCGCACCGACGTGAGGTAATCAGGCACCAGGTTCGGGCCGATTTCATCGCGCTCGTTGACCACCGCCCACAACGCACCGGTACCCGGCTGGATGGCCAGCGCGGTGGGGTTGCGGATGCCGGTGGCGTAGACCTTGTGCGCGCCGGTACGGGCATCCACCTGCCACACCTGGGCACGATCGATTTCCACGCTCATGCCACGTTCGGTGATGTTGCTGTTGGAACCGATGCCCACGTACAGATACATGCCGTCCGCACTGGCGGCGAGCGATTTGGTCCAATGGTGGTTGATCGCCGAAGGCAGGTCCGTGACCTTTACCGGTGCCGCGCTGGCGCGCGTCTGGCCTTCCTGGTAATCGAAGCGCACCAGCGCATCCTGGTTGGCCACGTAAAGGGTGTTGCCGATCATCGCCAGGCCATAGGGCGCGTTGAGATTGTCGGCGAACACCGTCTTCAGTTCGTACACGCCATCGCCGTCGGCGTCGCGCAGCAGGGTCAGGCGGTTGCCGCTCTTGACCGACGTGTTGCCCTTGGCCTTGATCTTGCCGGCGATCACGTCCTTGGGCTTCAGGTTCGGGGCACTGCCGCCGCGACCTTCAGCCACCAGGATGTCACCGTTGGGCAATACCAGCGTCTGCCGGGGAATGCCCAGGTCAGTGGCAATGGCGGAAATGCGGAAGCCCTGTGGCACGGTCGGCACCTGGTCGCCCCAGCTTTCCGGCTTGGCGATGGTCATGTCCGGCATCAGGGTACGGTGGGGCTTGGGCAGTTCCGGTTCGGCACCGTACTGCTTCATGTCCGGCGCCTTGTTGCAGGCGGCCAGCGCCAGCGCAAGGACGGAAACCGCTGCGGTCGTGGACAGTCGACGCTTCATCGTGCACCTCCCATGCGCAGGCTCCAGAACCCCATCACCGTGGCCGCCAGGGCCAGCAACGAAACGATCACCGACATCACCAGCGCGCCGGGCATGATGGCCCAGGCATCACGCGCATGGTGAAGGGCGTTGAAGAAGCCGACGACCCACGTCAGCGCCAGCACCACCAGATAGATCAGGTTATAGCCGCGCAGCGACGTCACGACGGCAAAGACCAGCGCGATGCTGGTCACCACCATCGCGCCGATCAGCAACCAGGAAGCGAAATTGCTCCACTGGATTTCGTAAGTGGTCCAGTAGGCGTAGTCCGTCAGCAGGGCGCCCAGGAACAAGGGAAAGATTCCGCCGAGTACAGCGGCGTGGAAGGGGTGGATGGCGACACGTGGTCGGGTCCGGATGGCAAGTGGCTCCATGGCGGTTTCCTTGAGGATGAGAATCCAGATATTTCGCTCATGCTGCCATCCACACGTGATGGGGAATGTGAGGCGACGGTCAGCTGTCGCGTTGCCAGAGAACCTACCAACTGGTAGATTAGGTCCAATCTCCGGCAACCCGCACCTCTCCCATGTACGCTGAGCTTTCCCCGAAGGCGGCTGAAATCGTGGCCCACACCCGCTCGCTGCTGGAAGCGGGGGGGTACAACAGTTTCAGCTATGCGGATATTTCCGCGCAGGTACATATCAGCAAGGCAAGCATCCACCACCACTTCCCCACCAAGGTCGACCTGGTCCGCGAAGTGGTGGCGCGCTATCGCGCCGAAGCCCGCGAGGGCCTGGCGCTGCTGGAACGCCAGCTCGATGATCCGCTGGCGGAGGTGGGCGCGTATGCGGACTACTGGTCCACGTGCATTCTGGGTGGCACGTCCTCGTTCTGCATCGGGGCGATGCTGGCGGCCGAGCTGCCCACCATCCCCGTCGAGGTCGCCAGCGAGGTGCAGGGGCATTTCGAAGATCTCACGGCCTGGCTGACATCCACCCTGGAACGCGGCGTCGCCAGACGGCAGTTCCACCTGCAGGGCAGTCCCCAGGTGGAAGCCAGGGCATTCATGGCGTCGGTCCATGGCGCGATGCTCGCCGCACGCGGTTTCGGTGATCCGCGCACGTTCGAATCACTGGTGCAGATGTCCATCAAGCGTCTGACGCGGGACGCCTGAGCGGCGGCCCGCCGGACGGCATCAGGTGCTGCCCGGGCAGGCATTTACAGGCGTGCCCACCCTGTCCCTGCGCTGGCAGCCGCAGACACTGGAACCGGAGCTGATGGCGGCAGTCAGACACTCAGTCCCCATTGAGGGGCTGGCGGCCTGACGGCTTGAAATCCAGGTCCTGGTAGTCATAGCTGAAGTCCGCCACGGGTGAGACCGGCTTCATGGTGAAACCCGAGATCTGCCCCTCGGCATTCAATGCAAATGTCAGGTATGCCGGTTCAATCGAACCATCGTCCCAGTTCACACGAAATGTGTCGTACTGCCAATGCTTCAACGTGCCTTTCATGCCGGGCGTCTGCATGAAATCGAGCCGCAGCGCTCCTCCCTGCTCGGCGATGGTGACCGGGCCATACCACGCATCGGTATAGCGGCCGGCGTAGCCCGAAGCAGCCAGCGAAGGTTTCGACACCCTGGCAATCCTGTCCGCCGACTTTTTCAGCGCATCGAGGCCGCCGGCGAGCCGGTCCCGGTTCCAGGTGGTGAATGCGCCGACCCAGTCGCGCGCTTCAAACCCCAGGTAATGGTCAAGCAGTTCGTAACCCAGGCCGCGCATCACCTCTACGTCCTCGGAATTGATCTGCAACGAGATCCCCAGGCCACGCTCGGGCACCAGCACGACGAATGCCAGCACGCCAAACACCGCGCCGCCGTGCTGGATGACCTTCACGCCTCGGTAGTCCTGGACATTCCAGCCATAGCCATAGGCGGAAAACTGCGGTGTGATGTCGCTGATCGGAGCCGGATACGGGTGGATCGGTATCGGCACCTGCGGTGACCACATCGCGCGCGCCGATGCTTCACTGTAAATCCGCCCCTTGCCATCGGGCAGTGACCCCAGTGCAAGCTGCAGCTGCATCCAGCGCGCGAAATCCCTTGCGCTCCACGACAGTCCGCCGGCCGGCGCGCCCACCTGCCCCAGCCCTTCCCGCTCCGGCAGTACCTGTTGCGCTCCCAGGCCCCGCAGCCTCGTATCAGGACGCGCATGCGGCTGCACACGGTTGGGGTTGGCAAAGCGGTCCTTCTCATCGCTGACCGCCGTCTGCATGCCGAGTGGCTGGAAGATGCGCGTCCGCACGAATTCTTCCCAAGGCTGCCCGCTGACCCGGCTCACCAGCTCGCCAGCGACGATGTACAGGATGTTGTCGTACGCATACCCGCTGCGGAAACTGCTGGCGGGCTTGATGTCGCGCAGCGCCCGCACGATGTCCGCACGGCTGCGCGATGTGCGCGGGATGAACAACAGGTCTCCGGCGCCCAGCCCGAGACCACTTCGATGCAGCAGCAGATCGCCAACGGTCATTTCCCGCGTGACCCACGCATCATGCATGCCGAACTCCGGCAGATGATCGATGACCTTGTCGTCCCAACCCAACTTGCCATCGTCGACCAGGATCGCCAGCGCTGCCGCGGTCACCGCTTTCCCGGTCGAGCCTGTCGGGAACAGGGTATCGGCGTCCACGGCTTCGGTTCCGCCCAGCCGACGTACGCCGTATCCCTTCGCGTGCACGATCCTGCCGTCCTGGACGATCGAGATCGCCATGCCCGGGACATCGCGCGAGCGCATTGCCTGCTCCACACGTGCATCGAATGCCGCCGGTACCTGTGCATGGGCCATGGCGGCCACGCACAGCAGTGCGGCACCGACAGCGCCGACAGCAATGGCCCGCCAGGCCGGAAGGATGAGGATCATGGACGATCTCCGCTCAGGAAATGGGTTGCGGTACAGGCCTGCGACCGGCGCGCCGATACAACCGCCAGGCACCGATCGTCAGCAGGGGAAGTACGTACAGAACAAGGAACATCCACGCCAGCGCGCGGTAGCCCTGCGCGATCAGCGTCACCAGGCCGACACGGTCGGCGATGAAGATGGAGCCGACCAGCAGCACGGCAGCAATCGAAAAGCGCGCCACGCTGCCCAGGGGCGTCCCGCTGCGCAGGCACCAGGCATGCGCGATGCGTTCGTTGCAGGCATGTACCACGGCGGTCCCGCTTTCCAGCAGGGCACTGAAGATCATCAGCTGGAACAGCACATGGAAGACCGGCAGCTGCAGCTGGCGCAGGATGAAATCCGAGGGCAGCGCCACATCGCCGATCATCGGGCACCACGCCAGCATGCACAGGAAGAAGAACAATCCCGGCAGCATCGCCAGCGGCCCGGACAGCAGCCCGGCGACGACAGCATCGCGCCGTTGCAGGAAGTGCCGGGCCAGCGGCAGCACGATCACCGCACCGACGATGTTGTAGCCGGCATAGGTCAGGCCTCCCTGCAGCCAGCCATCAGTCGGCTGCGGTGTCGCCAGCGTGGCCAGTGCTTCATCACCGAAGCGGGCGAGCACCAGCAGCATGAACACCGCATACGTGCCGTACAACAGCACCGATACCCATTTGAACAGCCCTTCGACCGTCGCGTTGCCGAATGCAACGAAAGCGCCGATGGCCAGCATCAGCAGCAGCGTGCCCACCAGCGTCGGCCACTGCAGCATCGCCGCGAAGATCTCGCCCGCTGCCGCGCCGAAGACCGCCAGGATCAGCACCATGAACACCAGGTAGGCCAGCTCGAACAGGAACGCGAACGGGCCGAGCAGCATGCCGAAGAAGCTGCGGTAGTCGAAACTGCGCGTGGCCCAGGCCAGGCTGAAGGTCAGCGCACAGACCACGCTCCAGCACACCATCGCCACCAGGATCGCCAGCATGCCCCCCTGCGGTCCGCTGGGAATGAAGTACTCGGCCAGCTCACGTCCGGTGGCGTAGCCGCCACCGATCACCGCGGCCTTGAACGCGAGCCCTGGCAGTATCCAGCGCTGGAATCGCGTCGACACGGTATCCACCGCGTCAGTCCGTCCCGGACAGACAGGCATCGACCAGCGCCGCAAATGCATCGCCGCCACGCATCGGATCGGCCACCGGACGTCCAAGCCGGTCTGCCAGTGCCTTGATGGCGCTGTCGGCGGCGCCGGCATCGAGCCCTGCGGTATTGAGACTGACACCGGCACAGCGGATCGCTGGATTGGTGCGCGCGCCGAGCCTCAGCGCCAGATCGATGGTTTCCTCGATGGATGGCAGCGGATAATGGGCATGCCCGAGCATCCGTTCGCGGCCGTGTTCGTGGCAGACCACGATGACATCCGGTTGGCTGCCATGCAGCAGCGCCAGCGATACACCCGCATACGCGGGATGCGACAGCGAGCCCTGGCCCTCGATCACATCCCAGTGCAGCGGACCGGCCGAGGGGGACAGCATCTCGGCCGCGCCTGCGGCGAAATCGGCAACCACCGCATCCATGGGAATGCCTGCCCCGGCGATCAGGATGCCGGTCTGTCCGGTGGCGCGGAAATCAGCGTCGACACCCCGTGCCTGGAAGGCGCGCACCAGGGCCAGTGCGCTGTATTTCTTGCCCAGCGCGCAATCGGTACCCACGGTCAGCAGGCGGTTGCCGGCGCGTGGCGCACCATTGGCGACCGGAATGCCGGCCGGCGGTTCGCGCACGTCGATCAGGCGACGTCCCAGCGCCCGTGCCGCGTTGCGCAGCGGCTCGATCTCCGCCAGGCGCATGTGCATCCCACCGATCAGGTCCAGGCCTGCTTGAAGCGCCTGCACCAGCGGTGCGATCCACGCATCCGGAATATGGCCGCCGGGATTGGCGACACCGACAACCATCGCACGTGCACCCGCCTGGCGTGCCTGCACCGGCGTCAGCACCGGCAGTCCGGTACTGACCCGCGCGGCAGCGCAGGCGAACTCGCCCAGGCAGCGTTCCGGCGCCCAGTCGCGAAGCCCGAAGGCGGTCTTCGCATAGCCCGGTTCGACGATATCGCCGAGGAACAGCAGGTACGGTTGTGGAAGCGCATCGGTTTCAACCGACACCGGAAGAGCGGTCTGCATGGGCTGGGCTCGGATTGCGGAAAAACGGCCACCGCCCGCAGGGCGGTGGAGGACACACGCGGTCAGAAGCGCAGGTCGAGTTCCAGCCCAAAGGTCCTGGGCTGGATGGGCACGGCCGCAACCCGTGCGGTGACGCCCGACAACGCACCGGCGACCGGATCCATGGTCAGCCAGGCGTCCTCGCCGGTGGCATTGTTGATGTAGGCACGCAGCTCCCAACTGCCGCGACCGATGCCGGCATACAGGTCGAGCGAGCGATAGCTTCCCAGCCGCAGCGGTGCGGTGATCTCGTCCGGCGCCAGCAGCGTATCCGGGTCACCTGCCGCCGTGACGCGCTGCAGTTCGGTCGTGTCGTTGAGCCGGGTACCCACCCAGCGCAGTCCGCCGCCCACCTGGCCGCTCAGCCCGCCCGGTGTGGTGAAGGCGTACTCGGCCGTCGCGGTCCACGATACCTTCGGCGAATACGGCATGCGGTCGTTGGCAAGGCCAGTCCACAGAATCACATCGAAGCCGTCCTGCGGTACCACCGTCGGGGAGAAATCGTTCTTCAGCGTGGCGTCGGTATAGGCGCCGTTGAGGCCGAGCGTCAACGCATCGGTGACGCTGAACAGCGATGAGAGTTCCACGCCCTGGCTGGTGGCCTGGCCACCGTTGACCAGGCCACCGATTCCGTTGAACGATGTCGCCACCTGGATGTCATCCCAGTCGATCCGGAACGCGGACACGTCCAGGGTGACGCGACGGTCCAGAAACTGCGATTTGATGCCGATCTCGTAGCTGTCCAGCATCGACGAGTCCACCTGCGGCGGGATCCCGGGCAGCGCCACGTTCGGCCCACCCGGCTGGTAGCCGGTGGCCACGCGCGCATACAGCAGGGTGCCATCGGAGAGCTTGAACTGTGGGCTGACGCTCCACGTGAACACGTCCTCGCTGGATTCGCCCGGCGATTCGCCGATGGGCGCGAGGATGCCGGTCGGCACCTTCTGGCTGAACCACTGGTCGTTGCGTGCCTGGCGCACGCCGAGATCGAGCTTGAAGCGGTCGCTGAAGCGCCAGGAGCCGTTGGCGAACACGGCATATTCCTTGTACGTGCTCGGCAGGTCGATGATCGCCAGCGTGCCGAACATCTCATCGTAGGGTGCCGGCAACGGTGAGCCATCGAGCTGCCCCAGCCAGGCAAGCTGCCCCTGGCGCGCCTGCTCCCTCGTGTAGAAGCCGCCGAGCATCCACTCGAAGCGGCCGCCGCTGCTGGATTGCAGACGGAATTCCTGGGTGATCTTGTCCAGGTTGAAGTTGTAGCGCACGAACGAGCTGCCAGGTTCCGGCAGTCCGAGCAGCAGGTCGGCCACCTCGCCGAACTGCGAGGTGGAGTCGATCTGATCCAGCGTGTCGGTCTGCGACCAGCCCGTGGCCGAGATGAAGTTGCCCCAGCCCAGGTCCCAATCCATGCTGAGGGAAACCAGCGTCAGATCCTTGGAGAACGGCCGCGGCTGCCAGACCAGATCGGTCTGGTCACCAGACACCGGGCGCAGGGTATCGGCGTCCAGCGCCACGCCAGCGCGGTCATCGCTGCGGGTGCGCTGGTGCAGCACCGAAAGGCCGAGATCGAAGGCATCACCGTCCCAGGCCAGCGCGGTACGCGCACCGATCTGATCACCACGGTTGATGTCACGGCGACCATCCACCGCATTGTCCGTGAAGCCGGGAATGCCATTGCGCGCAAAGCTCATGCGCAGGCCCAGGCGGTCTTCCTTCAGCGGCAGGCTGGCCCCGAAGCGGGCATTCCAGGCCTGCCCGCCACCCTGCACTGAACGCAGGCCGAAACCAAGGCGGGTTTCCTCGCCGGACACATCCGGCGCGCGCGTCACATACTTCAGCAGGCCACCAATGGCGCCTGCGCCATACAGGGTTCCCTGCGGACCACGCAGCACTTCCACACGGCTGATGTCATAGGGCAGCAGATCGAGCATCAGCCCGCTGGCGTCCTGGTAGATACCGCTGGACCCCACCGGCACATCATCGATGTAGGTGGCCACCGTGGCACCGGACGACAGCGCGGAAATACCGCGCAGGGAGACCCGCGTCAGTCCCGGGCTACCATCGTTCTGCACCTGCATGCCGGGAATGTAGGCCGCATAGTCGGATAGCGAAACGGCGCCGCTGTTCTCCAGCTGCCGCTCACCGATCACGGTGATCGAAGCGCCGACCTCGCGGACATTCTCTTCGCGCTTGTTGGCGGTGACCACCACGGTATCCAGTGCGATGGCATCGGCGCGTGCGGCCGCTTCCACGGCCTGCTGGGCGTATGCCGGTGTGCCGGTACAGGCCAATGCGCCGGCGATCGCGACCGGAAGCTGACGGCGGTACCACGGACGTGCGGACTTCAACTGCGTCATGCCTGTTCTCCCCCAGAGACGGTGAATCAGCGTGCGTCTGGCTGCGGCATCGGCCAGCAGCAATATCCTGATCAGGGATAATGATCCCAATCAGAGAATTGTCAATACATTCAGAAAACTATTTCTCATCCTGTGTGTTGACACTGGCCGCATAGCCGGGGCCGCGCACCACCCGCCCGGGCGTGGCACCGGTGTGCTCGCCCGCACGCAGCACCTGCACGCCGTTGACGAAGACATCGCTGACGCCGGTGGCGAACTGCTGCGGCGCGTCGTAGGTGGCGTGGTCGACGATGGTCGCTGGATCGAAGATGACGATGTCGGCATGACAGCCCACGCGCAGGCAGCCGCGGTCTTTCAGTTTCCAGTTGCTGGCCGGCAGCCCGGTGAGCCGGTGGATGCCCTCCTCCAGCGGCATCAGCCCGCGTTCGCGCACGTAGTGGCCCAGGAACCGCGCGACATTGCCGTACGCGCGTGGATGCGTACTGGTCTGAAGGAAAACGCCTTCCGGGGCCGAGGATTCCGCATCCGAGCCCAGGCTGACCCAGGGCTGTTTCAAGCCCAGCTCCACGTTCTCCTCGCTCATCAGGAAGTACGCCGTGCCGATGCGGTAATCGTCCTCGATGATCAGATCGATCGCCGTGTCTTCCACCGGTGTTCCGCGCTCACGCGCGATGGCGGCCAGCGTCTTTCCGGCCAGCGGTTTCAGTGCTTCGCTCTTGAAATCGATCAGCAGCAGCCGCTCGTCGGAACCGGCCAGCAACCGCAGGTTTTCCCAGTCCACGTCCGGATCGCGCATCTCGGCGATCACCCGGGCTCGGACGGCCGGATCCTTGAGACGCTTGATCATCGCGTCATGGCCACCGGCCTGTACCCACGGCGGCAGGCTGGCCGTCAGACCGGTTCCACCGGCGGTATACACATACATGTCCGCGCTGACCTGCAGCCCGTCGTCGCGCGCGGCGGCGATTCTGTCGATGGCCTGCCGCATCTTCGGCCAGTTCTTCTCGCCGGCCGCCTTCAGGTGATAGACCTCGGCGCGCTGGCCGGTGGCCCGCGCGATCGCGATCGTCTCGTCCACGGCTTCGAGCAGGCGATCTGCCTCGCTGCGCATGTGCGAGATGTAACCGCCACCGGACTCGGCAGCCGCCTTCGCCAGGGCCACCAGTTCGGCGGTGTCGGCGAAGGTCGCCGGTGGATAGATCAATGAACTGCCGACACCCAGCGCGCCTTCGCGCATCGCCTGCCGCACCAGCGCCTGCATGCGCCCCAGCTGCGCGGCATCCGGCTTGACGTCGTCCTCGCCCAGTTCATGGATGCGCACCGTGGTGGCGCCGATGAAGGAGGCGACGTTGGGCGTGATGCCGCGCCGCTGCAGATGCTCCAGGTAGCCGCCCAGGGTGGTCCAGGGCATCTCATAGCGGATGTCGGCCTGCTGCTTGAGCGCATCGACCTTCATGCGCGGGTTGACCGGCCCCATCGACCAGCCCTCGCCGAAGATCTCCAGCGTCACACCCTGCTTTGTGTCGCTGATGCCGCGGCCATCGGCGATCAACGATTCGGTGGCCCAGCTGAGCACGTTGATGAAGCCCGGCGCCACCGCCATGCCATGCGCGTCGATCTCCTGCCGCGCGCTCACCGGCTGTCCCGGCGGCAGCAGTCCGACGATGCGGTCGCCCTGCACGACGACATCCACCCGCTGCGATGCAGCGCCACTGCCGTCGTAGACCACGCCGTTGCGGATCACCAGATCATGGCGCGGCGGCTCGGCGGCGGCGGCGCTGGCCAGGGTGCAGGCGGACAGCGCAAGAGCGAGCAGGGTCGGCGTGAATCGCGGCATGGTGGTACCTCCATCAAGGGGATGACAAGGAACGTATCGGCCGGTCCAGGCGCCACAGCACCAGCGCGGCGATGAGCGCCAGGGCGGCAAGCAGCAGGAAGAAACCGGCGTGGCTGGTCTTCGACCACAGCGTGCCGACCAGACCGGCCAGCAGGCTGCCGCTGAACACCGCAAGGAACCAGGAGGCCACCGTGGTGGCACCCAGCCGTGGCGGCGCCAGCTTCGCGAACAACCCCAGGCCCGTCGGCAGGATGTACAGCTCGCCAAAGGTCAGGATCACGAAGAACGCGACCAGCCAGAGCGCGCTGACACGGGTATCGCCCGCACTGCCGGCGACGAACGCCAGCAGCACGTAGGCCACGGCGACGATGAGCGCGCCGGTGGCCATGCGCATGGCCGGCGAGGACTCGCGTCCCTGGTCGGCACGCTGTCGCCAGTACGCCAGCAGCAGCGGCGTCATCGCGATGACCAGCAACGGATTGAGCGACTGGAACCAGGTCATCGGCACGGCGACGCCGCCCAGCGCGCGGTCGACGCTGCCATCGATCCACAGCGGCAGCGTGTTGCCGATCTGTTCGTATGCGCCGCGGAAAATCGTCGCCGCCAGGCCCACACCGAGCAGCAGCCACCATATCCGCGGGTCGCTGCGCGCTGCGGGCCCGGTCGCCATGGGCACACGGATGCGCGGCGGCTCCGGCGGCAGATAGCGGCGTCCGCAGACATAGATGATCAGGCCGAGAAACATGCCGATGCCTGCCGCACCAAAGCCGTAGTGCCAGCCATACAGCTCGCCCAGCGTGCCGCAGACCAGCGGCGCCATGAGGCCACCAAGATTGAGACCGACGTAATACACGTTGTAGGCGCGGCCGCGGCGCGGATCATCGGCAGCGTACAGGTCGTTGATCTGGCTGGGCAGGCTGGGCAGGAACAGGCCGTTGCCCAGCGCGATGGTCGCCAGCGCGGGATAGAACATCGATTCGAAGGCCATCAGGAAATGGCCCAGCGCCATGATGCTGCCGCCCACGATCACCGCATTGCGTTTTCCAAGGTAGCGATCGGCGATCACACCGCCCACGATCGGCGTGAAGTACGCCATGGCGGTGTAGGTGCCATACACGAACGATGCCTTTTCCTGCGCGAACAGCAGATGCTTGGTCATGTAATAGACCAGCATCGTGCGCATGCCGTAGTAGGAGAACAGCTCCCACATGTTGGTCAGGAACAGGATAGTCAGGCCGCGTGGCTGGCCGAACCAGGTCTTCTCATGGGTATCGGCCGTCGTGCTCATGCGTGGGCCTGCGGCCCCCACACCTCATCACCGCACTGGATGAAGCCATCCTCGTAACGCACCGAAGGCGCACGGTCCTCGACCAGGAACGTGGGCCCGTCCAGATCGACGATATCGCAGAACTGCCCGAGCACGAACGCGGGTGCGGCAGCCAGGCTGGTGCCGCACATGTTTCCCACCATCACCTGCTTGCCGAGTTCGCGCGCGCGTCGCGCCATCATCAGGCCTTCGGTCAGGCCGCCGCACTTGTCCAGCTTGATGTTGATGACATCGAAGCGGTGATGACGCGCTTCCAGTTCGGCAAGATCAAGAATGCTTTCATCGGCGGCGAACGGCAGCGGCCGCTCGATGCCGTCGAGGTCCGCCTCGTGCCCACGTCGGCACGGTTGTTCCAGCAGGGACACCCGTGCCTCGACCAGCGCCGGCAGCAGCGCCGGCAGTGACGACGCATCGTAGCCCTGGTTCGCATCCACGCCGATCCATGGCAAGGGACATCGCGCCCTTACCGCGCGCACGCGTGCGGCATCCAGGGCCGCATCGCCGGTCAGTTTCAGCTTCAGCGCGCGTACCTGCCCATAGTCGGCTGCGCGTTCGGCCATGATCTCCGGCGTGTCCGCGCCGACGGTAAAGGTGGTCAGCAGCGGTCGCACACCGTCCAGCCCGGCCAGCTGCCAGACCGGCAGGCCCGCGCGCCGGGCCTCCAGCTCCCATAGCGCGCAGTCCAGCGCATTGCGCGCGCCACCAGCGGGCAGCAGCGTGCGCAGCGTTTCCCGGTCCAGACCGGCTTCGATGCGTCCACGCAGCTGCTCCAGGGTGGCGATCATCGTCTCTGGATGGTCGTCGTTGTAGTACACCCCCGCCGCCTCGCCGCGCCCGGTATGGGGGCCATCGTGCAGGGTCACCACGGTGGCCGGCATGGCATTGAATACATGACCGGCGATGCGGAAAGGCGCCGACATCGGCAACGGTTCGTTGTGCAGTTCCAGTCGAAGGGACACGACGGCCTCGCGCGTGGCAATGGATGGGCGTGGGCCGGCGGCAGGCAACTGCCACCGGCCATGGCGGATCAGTAGTACGCGCCGAAACCGATGACGTGGTGGGCGAGTCCGACCCAGAGCAGGAACAGGCACGCCAGCGCCAGCAACACCGCCCACAGCTTGGCCAGCCACCTGCGGCGAGCCCGCAGCACATGCCACGCATTCCATGTGGCGAGGATGGCGCCCAACGGCAGGGCGACCGTAGCGAACAGCCGCATGGCGATGATCAGGCCATCGGTATCCGGGCTGGTCATCTCCAGCTTGCCCAGCATGCTGACCACCAGGCCCAGCGCAGCGGCCGTCGCCAGCAGCGACAACAGCGCACCGATCCGCACCAGGCGATGCGCGCGGGCATCCAGCCCGGTCAGCAGGTAGGGCGCGCGGTAATGGCGGCGTACGAGCGCGGATACCGGCCAGGCGAGCACCGTCAGCAGCACCACGAGCAGACTGGCGACCAGCAGCGGCATCGACAGTGCGCGCCAGCTCGACAGGCGTTCGAACACCATGATCGGTGCATAGGGTTCCATGGTGAAGCGGGTGACCTTGCCATCCACCACGTCGGCCGCCAGCCGATCGGTGCTGGAGGTGTCCTGCCACAGGTACGGCGCCACCTCGCGCCACTTCTTCGGCGCACCGCCCGGGCTCAACGCGGCGGTCACACTGATGGTGCCGTCTTCGTTGGCGACGACCTTGACCGGGCCGAGCAGATTGGCCAGCGATACGAAGTTGCTGTCCGGGCGGCGGCTGCTGGTGTAGGTGCCGGCGATCTGCTCGGCGTGCTGGCTGGCCACCTCCTTCGACACACCCGCAGCCGTTGCCGGCGTACCCGGCAGATAGCGGTCGGCGAAGCCGCGCGAGAGCGCGTAGCGGATATGGCCGGTGGCACCGTCACGGCCACTGCTGTTCATCGACACGAACACGCCGATGCCATCATCCAGGAACAGCTGCAGGTCACTGTGGAACCACTGCGTGTCGCCACCGTGCGAGATGGCGCGATGCCCGTTCACGGTGGTTTCGTAGAAACCCAGCATCATCCGGTTCAGCGGACCGACCGAGGCCTGCCCGGTCGAATGCATCTGCCGTGCGGTGGCTTCGTCCAGGATGCGCGCATCGCCATAAGCACCGTCCTGCAGGTGCGCGATCATGAAACGCGCCATGTCGGTACCGGTCGCGGCCAGGCTGCCGGCGGGCGCCAGGCTGATGAATTCGTAGTCCTTGGCCTCGCCGTCGGAGGCTTTCGAATAGCCCTTGGACATGTTGGCCAGCAGGGCTGCCGGCAGCGGCTGCCGGAAGCTGGAATGGTTCATGCCGAGCGGCTTGAGGATGTGGCTGTCGATGTAGTCATCGAACGACTGACCCGATACGCGTTCAACGATGTAGCCGGCCAGCGCGGTGGCGTAGTTCGAATACGCCGGCGTGGCGCCCGCTGCGTGGATGCGCTCGGGCACCCAGCGCTTGAGGGCATCGCCCAGCGGCGTGATCTCGTCCTCGCGCGCGGTGATCAGGCCACGGATCTGCTCTTCCATGCCGGTGGTATGGGTCATCACCTGCCGCAGTGTCACCGGCTTGCCATCGCGCTGTGGAATATTGAAGTCCAGATAGGTATCGACGTCCGCATCCAGGTCCAGCTTGCCCTGCGCCACCAGTTGCATCACCGCCGTCCAGGTGAAGAGCTTGGAGACCGAACCCGGACGGAACAGCGTGGCATCCGGATCGACCGGCGCACGCGTTTCCAGGTCGGCATAGCCGTAGCCCTTCTGCAACAGGATGCTGCCATCCTTGACCACCACCACCACGGCGCCGGCGATATCGCCATTGGCCAGGGCATAGGGCAGGAAACCGTCCAGCCAGGCTTCGGCGTCCTCACGGGTCAGCTGCGGAGCGCTGCGCGCTGGCGTCGCGGTGGTGCCCGTGGTGGTTGCCGGTACGGGCGCCTGCGAGGGCGTTGTCGTTGGCGGCAGCGTCGGCGGCACCGCCGCTTCCTGCGCCAGCACGGGAAAGGCGGTCAGCGCGGTAAGCAACACGCCGCACAGGATCTGGTGAATCGTACGCATCGAACGGTCTCCGGACTGAAACGACTGAACGGTCCACGCCAGGGACGCACGGCGAGGCTGGTGGATATATCCTGATTCGGCGATAATGATCCCAATCAGAGAATTGTCAACCCGTGCCGAAAGTCGTGGTTCCTGAACTGCCGCGGGGAGATGCTCTTTCCAAGCAGCGTTCGGGAAGGCGATCATGACCACGCTGGAGGCACCAGCAGAAGCGGACGGGTTCCAGGAGATCCCGCAAGAATGACGTCACAACACCCCACCATCGGCGGCCTGCTGCGCTCCCTGCGTAACCGCAAGGGATGGACGCTCAAGCAGATGAGCGAACATTCCGGCATTCCGCTTTCGACCTTGTCCAAGGTGGAACATGATCGCCTGACGCTCAGCTACGACAAGCTGCTGCAGCTTGCCCAGCGCCTGCACCTGCGCATGTCCGAGCTGTTCGCGGAAGATGTGGATGCCGTTGAGCCGCCGGTGACGGCACGCCGCAGCATCGGCCGCGTCGAGGATGCCATACGGGTCACCACGCCCAATTACGATTATTTCTACCTCTGCCCGGAGCTGCGCCGCAAGCGCATGATTCCGGTACTCACACGTGTGCGCGCCAAGACCATCGAGGAGTTCGGCGAGCTGGTGCACCATTCCGGCGAGGAATACATCCACGTGCTGGAAGGCCGGATGGAGGTGCACACCGCGTTCTACGATCCTCTCGTCCTGGAAGCGGGCGAAGGCGTGTACATCGATTCCAACATGGGGCACGCCTACATCGCCGCCGAAGGCTGCGACGAGGTGCTGCTGCTGGGCGTGTGCTCAAGCAGCGACGAGCAGCTGATGGAATCGCTGATGACCCTGCATGGTGAAGAGACCACCCTGCAGAAGCGGACGATGGAGCGACTGGCGGCGCCGAAGACGATGCCAAGGAAGCGCACGCGCAAGACCACTGCCGCTGCCAACGGCTGAAGGACGCCGGGCAGGCAGGCGTTGTCTACCACTGCGTTCGATCCAGTACCTCGCGCGCGGATTCGGCCAGATCCCGGCTGGCCACCACCAGCCCTTCCACGATGTGCTCGCCGGGCAGTTCCTGCCCCAGCCCATCCAGCTGATCCAGATGCGCGGCATGCAGGGTTTCCAGCGTGGCGCACAGGGCGTTGAGCTTGCGATGGACATGCGCAAGCGCACTGCGACGCATCGACGTGGCCGTGTCATCTTCGCCGCCCTCTGTTACGTCGGCTGCCGTGGGAACCACGGATAAACGTATGGCACGGGCCTGCCGCCGCTCTTCGCGGTCGTGACGCGCCAGGATGCCTTCCAGCTTGGCGACGAAGAGCGGATTCAAGCTATGAATGGCGTCGCCGATCATCGCGCGAAGCTTCGCGCGGGGCAGGGATTCGTGGGGCATGCACGCCGCGG
>JAEZCF010000161.1 GCA_023430045.1 Pseudomonadota bacterium | reverse complement strand
CCCCCGCCGCCCCCCCCCGCCCGCCCCGCCCGCGGGCCCCCCACGACGGAGAGCTTTTACGGAGCGCTGGTCGTCTGCGCCATCACGACAGTAACCATGCCTTCATACAGACCCGCCGCGGCGATCTTGCCCGGCGTTGCCTGGGCTATTCCCAGTTCCATGGCGATGGACGCACCCGGAATTGCGCCGTCGAACAGATCCGACGCCTTGAACTCCTGGGCCGCCACGGTCAGCGCCCGCTTGTTCAAGCTGATGATCAGCGGCACCGGAACGGCCCCAGCGGCCGCTACCGTCGGAGTCAGCACGGCATCGTTGGCGAGGCGGACGTCCACGTTCCTGGAGGTGTCGTTGGAAAAGATACGCACCTGCTCGCTCCAGGCGGTCAGACCGCTGGCCGGGTTGTGGCTCATCTGGACAACATCGGTCAGGGCACTGCCATCGGCCTTCATCAGGGCAAGCGTGGTATCCACGTCGGCCCAGACCTTGATGTCGGTCTGTATGGCGTATGCGGGCAGTGAGGCAGCGCACAGCAGTGCGATTGCGGCAAGGGGAGATAATGACTTCATGGGGTTCTCTCGGGTAGGTCGAGCCGCACTGCGCGGGTAACGGCATCTGGATTGAAGCCATCAATGGCCGAGAGAGGCTAGCCAGATACAAACTGTTATGACTTGAGGAATTCTTCAAAAGCATTCCATTCACGTCGCGATTCGTGAACCGTCCCGCAGAAGCCGATATTTGGCAGGTAATGAGATGCTTTTTTGAAAGCGCGGCAATTTCCTGCCATCAATCCTGCAAAAAAAAACGCCCCGCGATGCGGGGCGTCCGGAACAGCACAGGGCAGTGAAACTCAGCCCTGGTAATCGCGCACGTCGTGGCCGGTGTAGACCTGGCGCGGACGGCCGATCTTCATTTCCGGATCGACCTGCTGTTCCAGCCAATGTGCTACCCAGCCGGAGGTACGGCCCAGCGCGAACATGACGGTGAACATCTCGGTCGGGATCTGCAGTGCCTTGTAAATGATGCCGCTGTAGAAATCCACGTTCGGGTACAGCTTGCGGGCGACGAAGTAATCGTCCTTCAGCGCTGCCTGTTCCAGCTTCACGGCAACGTCCAGCAGCGGATCCTGCACACCGAGCTGCGTGAGCACCTTGCTGGTCATCTCGCCGATGACCTTCGCGCGCGGATCGAAGTTCTTGTACACGCGGTGGCCGAAGCCCATCAGGCGGAAACCGGAGGTCTTGTCCTTGGCCTTGGCCACGGCGGACTCGACATTGTCGGCGCTGCCGATTTCCTCAAGCATCTTCAGCACAGCTTCGTTGGCACCGCCGTGGGCCGGACCCCACAGCGCGGTGACGCCGGCGGCGACCGAAGCATACGGGTTGGCACCGGTCGAACCGACCAGGCGCACGGTCGAGGTCGAAGCGTTCTGCTCGTGGTCGGCATGCAGGATGAACAGCAGGTCCAGCGCCTTGACCACGTCCTGGTTCAGGTCATACGTACCGTCTGCCGACTCGAAGGTCTGCTTCAGGAAGCGGCTGACGTAATCCAGCGAGGTGTCCGGCGTGTTGGCCGGCAGGCCCTTGCCGTGACGGTAGATCAGCGCCGACAGGGTCGGCACCTTGGCAATCAGGCGCACGGCGGCCTGGCGGCGCTGTTCGCCGTCGGACAGGTCCAGCGAGGCGTGGTAGATGCCCGACAGCTGCGCGATGGCGGCGGTCAGGATGGCCATCGGATGGGCATCCTGGGCGAAGCTGCCGATCAGCGTGTTGATCGACGCATCGACATTGGCTTCGGCCGCCAGTTCCTCGTTGAATGCCTTCAGCTGGGCAGCGTCGGGACGCTCGCCATGGATCAGCAGGTAGGCCACTTCAACGTAGCTCGACTTTTCCGAGAGCTGCTCGATCGGATAGCCGCGATACAGCAGGACGCCGTTGTCGCCGTCGATGTAGGTGATGGCGGACTTGCAGCTGGCGGTTGCGGTGAAGCCGGAATCGTAGGTGAAATACCCCGTTTCCCTGGTCAGCTTCGAAATGTCGACGCAGTCGTTGCCGAGAGTGGGTTTGATGACCGGCAGAACGACCGACTTCTCGCCGGCGTTGAGCGTGACCTGATCAAGATCGGACACTGTGTGCGCTCCTTCATGGGAAGGCGCCTGCCCAAGCGCATTGGTCAGGCACGTGAATGACGTCCACAGTCGGTGCCGTGGATTACGCCATTATCGCACAGCAACATTTTGCGGGGGGTAGACGGAAGTCGTAGAGGCGGAGCCCTCACGCAGCCGTTTTTCCATACGTCGCGGGCCTGTGGCGGATGGCGGATGGCCATGAGCTGCATTTGTCATGCGCGGGTTTTCACAGCCAAAAAATGCAGACGGCCGCGCACAGGGCGGGGCCGTTGCTCGGGCACGGGCTCGACGTATCAGCGCGCGTAACGCCTCTGGAACTTGTCGATACGGCCGGAGACGTCGATCACCTTGTGCTTGCCCGTGTAGAACGGATGCGAAGCCGAGGAGATTTCGACCTTGACGAGCGGATACTCGTTGCCGTCTTCCCACTTGGTGGTTTCCTTCGCCGACATGGTCGAACGGGTCAGGATCTTCAGATCAGAGGTGACGTCATGAAAGACGACGTCGCGGTATTCGGGATGGATATCGGCCTTCATGGGCTCACACCGTAAATGGGCTGGTGGTCAAGAGCGGCATTATAAGCGCAGCCGGGCGGGTGAGGCAAGCCGCGTGTGGGCCACAGGAAATGCCGGCCAATGACCGGCGCCTGCATGCCGCTGCCGGGCGGGCATCCCGCTTTCAGCCGGCGCCCAGCGCTTCACGCACCAGTGCTTCGAAGCGCTCCTGATCATAGTCCATCAGCAGATCGCAGTTGTCCGGCTGGCCGGTCTGGCGGTTCCAGTCGACGATCGTGGCACCGCGACTGAACGTGCCGTTCAGCTCGATGTTCATCGGACGCGATTCCACGCGTCGCGCACCGTCCGGATTCAACGCCCAGGCCATCGCCAGCGCATCGGCGGTGAACCAGCGCCCCCCCTTGCTGTCGTCGGACAGCGCACGGGTCTTGCGCGAGATCAGCTCATAGAAGCGTGCCTGGTTCGAATCCGCGGCAAGCCATTTCTCGGCCTGCGGCAACGGCAGCCCGTGGGCGACGGTGGCTTCCCAGTCGGACACCAGCAGGTGCGGGAAAGCACCGAACACCACATGTGCCGCTTCGGGATCGAACGCGATATTGAACTCGGCGGCCGGGGTGATGTTGCCGTGGCAGGTCACCGCGCCGCCCATCACCACGATGCGCCCGATCCGCTGCGGCAGCGTGGGATCCAGCTTCAACGCCAGCGCGAGGTTGGTCAGCGGGCCGAGCATCACCAGCATCAGCTGGCCACGGTATTCATGCGACAGCCGCAGGATCGCCAGCGCGGCATGCTCGGTTTCCGCCTGGCGCGTGGGCGCGGGCAGATCGACATCACCGTAG
Source organism: Pseudomonadota bacterium (assembly GCA_023430045.1). GTDB lineage: Bacteria > Pseudomonadota > Gammaproteobacteria > Xanthomonadales > Xanthomonadaceae > Stenotrophomonas. Next base: position 3,110 of record JAEZCF010000161.1, on the reverse strand, counting down.
CCATCGCGGCCATGCACGTGGGCCGCATCCAACGAAGGGTGCAGCAGCGGATCGGGGCTGCCGGCGTACACCGGCACGTCGTCGCGACCGACAACCTCACAGAGCTTGAGTGCGTTGCGAACCGTGTAATCCAGGCCGACGTTTCCGGCGGCGATGGTCAGGGCGACCACCTCATGGCGTTGATCGGCGAAGGCCATCAGCAGGGCCAGGGCGTCGTCCACACCGGGGTCGGTGTCGATCAACAGCGGGATCTTGTTGGTCATCATTGCCGTCTTCTGAGCGGCAACGAAGTGTGGACCGGGATGATGACCGTTGCAAGACCGTGCGATGGGGGGTACGGGACAGCCGATCATGGATCGGCTCCACCGGGTACTTCAGCCAGGTCAGCGGTCAGGCCGAGGCATAGCGCACGGCGGTGCCGATCCAGCGATCGACCACACGGTCGGCCAATGCCGGCTGTTCGTCCAGCAACCGTTCGGCCAGCGCATGCACGTCCGGCAGCAGCGCGGCATCGCGTGCCAGATCGGCAATGCGGAAGCCGGCCAGTCCGGTCTGCCGTGTTCCCAGCAGCTCGCCCGGGCCACGCAGCTCCAGATCCTTCTCGGCGATCAGGAACCCGTCATTGGTCTCGCGCATGGTCTGCAGGCGCTCGCGTGCCATGCTCGACAGCGGCGCCTGGTACAGCAGCATGCACCGCGACACCGCGCTGCCCCGTCCCACCCGCCCACGCAGCTGGTGCAGCTGCGCCAGGCCCAGGCGCTCGGCATTCTCGATCACCATCAGCGAAGCATTCGGCACATCCACGCCGACTTCGATCACGGTGGTGGCCACCAGCAGATCGATCTGCCCGGCCTTGAAGGCCACCATCGTGGCCAGTTTCTCGGCCGCCTTCAGCCGTCCGTGCACCAGCCCCACGCGCACGCCCGGCAACAGCGCCTGCAACGATTCGAACGTCGCCTGCGCCGGGGTGGCGTCCAGTTCCTCGCTCTCTTCGATCAGCGTGCACACCCAGTACACCTGGCGCCCCTCGCTGCATGCCAGCGCGATGCGCTCGATGAGTTCGGGGCGGCGATCGGCGTTGAGCGCCACGGTCTGCACCGGCGTGCGCCCGGGAGGCAGCTCATCGATCGCCGATACATCCAGGTCCGCGTATTCGGACATCGCCAACGTGCGTGGGATAGGCGTGGCCGTCATCACCAGCTGGTGCGGAACGCTGTTGCCGCCTGCGCCCTTGTCGCGCAGCGCAAGGCGCTGGTGCACGCCGAAACGGTGCTGCTCATCGACGATGGCCAGCGCAAGGTCGTGGAAAAGCACCGACTCCTGCATCAGCGCGTGGGTGCCGACGACCACCTGCGCCTGTCCGCTGGCCACCTGTTCCAGCACCCTGGCGCGGGCCTTGCCGGTGACCTTTCCCGCCAGCCATGCCACCTGCACGCCCAGAGGTTCCAGCCAGGCGCGCAGGTTGTTCAGATGCTGCTCTGCCAGCAGCTCGGTCGGTGCCGCAAGCGCCACCTGCTTGCCTTGTTCCACCGCGAGCATGGCGGCCAGCGCCGCTACCACGGTCTTGCCGGAACCCACATCGCCCTGCACCAGCCGCAGCATCGGGCTTGGCCGCGCGAGATCGTCGCGGATCTGCTTGAACACGCGCTGCTGCGCGCCGGTCAGCGCAAATGGCAACTGCCTGAGCAACGCGTTCGCCAGTCGTCCGCGGCCTGCCAGCGGCGGCGCATGCTGCGCCTGCAGTGCGATGCGCTGCCGGCGCAGGCTCAGGTGATGGGCCAGCAGTTCTTCCAGCGCCAGCCGGCGCTGCGCAGGATGGATACCGTTGGCGAGCGCGGAAAGATCCGCATCAGGGGGCGGACGATGCACGGTCAGCAGCGCGCTTCGCAACGGCGGCAACGCCAGCCCATCGAGCCAGCCTGGCGGCAGCAGTTCCAGCGTGGATTCCTCCGGCAGCCGGTCCAGCGCCTGGACGATCAGCTTGCGCAGCGTTGCCGGCCCGACGCCCTCGACGGCGGGGTACACGGGGTCCAGGCAGTCGCCGAGCGCGGCTTCTTCATTCCGGCCGAGCACCTGGTAGCTGGGATGCACGATCTCCAGGCCAAGCTGGCCTGGCCGGGGCGTGCCGAAGCAGCGCAGCCGGTTGCCCACCGCGAACTGTCCCACCTGCTGCTGGCGGAAATGGAAGAAGCGCAGCACCAGCGTGCCACGCCCTTCGTCTTCGATGGCGACCTTGAGCATGGGCCGGTAGCGCATGCCACGTTCCACCGCCACCACGCGACCTTCCACCTGCGCCGGCACGCCGCTGCGCAGGTCCTCGATGAGGGTCAGCTTCGTGCGGTCTTCGTAACGCAGGGGCAGGTGCAGCCACAGGTCCTGCAGGGTCGCCAGGCCCCGTGCCTGCAGCTTGCCGGCAACCGCCGGCCCGACCCCGGCGAGCATCGCCAGCGATGCTTCACCTGCTGGAGCCAGTGCCGGAGTCGCTACCGCCCTGCGTGCCACTCCGGTCTCAGCCGATGACCATCACCGCATCGACCTCGAAGGCCGCGCCCTTCGGCAGGCCCGACACTTCGATGGTGGAACGGGCCGGGAACGGCGCCTTGAAATAGTCCTGCATGACGGCGTTGACCTTGGCGAACTCGGCCAGGTCGGTCAGGTACAGGCCCAGGCGTACGATCTGGTCCAGCGAACCACCGGCTTCTTCAGCCACGGCCTTGAGGTTGTCGAAGGCGCGACGCGCCTGGGCTTCGACGTCGCCGGTGCCAACGATGTCGCCGGTGGCCGGATCAAGCGGAATCTGCCCGGAGAAGTACACCGTGTTGCCGGCGCGCACGGCCTGCGAATAGGGGCCGATGGCGGCCGGGGCCTTTTCGGTGTTGATGATCTGGCGACTCATGGGATGCTCCGTGGTTCAGGAAATTCAGGACACCGATTGTACCGGGCACCCATCACGGTGGGTGACAACCCGTCGCCGTAATGGGGGCAGACAGGAGTCCTGATGGAGAAAACCAGAGGCGGTGCTGGGGAGACCAGGGGTCGTGGCGGTGCGGCCAGGGGACATGGTGGGTGACGACCGTTGGTCGTCACGCTCTTGACTGTCGGTAGAAGCG
>JAEZCF010000139.1 GCA_023430045.1 Pseudomonadota bacterium | reverse complement strand
GCCCCCGCCCGCCACAACCACCTCTTATCCTTGCCGGGGGGGCCGGGCAGGGCCCGGCACTACGAAAGCATCACGGCCGCCAGTTGGCGTTGTTCTGCCAGAACTCCACGGACCGTGCGTAGGCATCGCGATCCAGCGGCACGCCGGAGCCCCCCTCCTCCACACCCAGCGCATTGCGCATCATGGTGATGGGTGCCATCGGCACTTCTTCCGGCTCGGCGGTGTAGATGCAGCCGACGATGCCCCATTCTGCTTCGATCGGCGACCCTTCCCTGGCCAGTTGCCCGGCGCTGTACAGGATCACCACCAGGTACTGTGCCACCGGCGGTTCCACACCCTCGAGCCAGCGCACCAGTACCGGCAGCTCCTCGCGGTTGCGCGCTTCGTAGCCGCTGCGCAGCTGGTGCCGGTTGGCCTCGGTGATCGGCACCGTCAGGCAGCGCGTGCTGGTCCAGTTCTCGTACACGAACAGCTTGCAGAACGGTGCATAGCCATCGAGCACCTTCAACGGCGGATGCGCGTTGAGATGCGCCTCGAACTGCTCGGCGCTGCAGTCCTGGATGGTGTTGCCGCGCGGCACGCGCGGGAACAGGCGGGGACGGGCGAAATCGGTGAGGACGATGGACATGGTGATGTGATGCGGGAACAGGGACTCAGATTAACCGCCGGCGTGCTTGAAGTCTGCTTCACATCTGTCGCGCAGACTGCGCCGCACACCCAAGGAGAGACGAGCATGTTCCGATTCAACCCGAGCCACGTGCTGGCGCTGGTCCTGCTGCCATTGGCCGTTGTTGCGGCCCCCGCTCCCCCGGAGCCGCCGCGCGTGCTGCTGGTGGTCAGCAGCGAGGGCCGCGACCAGGGCAAGAGCCGTCCAGGTTTCGAGATGGACGAGTTCGCCCAAGCCTGGTTGATCCTCAAGCGCAACGGCTTTGCCATCGACGTGGCAAGCCCCCGCGGCGGCGCCGTGGAAGCAGACAAGTACAACCCCGGCGAAGCATTCAATGCCGCGCTGCTTGCCGATCAACAGGCCGTTGCCAAGCTGGCTGCCACGCTTCCCACAGAACAGCTTCGTGCCGCCGACTACCAGGGCGTGCTGGTGATCGGCGGCAAGGGCGCGATGTTCGACCTGCCAAGCGATATCGCCCTGCAGAAGACCATCGCCAGCATCTGGGAACAGGGCGGCGTCGTTGCGGCCGTCTGCCACGGCCCCGCCGCATTGGCGGAGGTACGCCTGGGCAATGGACGACCGCTTGTGCAGGGCCGGGCGATGACCGGTTTCACCGAGGAAGAGGAAACCCAGTTCGGCAAGCGCTGGGCGAAGGAGTTCAGCTTCCAGCTGGAGCCGCGCATGCGCGAACTGGGGGCGCACTGGCAAGAGGCACCGCTGATGATGCCGAAGGTGGTGGTCGATGGCCGGCTGCTGACCGGGCAGAACCCATTCTCGACCGCGGCCCTCGCCGATGCCTTCGTGCGTGCCAGTGGTCGCACTCCAGCAGCGCGCGAGCCCTGGCGTGACGAACGCAGCATGGCCCTGGTCGAGCAGCACCTGCAGCGGCGCGATGACAGCGCAGCGCGGCAGCTGGCAGAACGCAGCACCGATTTCCATGTGGAGCTGATCGGTATGCTGGGGTACGTGCAGCTGCAGGGTGCAGCCGACGGCACACAGGTATCCGATGCACTGGCCATCATGCAGCTGGCGCGCCCGCACATGCAGGAACCGCGACTGGACGTGGCCATCGCCGATGCGCACTGGCGCCTTGGCAGGACGACCCAGGCACGCGAGCAGTTGCTGGCACTGCTGGAAAAACAGCCGCAGCTGGACGAAGCTAAGGCTCTCCTGGCCCGCATGCAGCCCTGATCATGGACGCCGAGCGCCTGCGCCTGCTGTTGATCGAAGACAACCTGCCGCTGGCCTCGGCCATCGTCGACCTGTTGCAGGCCCAGGGCCATCAGGTCGACTTCGCCGCCGACGGCCAGGTCGGCCTGCGGCTGGCACTGGCAACACCACCGGACGTGCTGCTGCTCGATGTGGGACTGCCAGGCATCGACGGCATCACCTTGTGCCGGCGGTTGCGTGAATGCAGCGACCGCCATGTGCCGGTGTTGATGCTGACTGCACGCGATGCGATCGACGACAAGCTGCAGGGGTTCGCTGCCGGCGTGGACGACTACCTGGTCAAGCCGTTCGACGACGCAGAGCTGCTGGCCCGTTGCCTTGCCCTCGCCCGGCGCCATCGCGTGGGCCAACCGAACCTGCTGCAGATCGGTGCGTTGAGCATCGACCGGCGCAGTGGCCAGGCCTGGCGCGCGGGCACGGCGCTGGAGCTGCAGCAGGTTCCACAGCGCATTCTGCTGGCACTGGCCGAAGCCTGGCCGCGCACCGTCACCCGCAGCGAACTGGTGCAACGCCTGTGGGGAGATGAAGCGCCCCCCTCCGATCCGCTGCGCTCGCATCTGTATCTGCTGCGCCAGGTACTGGACCGGCCATTCGAAGGTGAGATGCTGCGCACCGTGCACGGCGTCGGCTTCCGGCTGGAAGCTTCGCCATGAAGCGGCGGCCGATCCAGCGCCTGCGCCGCCGCCTGGTCGTCGCGTTTACGTCCTTCACCCTGCTCATTGCTGCGGTGTTTGGGCTGTATTCGCTGGTCTTCATGTACGCCGTGGAAGACAGCGTTTTCAATGCACAGCTGGCCCGTGAAGCGACGGCGCAGCTCGCCGTCCATGCAGCTACGGGACGCTGGCGCGAGCCGGGTGATGCGGCCATCCGCCTGTATCAGGACACGAGCGCGTTCCCAAGCGATCTGCAGACCGCATTCACCCAGGAGCCGTGGCGTTCTGAATTCAGCGGCAACGAGGGCCGGCACTACCACGTGCGACGCATGGATCCGCCACCGCCGTCACGGCCTGCCTGGCTGATCGCCGAGGTCAGCTCTCAACTGGCGGTGCGCCCGATCCGCGATGAAGTAGTGGCCCTGCTGGCCGGCACCGCATTGGTGATGGTGCTGCTGGCGATCCTGCTGGGCGTGTGGCTTGCGCGCCGTGGCACGCGCCCTCTGTACTCGCTCGTGGCGCACGTGGAGGCGTTGCCACTGCTGCCACGGGAAGACACCGCCCTGGCTGCTCACTTCGACGATGACGAGATCGGTGTGCTGGCGCGTGCCGTGGACCGGCTGTCCGCCCGGGTGGCCGCCTTTGTTGCCCGCGAACACGCCTTCACCCGCGATGCCAGCCACGAACTGCGCACACCGTTGGCGGTGATTTCCAGCGCTGCTGGCCAGTTGCTGCGCGAACCCGGGTTGTCCGAGCGCGGGCAGCAGCACCTGCAGCATATCCGCCTGTCGGCGCTGCAGCTGCAGCAGGCGGTAGCGGCACTGCTGGCCCTGGCTCGCGAGGACGAGGCGGCACCCGCCACGCAGGTGCGTCTGGTGCCGCTGCTGGAGCGGGTCATTGTTGAGCAGGCACCCCTGCTTGGCGCACGGCCGGTGGAGGTACAGATGACGTTGACCGACGATGCGGCGCTCTGCGCGCCGGAACCGGCGCTGCGCGTGGTGCTGGCCAATCTGATCGGCAATGCCTTCGCCCATACACCGCTGGGACATGTGCGCATCAGCATGGAAGCAGGAGACCTGTCGGTGTACAACAGCACCGGCAGCGACGCATCCCTTGGCCACTGGCCCGATCCACGCCCATTTGAAAAAGGCGAAGACAGCCTGGGAAACGGTCTCGGCCTGGAGATCATGCGTCGCCTGTGCGATCACCATGGCCTGCTGCTGCGGATCGAACACCACGCCCTTGGCGTGCGCGCAATCCTGCGCGGCTTGCCGATGCCGGGATGATCGACAACCGTGTGGTGCCGCCTACAGCGCCATCCGCTCGCGCAGCTCCCGTGCCTGTCGCCGCGACACCTCCACTTCACTGCCATCATCCAGCGCCAGATCGTAACCATCGCCGATGCTCGGCGTGACCGCACGGATGCGCCGCAGGTTGACCAGCGTGTTGCGGTTGGCACGGAAGAAAAGATCGGGCGGCAAGCGTGCTTCCAGCGCGCTCAGGCTTCGGGCCAGCAACGCGTTCTGGTCGCGGAACCACAGCCGAGTGTAGTTCCCGTCCACCACCAACCGGCGGATCTCGGCAACGGCCACGAACCAGCAGCGCTCGCCTTCGCGTACGAACACCTGGTCCTGCGCGCCCAATGTGCTGTGACCGCCTGGAGCGTCAGTATTCAGCTCCGCATGCTGGCGTGCACGCTCCAGCGCCTCCAGCAGGCGCGGAGCTTCCACCGGCTTCACCAGGTAGTCCAGCGCGTTGGCCTGGAATGCGCGTACTGCGTAGGTGTCATAGGCAGTGACGAACACCACCGCCGGCACCCTTTCCAAGCCGTCCAGCACATCAAAGCCGCTGCCGGAGGGCATCTGCACGTCCAGCAGCACCAGGTCCGGTGCCAGCGTGGCGATGGCCTCGCGCGCGGCCGGCACGTCGTCGGCCTCGCCCACGCACCGCACCCATGGCAGCGACGACAGCAGCGTACGCAGCTCCTGCCGTGCCAGCCGCGCATCATCGACAATCAGCACACGCAGCACGGTACTCATTGTGGAATTTCCAGCAGAGCCTGCATGCGGTCACCCACCGGTTGCAGAGCGAACCGGCCTCGCGTGCCAAGCTGCGCGCGCAGGTAGGCCAGCCCCACACCATGCCCGTGCGCAGGTTCACCGCCGGTGCCGAGCGGGTTGTCCACATGCAGGCGCAGCAGGTCGCCCTCCAGCGTGGCGCGGATATGTACCTCGCCACCGCCCGCGCGGCTGGCAATACCATGTTTGATCGCGTTCTCAACGAGCAGTTGCAGCGCCATCGCTGGCAGATGTGCGTGCGCAGCTTCAGCGGCGATCTCCCGCCGCACCTGCAGACGCTGTTCGAAGTGGATCGCCTCGATGGCCAGATAGTCATCGACCACCGCCAGTTCCTCGGCCAGGGTCACCTGCTCGCTGCGGTTGTGGGCCAATGCGTGGCGCAGCGTGCGCGACAGGCGGGTGACCATGTCGCGGGCACGCTCGGGGTCCTCCAGGATCAGCGCGCGCAGGTTGTTCAATGCGTTGAACATGAAGTGTGGATTCAGCCGCGCACGCAACGCATCGCGCTCCAGGGCGCTGCGCTCGGCCTCCACGCGCAACCGCGCCAGCTCGCTGTGGCGCGCGCGGCGCAGGCCATGCAGGCCCGCCCACAGGCCCGTCCACATCAACAGGAACAGGGCGGTGTTCATCCAGTACAGCACGACCGACGACAGCTGGTAATCGGCATGTCCACCGGGCAACTGCACCCAGCCCAGGGTCAGTGCTGGCAGCAGCAAGGCCGCCGTCAGCCCCTGTGCAATGCTGGCGCCGACCACCACGCCAGCTGCCAGCTTCAGCATCAGGCTGCCCAGACTGCCATCCCACCAGCGCTGCCGCAGCGCGACCGAACGCAGTGCGCCGCTGCACAACCACAGGGACACGGCAATGCTGATGGAAATCAACACCACGCCGCTGAACAGCGTGCCGCCGCCGATACGCACCCCCAGCCACAGGCTGTACGCAGCATAGCCAGCCCACGCCAGCGCGTTGAGGGTCCAGAAGCGGCGGGATGGCGTGGTTGCGTCCAAAGGCAGCCTCAGCGGTGGAAGGAAGGGCATGCAACGATCAGGAATGCGTGGCGAGGAAGCGGCGCACCTGCGCCTGCAGCCAGCGCGGATCATCCCACATCAGGAAGTGGTAGCCCTGCGCGCTCATCTCGATCTGCACACCCGGCAGCTTCGCGTACTGCGCCTGGAACTGCGCACGGGTACTGGCTTCCGTACCACCCATCGACTGGTAAGCGGCCCAGCTGCCCAGCACCAGCACCGGCGTGTGGATGCCGGCGATGTCATCACGCAGGTCGCGCACCAGCATGGAGTACATCGCATCGGCCATGCTCGTGCGATCACTGTCGCGCCCCCAACGCTGGAGCTCCGGCAGATGCTGCGCGCTGCGGGTCAGGGCCTTGGCGGTCGCGTCGTTGCGTGCATTGAAGCTGGCCTCATCGGCCGCCAGCATGCCGTCGCGCAGCTGCCCGGCCATCATCCTCACATTCTGCGCGGTGGCCTGCGGGTTCATCACCGCCGCATAGAACGGCAGCGAATCCACAATCACCAGTGGACCGACGGCATCGGGTGCCTTCAGTGCCAGCTGCATCGCTAGTACGCCGCCCAGGCTGTGGCCGATCACGGCAACCTTCGACAGGTGATGCGCCTGCAGATAGCCCAGCAGTTCGTCGCGCATTGCCGGCAGGAAGTCCGCCGGGCGCGGATCGGCAGCCGCCGCACCGGCAAAGCCCGGCAACTGCACCAGATGGCACTGCACGCCCTTCAGGGCCAGGCAGGTCTCACGCCAGACCTCCGCACTGCTGTTAAGACCGGGAATCATCAGCAAGGGACGGCCCTTGCCGACCACCTCGACCTGCACTGCGCCTGGAGCGGCGGCCTTGTCGACGGCGGCGGCATGGGCCGGGCCTGAGCCAAGCACGGCCATCGCCATGCCGACCATTGCCAGCCTGGCCAAGGCCTTCATCGCGTACTGGAGTGCGTGGAAGATCTTCATCGTCTGCTCCTTCATCGGGTGGGTGATGCCGGGATTGGGACCAGCTTGACTTCGCTCCCGGTGCCCCCGTTGCAATTACGGAGCAACGGCCCAGCGGCGGTGCGAACGGTCGCCGGCACGGGACGACCAGACCCCACACGCCAATTGCACATCCATCCCGATGAAGAGATATACTGATCCGGACCCGCCGCCGCCGCCCGTGCCATGACCGCCATCAGCTTCGAGTTCTATCCGCCCAAGACCGACGAACAGCGCACTCAGCTGGACCGTGCCGCGGCCAAGCTGAAGGCGTATGCCCCGGAGTACGTGTCCTGTACCTTCGGCGCCGGTGGCTCGACCCTCAGCTACACCTCCGAGACCGTGCGCCATCTCAACCAGCACCACGGCTTCGATGCAGCACCGCACCTGTCCTGTGTGGGCGGCACCCGCCAGGAGATCCGCGAGCTGCTCAAGCTGTACCGCGCCATCGGCTGCCAGCGCATCGTCGCCTTGCGCGGAGACCTGCCGTCGGGCATGGGCTTCCCCGGCGACATGCGCTACGCCTCCGAACTGATTGCGTTCATCCGCGCCGAACACGGCGACGCCTTCCGCATCGAAGTGGGCGCGTATCCCGAAACCCATCCGCAGGCGCAGGACGCACTGCTCGACCTGAAGCACTTCAAGGCCAAGATCGACGCCGGTGCCGATGCGGCCATCACCCAGTACTTCTACAACGCCGACGCCTACTTCCACTTCGTCGATGAAGTGCAGCGGCTCGGCGTGCAGGTGCCGATCACCCCGGGCATCATGCCGATCTCCAACTTCAGCCAGCTGCGCCGTTTCTCCGAACAGTGCGGCGCGGAAATCCCGCGCTGGATCAGCCGCAAAATGCAGGCCTACGGTGACGACGCCGAATCGGTGCGCGCCTTCGGTGCCGAAGTGGTGGCCAAGCTGTGCCAGCGCCTGGTCGAAGGCGGCGCACCGGGCCTGCACTTCTACACGTTGAACCTGGCCAAGCCGACCACTGCGGTACTGAAACTGCTGCGCGGCTGAGCAGGCATTCATTCCTCCTGCATCGGCCTGCACGCTACCCTGCAGGCATGAGATCCGATCTGTTGTTTCCCGTGCTTGCCGCCCTGCTGCTGGCCTGCCTGCCCACGCTCGTGCACGCGCAGGGACAGCGCCTGAACCGCTGCACCGACGCCGACGGGCAAAGCGTCTATACCGACCGGCCATGCGAAATGCTCGGTGCGCATTCGCGCATGCCGGCACCGACGGCCGCCTCATCGGGCAGCACGCTGGACCGCGACACACTGGGTGCGCGCTGCCCGCGCCGACTCAGCGAACTGGTGGGTGCGCTGCGCAGCGCGGTGGCCGCCAACGACGTCAACCGGCTGTCTTCGCTGTACCTGTGGGGAGCGGTTTCCGATGCCGGCGCGAACCGGGTGCTCGGGAAGCTGGAATCCATCGCGCGACGCCCGCTGGTGGATATCGCGCCGGTCTATCCGCAACCGGAACAGCCAACCGCATACCCAGTAGAAAGCCCCGGAACGCCAGCTACCATCGACGACGGTAGCGAGCCAAGCCGCCTGCGCCCGGTAGCCTTGCGGCTGGAACAGGTGCTGCCGGGCACCGCAACACCATCCCGCAGCGTGGTGGGCCTGCGCCGGCAGCATGGATGCTTCTGGATCACCCTGTAGGGGCCGGGCCCTGCCCGGTTGCCATTGATTGCGGTTGCCGGCCGGCGGCCGGCACTACATGGTCAGGCTCTGCTCATCAGCCGGGGTCATCCCGCCGGCCACAGTCCGCGGATGGCGGCGATGCCCTGCGCACCATGGCGACGCGCGGTCGCGATGTCGTCCACGCCCATGCCACCCAAGGCATAGATCGGCAAGGCAACCTGCGTGCGCAGGTGTTCGAAAGCATCCCAGCCCATCGGCGGAGCATCGGGATGGCTGGCCGTCGTCTTCACCGGTCCCAGCACCACGAAATCGCACCCCAGCCGCTGTGCCGCCTGCAACTGTGCGAGGTCGTGGCAGGACGCCGCGACCAGTTGCCCCTCGGGCAGCGGGCGCTCGCTGAGCGTATGCAGCTGGTCCGCCGCCAGATGCACGCCCACGTTCAATGCGCGCGCCAGTTCGATATCGCGGTTGAGCAGCCACTGCACCGGCCGGCGCTGGGACCGCACCACGGTTTCCAGCAGCTCCGTGCGTCGCGGGTGACCGGCAGGCAGACGCAGCTGGATGCGCAGCTGGCCATCGGCCACTGCCCGGTGCAGCTGCTCCTGCCAGTGCTGGATTCCGGCATCGTCTTCCGCCGCGGCCGGCGTGATCAGGTAACGGTCCGTCTGCCGCAGCGCGGCCACCACCGGCAGGTCCGCCGGAGGCATCGAATAGCGGCCCAGCTTGTCCGGCGCCACCCAGGCGATGGCCTGTCCCTCGCGCCCGCGGGGCGTGCCTTTCCAGCTGCGGACATGCCGCACTTCAAGCCGCAGGCGCTTGTCCGGATACAGCTGCGGCACGTCCATGATCCAGTCGCCGATCTCGACCTCGATACCCAGTTCCTCGTTCAGCTCGCGCGCGAGGGCCTGTTCGGACGTCTCGCCGGCTTCGCGCTTGCCGCCCGGGAATTCCCACAGGCCGGCCATGTCGCGATTCTCGGTACGGCGATTGAGCAGGACGCGACCGCGGGCGTCGGTGATGACGCCGGCGACGACGTGAATGGACCGTTTCGGGGGAGGCATGGGATGCAGCATAACGCGACGGGACCGGCGCGCGGGTATGCCCTTGGGCGGAAGATCGTGACGACCCACGGTCGCCACCCACCACGGCAGCGGTGACGACGCCAGGGTCGTCACCCGCTGTCACCTACCCATGCACCAGCCTGCCGCGATCAGTTCAGCTGACCGTGGCAGTGCTTGTACTTCTTGCCGCTGCCGCAGGGGCAGGGATCGTTGCGGCCGATCTTCGGGTCATCGCGGTACACCTGCGCAACGCCGCCCTGCTGCGCGGCCTGTACCTGCGCAGCTTCCTCGTCGGCACCGTAGCCACCGGCATCCTGGTGCTGGAACTGCGACTGCAGCAGGCGCGCCTCGGCCTGCTGGCGTTCGGCCGCTTCCAGCGCCGCCACTTCCTCGTCGCTGCGGATGCGCACGCGTGCCAGCAGGGTCACCACCTCGCGCTTGACGTCCTCCAGCATGTCCGAGAAAAGCTCGAAGGCTTCTTTCTTGTATTCCTGCTTCGGCTGCTTCTGCGCATAACCGCGCAGGTAGATGCCCTGCCGCAGGTAATCCATGCGCGCCAGGTGTTCCTTCCAGCTCTGGTCCAGCACGGTCAGCATGACGTGCTTTTCCAGCGCGCGCATGGTGTCCTGGCCCACACCGGCTTCCTTCTCGGCGAAGTGCTGGTTCACGCGTTCCTGCACCTTCTCCACGATGCCTTCGGCGTCCAGTTCCTCATGCGCCTTCACCAGTTCGGACAGCGACATGTCCAGGCCGAAATCGGACTGCAGCGTCGCTTCCAGGCCCGGCAGGTCCCACTGTTCGTCGATGGAATTCGGCGGCACGAAACGGGCAACGATGTCGAAGATCACGTCGTCGCGGATGCCATCGACGTTGTCCTTCACCGAATCGGCGTCCAGCAGTTCATCGCGCTGGGCGTAGATGACCTTGCGCTGGTCGTTGTTGACGTCGTCGAAGTCCAGCAGGTTCTTGCGGATGTCGAAGTTGTGCGCTTCCACCTTTCGCTGCGCCTTCTCGATCTGGCGGCTGACCAGTCGATCCTCGATGACGTCGTCTTCCTTCATGCCCATCATGCGCATGGCCTTCTGCACCCAGTCCGAGGCGAAGATGCGCATCAGGTTGTCTTCCAGCGACAGGTAGAAACGGGACGAGCCCGGATCGCCCTGGCGTCCGGAACGGCCGCGCAGCTGGTTGTCGATACGGCGCGACTCATGGCGCTCGGTACCGATGATGTGCAGTCCGCCTGCGGCCTTGACCGCGTCATGGCGCGGCTGCCATTCGGCACGGACCGCGGCCTTCTGCGCGTCGGTAGCCTCTTCGCCCAGCGCATGCAGTTCGGTTTCCAGCGAACCGCCGAGCACGATGTCGGTACCGCGGCCGGCCATGTTGGTGGCGATGGTCACCGCACCCGGACGACCGGCATTGGCGACGATGGTCGCTTCGCGGTCGTGCTGCTTGGCGTTGAGCACTTCATGGTGCACGCCCGCCTTGCGCAGGTGCTCGGACAGCATCTCCGAGGTCTCGATGGAGGTTGTGCCCACCAGCACCGGCTGGCCGCGCTTGTTGCAGTCCTGGATGTCGGCCAGCACCGCGTTGAACTTGCCCTGGCGGTTGAGGAACACCTGGTCCGGGGAATCCTTGCGGATGGTCGGGCGGTTGGTGGGGATCACCACCACTTCCAGGCCGTAGATGCTCTGGAATTCGAACGCTTCGGTATCGGCCGTACCGGTCATGCCGGACAGCTTCTTGTACATGCGGAACAGATTCTGGAAGGTGATGCTGGCCAGCGTCTGGTTCTCGCGCTGCACCGGCACGCCTTCCTTCGCTTCCACCGCCTGGTGGAGGCCATCGGACCAGCGTCGGCCGGCCAGGGTACGGCCGGTGAACTCATCGACGATCACCACTTCGCCATCGCGCACGATGTAGTCCACGTCGCGCTGGTAGATGGCGTGCGCGCGCAGCGCGGCATTGAGGTGATGCACGACGGTGAGGTTCTGCGGGGCATACAGACCCTCCGAATCGCCATCGAGGATGCCGGCCTCCTGCAGCAGGCGCTCGGCGTGTTCCATGCCGGCTTCGGACAGGTGCACCTGCTTGCCCTTTTCATCGACCCAGAAGTCGCCCTCGGCTTCTTCGCTCTCCTGCTTGACCAGGTTCGGCACGACCCGGTTGACGCGGATGTACAGCTCCGGGGAATCGTCGGCCGGACCGGAGATGATCAGCGGAGTACGCGCTTCATCGATCAGGATCGAGTCGACTTCATCGACGATGGCGTAATGCAGGCCCCGCTGGTAACGGTCGGCCTTGGACAGCGCCATGTTGTCGCGCAGGTAATCGAAGCCGAATTCGTTGTTGGTACCGTAGGTGATGTCGCTGCCATACGCCTCGCGCTTGTCGCCATGCGGCATGCCCGGATAGACCACGCCGACGCTCAGGCCGAGCCAGTTGTACAGCTTGCCCATCTGCGCGGAGTCGCGGCGGGCCAGGTAGTCGTTCACGGTGACCACGTGCACGCCCTTGCCTTCCAGCGCGTTGAGGTACACCGGCAGGGTGGCCACCAGGGTCTTGCCTTCGCCGGTGCGCATCTCGGCGATCTTGCCCAGGTGCAGCACCATGCCGCCGATCAGCTGCACGTCGTAATGGCGCATGCCAAGCACGCGGCGGCTGGCCTCGCGGCAGACCGCGAACGCTTCCGGCAGCACCTTGTCCAGGGTCTCGCCATCGGCGATGCGCTGCTTGAACTCCGGCGTTTTGCCCTGGAGCTGCTCGTCACTGAGCTTCTCCATCTCCGGCTCCAGCGCATTGATCCTGGCGACGATGCGGTCGAGCTGGCGCAGCTGTCGTTCGTTACGACTGCCGAAAACGCGGGTAAGCAGGCTGTTGATCATTGAAGGAACCGGTTTGTCAGGTGAACGCCGCACGGCTCCAGCTGGAATCCGTCCGCCGCAAACAGAACGGGGCGCTCAGCGCCCCGTCGATGGCATCACCCATTGTAGCTTGGGATGGCAGGCCGGGGTTTCAAGCACCCCGGTCGGCCCCTTTCGGCATCTGGCGGTATGCCAGGGGACGCAGGGTCAGCCGCGCGAGACGCGACCGACCGGCGTATTGCCACCGTCGCCGAGGAACTTGCGCGGATTGACCACGCGACCGTTCTCCCACACCTCGAAATGCACGTGGGCACCGGTGGAACGGCCGGTGGAACCGGCGCGCGCCACCTGCTGGCCGGCGCGGACGAGATCGCCGACCTTCACCACCAGGCGGGAATTATGGGCGTAGCGCGTCACGTAGCCGTTGCCATGGTCGACATCCACCACGTTGCCGTAGCCGCCCTTGACGCCGGAGAAGCTGACCACGCCATCGGCCACCGACATCACCGGGTCGCCCACCCTGGCATGGAAGTCGATGCCCTTGTGGTTGCCGACACCGCGGCCGAACGGATCGGCGCGGCCGCCGAAGCCGGACGTCACGTAGCTGTTGCGGATCGGCATGCGCGAGGGCACGGCGTTGAGCTGCAACTGGTGGTCGAACATCAGCGATTCCATCACCGACAACTGGCGGCCTGAAGCAGCGAACCGCTGCTCCAGCACCTGTAAGTCGGCGTTGACGTCGTTGACCGGGATGTCCACGATCGGGCCGCTGGCATCGCCATCACCCAGGCCGGGCGTTTCCTGGAAGTCGAATTCGCCGTCTTCCAGCTTGCCCATCTGCGTCAGGCGTTCGCCCAGCGCATTCAGGCGGGTGGCCTGTGCCTGCAGCTCACCCAGGCGGGCGGCCAGCGCGTTGACCTCGGTCTGCGACTGCAGGCGGACCTGTGCCAGCTCGCGCTCCTGCTGCTCCACCTTCGCCTGCAGGCGGGAATCGCCGAACGCGTTGGCGCCCATTCCGCCGGCAAGGCCGATAATGCAGCCGACGCCCAGCACGCTGCCCAGCAGGGCGCGGGGGCGGTCCTCGAAGTAGAAACGCAAACGCGCCAAGGGGGTCTTGGCCTTTCCTTCACGCGTTTTGATTACGATCTTTTTGAATGCCATCAGTGAGTTTTCATGTCTGAGCCGAAATCCAGCGTCCGTCCCGCCTCCGCGCCGAAACCGGCGCTTGATGCGGTCATGGCGGACAAATCCGGAAATCCGTTGCGCCGCGCCTTGTGGCTCGACTCGCTGGACCGGCAGTTGCGCCCCCATCTGCCGCCCACCCTGCGCAGCCGTTGCCGGCTGGCCAATGTGAACGACGAACACCTCGTTTTTCTCGTCGAATCTCCTGTGTGGCACGCCAGGGTGCGGCTTGCCGAGGCACAGTTGATCGACGCGGCCCGGTCCATCGGGCTGAAGGCCACCAAGGTGACCATCAAGACTGCGTCTCCCGCTCCGCCACGCTCCCCAGCGCTCGACAACCGGAACGGACCCCACGCAGTTTCAGCCGCCACGCACAAAGGGCTACGCGACGCCTTGGCTTGCCTCCAGGACACCAAACCCTCCAGGTCCTGATGACGGCAGGGCGTCCCGCCCTGCTCCCCGCAGGCCAACGCCACGTGGAAATGGCGTGAAGCTTTTGCGAGGACCGTGGGGCATCCTAACGGCCATGGCGCGCCCAGTCGTTAGAAGTTTGTTATTTAAATGTTAAGTTCAGGCTTTTGCCGGCACGGGTTCATCGCCGTGAGAACGAAAACGCCGCCCAGCGGCGGCGTGAAGGTCTTCATTTCATGGGTGACGGCGTGGTCAGCCGACGGCTCGGCAGGGCCTCAGGCGTAAGCCGGGGCGCCGTAGGCCACCGGTTCAGCTGCGCTCGGCGACTCATAGCTCGCCCACTCCCAGGCACTGGCGTCGGCCAGCAGCGCGCGCACCAGCTTGTTGTTCAGTGCGTGCCCGGACTTGAAGCCTTCATAGGCGCCCAGCACCTGCCCACCGGCCAGGTACAGGTCGCCGATCGCGTCAAGGATCTTGTGGCGCACGAACTCGTCGGCGTACCGCAGACCGTCTTCGTTGAGCACGCGGAACTCGTCCAGCACGATCGCGTTGTCCATCGAGCCGCCCAGACCCAGGTTGCGCTCACGCATGTATTCCAGGTCGCGCATGAAGCCGAAGGTGCGGGCGCGGGAGATTTCCCGGGTGTAGGCCGCCGTGGAGAATTCGATTTCCTGCCGCGACTGCCTGGCCGGGATCATCGGATGGTCGAACTGGATGGTGAAACCCAGCCTGTAACCTTCAAACGGTTCGAAGCGCGCGACCTTGTCGCCCTCGGTGACTTCCACCGTCTTCAACACCCGGATGAACCGCTTGGCCGCATCCTGTTCAACGATTCCCGCCGACTGCAGCAGGAACACGAACGGGCCGGACGAACCATCCATGATCGGCAGCTCGGCCGAGGACAGTTCGACGATGATGTTGTCCACGCCCAGTCCGGCAAGCGCCGACATCAGATGCTCGACGGTCTGGATCTTGGCGTCGTTGCAGGTGAGCCCGGTGCACAGGGTGACCTCGGTGACCAGGTCTGCCCTGGCCGGCACTTCCACGACCGGATCCAGGTCCACGCGACGGAACACGATGCCATGGTCGACCGGTGCAGGACGCAGGGTCATGTAGACCTTGTCGCCGCTATGCAGGCCGACGCCGGTGGCTCGGATCGTGTTCTTGAGGGTACGTTGCGGGATCATGGGGAACCGACTGGAAGCATGTGGCGAGCCGTGCTGGCCTGCCAGAGGGGTGCAACAGATTACCACGCGACCAGCTCTACCCTGGCTGAGCACCGGCGAAGGTGCCTGGCGGCAGAGGCCGGCGCGCCGCAGCAGGTGCGGCGTCGGCAGGGCGACCGGGCCCATCCTGGCCCGGTGCCTGCATTACTGGACATGGTGCCTGGTGCCGGGGAGGACAACCCCGGCCCGGGCGATCAGTCCGCCTGGCGGCGCAGGAACGCCGGGATGTCCAGGTAATCGTTCGGCAGCTCGGCGGTAGCGGTGTTCGAGCCCGATGCCGGTGCCGACGCTGCCGGGGATGCCGCCACGCTGTCGCTGCTGGCACGACGCAGGCCCAGGCCCACACCGCCTACGGCCTTGGAGACCGCATCACCGCCGTTGTCGAAGTCCGAGAACTCCGGCTGGCCGGTGGTAGCGTTGCGCACCAGCTTGATCGGCGCACGCTCGCCAGGACGCTGGGTCTTGCCGGCGGCCACGCGGTTCAGGCCGGTTGCCACCACGGTGACGCGCACTTCGTCCTGCATGTCCGGATCCAGCACGGTACCGACCACCACGGTGGCATCTTCGGAAGCGAAGCCGTCGATGGTGCGGCCGATCTCGTCGAACTCGGCCATGGTGAAGTCCGCGCCGGCGGTGATGTTGACCAGGATGCCGTTGGCACCGGCCAGGTTCACATCGTCCAGCAGCGGGTTCTGGATCGCCGACTCGGCGGCGGCCTGCGCGCGGTCATCGCCACGAGCGGTGCCGGTACCCATCATCGCCAAGCCCATTTCGGACATCACGGTGCGCACGTCGGCGAAATCGACGTTGATCAGGCCCGGACGCACGATCAGGTCCGCGATGCCCTGCACGGCGCCCTGCAGCACGTCGTTGGCGGCGCGGAAGGCCTGGATCATGGTGGCGTTGCGGCCCAGCACGGTGATCAGCTTCTCGTTCGGAATGGTGATCAGCGAGTCGCAGTGCTGGCTCAGTTCCTCGATGCCCTTCAGCGCCACCTGCATGCGGCGACGGCCTTCGAACGGGAACGGCTTGGTGACCACGGCCACCGTCAGGATGCCCATTTCCTTGGCCAGCTGTGCCACCACCGGCGCAGCGCCGGTACCGGTGCCACCGCCCATGCCGGCGGTGATGAACACCATGTCGGCGCCCTGCAGGGCATCCATGATGCGCTCACGGTCTTCCAGCGCAGCCTGGCGGCCCACTTCGGGGTTCGCGCCCGCGCCCAGGCCCTTGGTCACATTGGTACCCAGCTGCAGCTGCAGCTTGGCGCCACAATTCTTGATGGCCTGCGAATCGGTGTTGGCGGTGATGAATTCCACGCCATCCACCGCAGAGTTGACCATGTGCGCCACGGCATTGCCGCCGCCGCCGCCCACGCCAACCACCTTGATCACCGCATTGGGTGCCATCTTTTCGATCAGTTCAAAATGCGCCATGTCCATGTCCTCGTTTGTATCCGCTTCCTTTGGCATGGGTTGGAAGTGCGTCCTGCCTTCCGCTGCATGCCGCCGTTGCGGCTGTTTGGGTTGTGTGTTGCCGATGTTGCGTCGTGTTTCCGGTGTTGCAGCCGGGCAGCGCCCGGTTTGAAACCAGCGGGGCAGAGCCCCGCTCTACTAGAATTCGCCGCGGAACCAGGTTTTCAGCTTCTTGAACATGCTTCCCGCGCGCCCGGTCGGCAGTGATGGCCGGCGCGGATGCTCGATCTGGCTGCCCATCAGCAGCAGGCCGACGCCGGTGGCGTGGACGGGATTTCCGACCACCTCGCCCAGTCCGGTGACGTGCTGCGGGATGCCCACGCGCACCGGCATCTGCAGCATTTCCTCGGCCAGTTCGACCACACCTTCCATCTTCGAAGCGCCACCGGTCAGCACCATGCCGGCGCGCACCAGTTCCTCGAAGCCGGAGCGGCGCAGTTCGGCCTGCACCATTTCGAAGATCTCCTCGTAACGGCCCTGCACCGCCTGCGCCAGTGCATGCCGCGGCATGCGGCGCGGCGGGCGATCACCGACGCTGGGGACCTGGATGCTTTCTTCCGCGGTGGCCAGCTGCGCCAGCGCGCAGGCATAGCGCACCTTGATCTGCTCCGCTTCCGGGGTCGGCGTGCGCAGCATGTGGGCGATGTCGTTGGTCACGTGGTCGCCGGCGATCGGCAGCGAGGCGGTGTGGCAGATGGCGCCCTGCACGAACACCGCGATGTCGGTGGTGCCCGCGCCCATGTCCACCAGCACCACGCCCAGCTCGCGTTCGTCGGCGGTCAGTACCGCCACGCTGGAAGCCAGGGAAGACAGCACCAAGTCGTCCACCTGCAGGCCGCAGCGCTGCACGCACTTGCTGATGTTGGCCGCCGCCGACTGCGCGCACACCACCAGGTGCGCATGCACCTCCAGGCGCACGCCGGTCATGCCGACGGGGTTGCGGATGCCTTCCTGCGAATCGTCCAGTACGTATTCGCGCGGGATGGCATGCAGGATCTTCTGGTCAGCCGGGATCGCCACTGCCTTGGCAGCATCCAGCACGCGGTCCAGGTCGCCCCAGGTCACTTCGCCATCGCGGATCGGCACGATGCCGGGCGAATTCTTGCACTGCACGTGGTTGCCGGAGATGGAGGCATACACCGAACGGATCTCGCAGCCGGCCATCAGCTCGGCCTCCTCCACCGCGCGCTGGATGGACTGCACGGTCGATTCGATGTCCACCACCACGCCGCGCTTCAGGCCACGCGATTCGTGCGATCCGATGCCGATCACTTCGATCGGGTTGCCGGGCGAATACTCGCCCACCAGCGCCACCACCTTGGAGGTGCCGATGTCCAGGCCAACGATCAGCGATTTGTCACCCTTGCGATTCATGTTCTTTCCTGCGTCCTTCTTGCCGGATTGCCCGGCGCATCGGCCGGCGGCTCACCCCAGCTCAGGGTGAAGCCATTGGTGTATCGGAGGTCGGCACGCTCGATCGGTGCGGCCTGGCTGGCCAGCTGCGGCAGCACGCGCACGTAACGGCGCAAGCGCGATCGCGCATCGTCGCGGCCCACCACCACTTCGGTGCCATTGCTCAGCAGCAGCGACCAGCTGCCGCGTGCGTCCATGGTCAAACGCGATACGTCCAGTCCGCTGGGTGCGAACATCGCGCGTGCGTCGTTGTACAGCGACACCACTTCTTCGGTCTGGCTGTCCGGTCCATCCAGCTCGGGCAGTTTCAGGTCGGTCAGTTTCTTCGGCGTGGGGAACAGCTTTCCCTGCTCGGACAGCAGGCGGTCGCTGCCCCAGCGCGCGAACGGCTTGTGCTCCACCAGGGTCACTTCCAGCACGTCCGGCCACTGCTTGCGGACCCGAGCGCTTTCCACCCACGGCAGGCTTTCAATGCGGTCCTGCGCGTCCTGCAGCTTGACCGCGAAGAAGCCGGCCTGTGCGTAGGGCAGCAGTACCTTCTGCAGCTGCTCGGCCGGTACACGCTTGAATTCGCCATGCACGCGCAGTTTCGCCAGCGGCCAGCGCTCGGCGCCGACCCAGCCGTTGAGCACGGCGACCACCGGCAGCGCCACGACGGACAATGCCAACAGCCAGACGAAGATGCGCAGCACCGCGTTCATGCGTCACCGGCCTCCCGCAGGTCCGTACCAATGGTCTGCTCCAGCACGCGCCACACCAGTTCCTCGAAGCCGATACCGGCCTGCCCTGCGGCCTTGGGCACCAGCGAATGGCTGGTCATGCCCGGCGCGGTGTTCACTTCCAGCAGGAAGAAGCGTCCGGTGGCGCGATCGCGCATCACATCCACGCGACCCCAGCCCCGGCATCCGGCGGCGCGGAACGCGGCCAGCGCGATGCGGCGGATGTCTTCCTCAGCGTCACCGTCCAGGCCGGGGCACAGATACTGGGTGTCCTCGGCCACATACTTGGCGTCGTAGTCGTACCAGTCACCCTTGGGCACGATGCGGATGGACGGCAACGCGACATCGCCGAGGATTCCCACGGTGAGCTCGTCGCCGACCACCATCTGCTCCATCAGGAGCTGACCGTCGTAGCGCTGTGCCAGGGCCACCGCATCGTCCAGCCCGGCGTCATCGAACACCCGGCTGATGCCTACGCTGGAGCCTTCGTTCGCCGGCTTGACCACGACCGGCAGGCCAAGCTCGGCAGCGATGGCGTGCACGCCCGTCGCCGACCTGTCGGCCGCAGCTTCGCCCATGCGCGGGCGCACGCCATCGGCCTCGATCACGCGGTACTGCGGAGTCGGCAGGCCCAGCGACAGCCACACCTGCTTGGTGCGGATCTTGTCCATGCTCAGCGCCGAACCCAGCACGTCCGAGCCGGTATATGGCACGCCGAAGGCGTCCATCAAGCCCTGCACGATGCCATCCTCGCCGCCGCCATTGTGGCCGTGGAGGATGTTGAAGACACGGTCCACCTTGCCGTCAGCCAGCGCCTGGGCAAGCGCCGGTATGCCGTCGATGGCGAATGCATCGACGCCGCGCGCCTGCAGTGCCGCCAGCACGTTGCGGCCGGAATCCAGCGAGACTTCGCGCTCGCTTGAGGTGCCGCCAAGCAGCACGGCGACGCGGCCGAACACGGCCGGATCGGTGCAGCGCAGCGACGGGAATGGGAAGCCGCTCATGCCGCGCCCTCCACGCTGAAACCGTCGACTGCGATCTGCTGGGCAATGGCGCCGATGTCGCCCGCGCCCATCATCAACAGCAGGTCACCGTCCTGCAGCACGTCGGGAAGCACGTGGGCGAGCTCGGCGGCCTTGCCGACCACCACCGGTTCGCTGCGGCCACGGGCGCGGATGGCACGTGCCAGCGAATGCGAATCGGCACCGGCGATCGGTTCCTCACCCGCCGGGTAGACCTCGCTGAGCACCAGTGCGTCGACGCTGGACAATACCGCAGCGAATTTGTCGAACTGGTCACGGGTGCGGCTGTAACGGTGCGGCTGGAATGCCACCACCAGGCGCTTGTCACCCCAGCCACCGCGCGCGGCGGCGAACACGGCTTCCAGCTCGCTGGGGTGGTGGCCGTAATCGTCGATGATGCGCACTTTCGCACCGTTGCTGGTGGTGACTTCGCCGAGATCGTTGAAACGACGGCCAACACCGGCGAAGCCTTCCAGCGCCCGCGCGATGGCATCCGGTGCGACGCCCAGCTGCCAGCCCACCGCCGCCGCCGCCAGTGCGTTGAGCACGTTGTGCCGGCCCGGCAGCGCCAGCACCACATCCTGGCTGGTGCCCTGCGGCAGGCGCAGGGTGAAGCGCATGCGCGCGCCGTCCTGCACCACGTTTTCCGCGCGCACATCCGCATGGTCGCTCAGGCCATAGCTCATGACATGGCGGGGCGTCTGCGCGGCCAGCGCCGCCACTTCCGGATCGTCGATGCACAGCACCGCCAGTCCATAGAACGGCAGGCGCTGCAGGAACTCGGCGAAGGCCGCCTGCACGCGGGCGAAATCGTTGCCGTAGTTTTCCAGGTGATCCGAATCGATGTTGGTGATGACCGACATCAGCGGGTTCAGGCGCAGGAAGCTGCCATCGCTTTCGTCGGCTTCGGCAACCAGCCACTGGCCACTGCCGAGCTTGGCATTGGCGCCGGCGGCCAGCAGCTGGCCCCCGATCACGAAGGTCGGGTCGAGATCGCCTTCGCTCAGCACCGCAGCCGTCAGGCTGGTGGTGGTGGTCTTGCCGTGCGTGCCGGCCACCGCGATACCGCGGCGGAAGCGCATCAGTTCGGCAAGCATGGCCGCGCGCGGCATGATCGGAATGCGCTGGCTGCGCGCTTCCATCAGCTCCGGATTGTCTTCACGGATGGCGCTGGAGACCACCACGCAATCGGTTCCAAGCACGTTGGCCGCCGAATGGCCGCGCATGATGCGTGCACCGAGCCCGGCCAGGCGACGGGTCGCGGTGTTGTCGGCGTTGTCCGAACCGGATACTTCATAGCCCAGCGTCAGCATCACCTCGGCGATGCCGCTCATGCCGGTGCCACCGATGCCGACGAAATGCACGCGCGGAAACGCGCGCACCAGGTCGTTGGTGTCGTGCAGGCGGCGGATCATGCGCGACCCCGCGTAGTGCCGGCGCGGTGGCGATAATTCTTCATGCAGCTTCCTTGAGGATGATATCGGCGATGCGTTCGGCGGCATCGACCTTGGCCAGCGCACGCGCGGCCTGGGCCATCTGCATGCGGCGGGCGGGATTTCCGGACAGTTCGCGCAGCAGCTGCTCGATGCCGGCGGCAAGCGCTTCGTCCTGCTTCAGCAGCACGGCGGCATCGCGCTCGACCAGGTATTCGGCATTGCGGGTCTGGTGATCGTCGACGGCGGCCGGGAACGGCACCAGCACGCTGCCCACGCCCGTCGCACACAGTTCGGCAAGCGTGGAGGCGCCGGCGCGGCAGACCACAAGGTCGGCCCAGGCGAAGGCTTCGGCCATATCGGCGATGAAGGGCGTGATCTCCGCTTCCACACCGGCGTCGGCATAGGCCTGCAGCGCCTCGGCATGCATCTTCTCACCGCTCTGGTGGCGCACCTGCACCGGGTACGCGCTACCCAGCGCAGCGATGGCCTGAGGCATCGCTGTGTTCAATGCCCGGGCGCCCTGGCTGCCGCCGATCACCAGCACGCGCAGGGCACCGCTGCGACCAGCGAATCTCTGCTCCGGCGGCGCGATGGCGGCGATCTCGGCACGCACGGGGTTACCGACGGCTTCTTCGCGCGCGGCAAAGCTGCCGGGGAAGCCGGTCAGCACGCGCTGCGCGAAGCGCGCCAGGAACCGGTTGGTCATGCCCGGTGCGCGGTTCTGTTCATGCACCAGCAGCGGCAAGCCATGAAGGCGCGCGGCCAGTCCACCCGGGCCGGAGGCATAACCACCGAAGGCGATCACCGCACGCGGGTTGCGGTCGCGCAGCAGGAAACCGGCCTGGCGTACCGCCCGCAGCACCCGCCACGGAGCACCCAGCAGCGCGAGCCTGCCCTTGCCGCGCAGGCCAGCGACATCAAGCGTATCGATGGGCAGGTTATGCTGCGGAACCAGGCGCGTTTCCATCTGCCCGACGGCACCGAGCCAGGTCACCGGCACACCGCGCGCGCGCAGCACCCGGGCCACGGCCAGGCCGGGAAAGATATGCCCGCCGGTGCCACCGGCAAGGATCATCACCGGACGCGTCGTATCGTCGCCAGCGCGCACGTTCATGACAGCCTCCCGAACGTCGGTTCGACGCGCGTCTGCAGGCGGCTGGTACCCCGCGTGCTGGCACGCGGAGCCACGCCTGCATCGCTGGCATGGCTGCCGGCCGCATTGCCCACGCGCGTGGGAACGGCAGCATCAGTCGCCGGTGCCGGTGCAGCCTCTTCGGCGCTGTCCATTACGGTATCGAAGCCGCCCATGCGCACCGCCTGGCGGCGTTCGGCGCGGTCCAGTTCATACGACACCCGCAGCAGCAGGCCCATCGCCACGCAGGTCATCAGCACGCTGGAGCCGCCCGAGGAAATCAGCGGCAGGGTCAGTCCCTTGGTCGGCAGGATGCCCAGGTTGACGCCGATCGACACGAAGCTCTGCATGCTGATCCACAGGCCGATACCGAACGCGATATAGCCCGAGAAGTGGCGCTTCATCTCCACGCAGCGCATGCCCAGCCAGAACGTGCGGCCGACCAGCAGCGCGTACAGCGCCACGATCAGGCAGGTACCGATGAAACCAAGCTCCTCGGCAGTGACCGAGAAGATGAAGTCTGTATGCGCTTCGGGCAGGTAGTAGAGCTTCTGCACCGAATTGCCCAGGCCTACGCCTGTCCACTCGCCACGGCCCACGGCCATCAGTGCGTTGGACAACTGGTAGCCATCGCCCTGCTGGTCCGCCCAGGGGTCCAGGAAGGAGGTGATGCGGCGCATGCGGTACGGTTCGATGATCGCCAGCGCGCTCATGCCGACCATGCCCAGGATCACCGGCATCGACATGCGCGGCATGTTCACGCCCCCCAGCACCAGCATGCCGGCGGTGATCGCCAGCAGCAGCGTGGAGGAGCCGAAATCCGGCTGCAGCAGCAGCAGCACCACCAGCGCACCGGCCACGCACAGCGGCTTCAGCATCGCCGGCCAGGTGGCGTTGACCTCGTCGCGGAAGCGCACCAGGTAGCTGGACAGCCACACGATGTAGAGCACCTTCACCGCTTCAACGGTCTGGAACTTGGAGATGCCCAGGTTGATCCAGCGCCGGGCACCGTTGACCGTGCTGCCCAGGCCCGGCACGAACACTGCCACAAGCAGCAGGAAGCAGCCCAGCAGCAGCAGCTGGTTGTACTGCTCGATGGTCTTCAGCTCGGTACGCATGGCGATCACCGCCAGCACCACACCCACGGCCAGGAAGATCAGGTGGCGGTTGAGGTAATAGAACGGACTGCTCATCAACGCGATCGAGCTGGACGCCACCATCACCACGCCCAGCCCGGTCAGCGCGATGATCGCGCCGAGCAGCCATTTGTCGAAATGGCCCCCGATGGCTTCGAGGCGTGTTGCCTGGCGGGACAGATCGTTCATCAGCGCACCTTCAACGTGGCCAGGCCGACCAGCACCAGCACCACCGAGATGATCCAGAAGCGCACGATCACGCGCGGCTCCGGCCAGCCCTTCAGTTCGAAGTGGTGGTGGATGGGCGCCATGCGGAACACGCGCTTGCCGGTCAGCTTGAACGAGGCGACCTGGATCATCACCGACAGCGTTTCGATGACGAACACGCCACCCATGACCACCAGCACCAGTTCCTGGCGCACGATCACCGCGATGGTGCCCAGCACCGCGCCCAGCGCCAGCGCGCCGATATCGCCCATGAACACCATCGCCGGATAGGTGTTGAACCACAGGAAACCCAGGCCTGCGCCGGCGATCGCCGCGCAGATGATCACCAGTTCGCCCGCACCGGGAATCTGTGGGATCTGCAGGTAGTTGGCGAACACCGCATTGCCCGAGGCATAGGCGAACACGCCGAGCCCGCAGGCCACCAGCACGGTGGGCATGATCGCCAGGCCATCCAGGCCATCGGTGAGGTTGACCGCATTGGAGAAGCCGACGATCCAGAAATAGGCGATGGCCACGAAGCTGATCCCGGCCAGCGGCAGCGCCACCGACTTGAACATCGGGATATAGAACGTCAGCGTCGACGGCACATCCGCGGTGAAGTACAGGAACAGGCCGGCGGCAAGGCCAAAGATGGACTGGAGCAGGTATTTCCAGCGCGATTTCAGCCCGTTCGGGTCACGACGGACGATCTTGATCCAGTCGTCGTACCAGCCGATGGCACCGAAGCAGATCATCACCGCCAGCACCAGCCACACGTAGCGGTTGCCCAGGTCCGCCCATGCCAGCACCGCCAGGGTGACCGACAGCAGGATCAGCGAACCGCCCATGGTCGGCGTGCCGGCCTTGGAGAAATGCGTCTTCGGCCCATCGCTGCGGATCGGCTGGCCGCCCTTGAACTGCGCCAGCCGGCGGATCACCGCAGGGCCCATCCACAGCGACAGGAACAGCGACGTCAGCGCGGCGAGGATGGCGCGGAATGTCTGATAGTTGAACAGCCCGAACGAGCTCTCCAGCTGCTGCAACCATCGAGCCAGTTCATACAACATGGGGTGCTTCCTCTCCTCGCGCCAGCAGCGCCTTGACGATGGTGTCCATGGCGCTGCCACGGGAGCCCTTCACCAGACAGCGCACGCCGGCGTGCAGGTCGTCCTGCAGCGCCTTGGCCAGCGCGTCGTGGCTGTGGAAATGCCGTCCGCCTTCGCCGAACGCAGCGGATGCAGCGGCACTCAGCGGGCCCAGCGTGTAGAGCCGCTTCAGGCCGGCCTGGCGTGCGCGGAGGCCGGCCTGCGCGTGCAGCGCCTCGGCGCCGTCGCCCAGCTCGCGCATGTCGCCCAGCACCAGCCAGCCTTCGTCCCCGGCCGCCACCAGCGCAGTGATCGCGGCTTCCAGCGAACCCGGATTGGCGTTGTAGCTGTCATCCACCAGCACCGCACCACCATGCAGGCGGTGGGCGATCTGCCGGCCCGGCACCGGTTCGGCGGCCTGCAGCCCGGCGACCACGTGTTCCAGCGTGATGCCTGCGGCCAGTGCGAGCGCGGTCGCCGCCAGCGCGTTGCCGACACTGTGGCGTCCCGGCAACGGCAGCGACACGCTGGCTTCGCCGGCGGGCGTGTGCAGCGTGAAATGGCTGCCGCCGGCATCGAAGCGCAGTGCGGTGGCCGACACCTCGGCGCTGTGGTCCAGGCCAAAGCGCAGCACCCCACAATGGGCGGGCGTACCGACGAAGTGCTGTTCGAACCACGGCGCGAAGGCATCGTCGGCGTTGATCACCGCCACGCCATCGGCGGGCAGGGCAGCGTAGATCGCGCCCTTGGTGGTGGCCACGCCCAGCAGGCTGCCCATCCGCTCAAGGTGGGCGGCGGCGATGTTGTTCACCAGCGACCAGTCCGGTCGCACGATATCGGTCAGGTAGGCGATGTCACCGGGCTTGCCGGCGCCCATCTCGTACACCGCGAAATCCGCGTCCTCCGGCGCCTCGATGACGGCAAGCGGCAGGCCGATCTCATTGTTGCGATTGCCCGGATTTGCGTGCACCACGGCGTGGCTGGCCTGCGCATGCTGCTGCAGGATGCCCACCAGCAGCGTCTTGACGCTGGTCTTGCCGTTGCTGCCGGTAATGGCGAACACCCGCGTGGCGCGATCGCGCTGCATGCCGGCGGCGATGCGCGCCAGCGCCAGCTCGCTGTCGGCCACCAGTACCTGGGGCAGGTCAAGCGGCAGCAACTGTTCCACCAGCAGCGCACTGGCTCCGCGCGCCTGTGCATCGGTGCCGAAATCATGGCCGTCGAAGCGCTCTCCACGCAGGGCCACGTACAGGCTGCCGGCGCTCATCTGCCGGGTGTCGTTGCTGATCGCGTCGATGGCCACGTCGTCGCCGTGGATCTCACCACCGGCCCAGTGCGCGATCAGCGAAAGCAGGGTGCGCCTCACGGGTGCACCTCCATGCCCTGCGCGACCAGCGCGGCAGCGGCCACGCCGGTATCGTCGAACGGATGTTTCACGCCGTGGATTTCCTGGTACGGCTCATGGCCCTTGCCGGCCACCAGCACGATGTCGCCCTCCCTGGCCGCCTCGACCGCCGAGGCAATGGCGCGCGCGCGATCGCGCTGCACCACCACCTGCGCCGGATCGGCGAAACCGGCGAGGATGTCGGCCACGATGCGATCGCCATCCTCGCCACGCGGATTGTCGTCGGTAACCACGACCCCGTCCGCCAGGCGCTCGGCAATGGCTGCCATCTGCGGCCGCTTGCCGGTATCGCGCTCACCACCGCACCCAAACACGCAGGTAAGCCGGCCGGCAACGTGGCCGCGCAGGCTCGAAAGCGCCTGTTCCAGCGCGTCGGGCGTATGCGCATAGTCGATCACCACGGTCGGCTTGCCCTGTTCGCCACCCAGCCGGTTCATGCGTCCGTGGATCGGCTGCAGGCGACCGAGCACCCCGGCGATGGTCGCCAGTGGATGTCCCAGCGCATGCAGCGTGCCGGCCACCACCAGCAGATTGTCCACGTTGAAGCGTCCCAGCAGCGGCGAGCGCACGTCCGCACGGTGGCCATCGATATCCAGGGTGAAGGCAAGCCCGCGGCCATCCAGCACGATGCTGTCGGCGCGCACGCTGGCACCTTCGACGTCCCGCGAGCTCACGCCGATGGCCTGCTGGCCAGCCGGCAACCGGGCCAGCAGCTGACGGCCGAACGCGTCGTCCAGGTTGATGACCGACGCGCGCAGCCCATCGCGATGGAACAGCCGCTCCTTGGCCGCGCCATAACCGGCCATGTCGCCGTGGTAATCCAGATGGTCGCGGGTGAGGTTGGTGAACACCGCGACATCGAAATGGACTGCGTCCACGCGCCCCTGGTCCAGCGCATGCGAGCTGACTTCCATGGCCACCGCCTGTGCGCCGTCGCTACGCAGGCCTGCCAGCAGCGCATGCATCTGCAGCACCAGCGGCGTAGTGAAGCCGGTCGGCCGAACGTCGCCATGCAGGCCGGCACCCAGCGTTCCGATGCTTCCGCCGCGCACACCCAGCAGATGCCAGGCCTGCACCAGCAACTGCACGCTGGAGGTCTTGCCGTTGGTACCGGTGACACCGACCATCGTCATCGCACGCGAAGGCGCACCATGGAACTGGTCGGCCATGCGCCCCAGGCGCGCGCGCAGGCCAGGCACGGCGATGGCGTCGGCCGGTGCGGGCAGCCCGGCCGGTGCCGGCGGCTCGAACAGGATCGCCGACGCGCCGGCGGAACGCGCCTGCTCGATGAAACCCAGGCCATGCGCGCCGAAGCCGGCAATCGCCACGAAGGCATCGCCCGGGCGTACGCTGCGGCTGTCCATCACCAGGCCGGACACCTGGACATCGCGCCCGCCCAGGTCCACATCGGCAAGCAGGGATGACAATGCCATCGCGCGGCTCATTGCGTCCCCCCCGCCGGTGCCGGCGATGAAGGAGCGGCAGGCGCCTGCGCCGTAGGCAGCGCGGCATCGAATTCGGCGGCGGCGTCGGTCGGCAGTACCGTGTCCGCGGGCGGCATCGGCAGCACCGACGCGGCGTGACCGGTCTTGCCCGACTGCTGCGCGGCCAGCCACGACTGGATGTCATCCGGCGGCACGTCCATCAGGCGCAGTGCACCGTCCATCACATTGTGGAACACCGGCGCCGACACCAGGCCACCATAGTATTTGCCGCCCTGCGGATCATTGATGACGATCACCGTGGCGAAGCGCGGATTGCTGGCCGGCACCACGCCGGCGAACAGCGCGTTGTAGTGCCCGCGCTCATAACCACCCGGACCGGCCTTGCGCGCCGTGCCGGTCTTGCCCGCCACGTGATAACCCAGCACCGCCGCCTGCTTGGCGCCGCCCTGCGTCACCACCGTTTCCATCATGGCCACCACTTCCTTTGCGATGGCCGGATCCAGCACCTGCGTCGCCTCGTTGTGCTGGCCTTTCACGAACGTCGGTGGGATCAGCCTGCCGCCGTTGCCCAGCGCCGAGTAAGCCGTGGCGATCTGCAACGGCGTGACCGACAGGCCGTAGCCATACGACATGGTGGTCTTCGACGGGCCGCTCCAGCGCGCCGGCAACGGCAGCACGCCGGCCGATTCGCCGGGGAAACCGCTGCCAGGGCGGCTTCCATAACCGAACTTGTGCACCGAATCGTAGAAGGTCTGGTCCGGCAGCCTGGCTACGATCTTGGCCGCGCCGATGTTCGAACTGCGGGTGATCACGCCGGTGACGTTGAGCACGCCGTTGTTCCGCGGCACATCCTTGATGGTGTAACGGCCCAGCGACATGTAGCCGGGATTGGTATCGATGATGGTGTCCTTGGTGACCACCCCAGCCTGCAGCGCCGAAGCGATGGTCAGCGGCTTCATGGTCGAGCCCGGCTCCACCAGGTCGGTCACCGCACGGTTGCGGCGCGTGTCCGGGATCGCGCCCTGCAACGAATTCGGGTTGTAGGTCGGCAGGTTGACCATGGCCAGGATCTCGCCGGTGGCCACGTCCATGATCACCATCGAACCCCCGGCGGCCTTGTTTTCCACCAGAGCGTTGCGCAGTTCCTTGTAGGCCAGGAACTGGATGCGGCGGTCGATGCTGAGCGTCAGGTCCTTGCCCGGCGTGGCGGCGCGCAGCAGATCACTTTCCACCGTCTCGCCCTTGCGGTTGCGGATCACCCGCTTGGCGCCCGGCTCGCCGCGCAGCCACTCGTCGAAGGCCAGCTCCAGGCCTTCCTGGCCGCGGTCGTCGATGTTGGTGAAGCCCAGCACGTGCGCCATCGCTTCGCCCTGCGGATAGAAGCGGCGGAACTCGCGCTGCGCGGCCACACCGGGGATCTTCAGGGCAACGATCTTCTCTGCGTCGTCCGGATTGATGCGACGGCGCAGGTACATGAATTCCTTATCTGCCTTCTGCGACAGGCGGCTGCTCAGGTCGTCCACCGACAGGCCCAGCGCGCTGGCCAGCTCCGGAATGCGGTCCGGCGTGCGCAGCAGCTCCTGCGGGTTCACCCAGATCGAGGCAACCGGCGTTGACACGGCCACCGGCTCGCCGTTGCGATCGGTGATCATGCCGCGCGACGTCTTGATCGGCAGCTCGCGCAGGTAGCGGGCTTCACCCTGGCGCTGGTAGAAATCGCTGTTGATCAGCTGCACATACGCGGCACGGCCGACCAGCGACACCGAGCACAGGCCGAGCGCAAGCGCCACCCAGCGCAACCGCTGGCGCAGGTTGAAGGCATTGCGGGGGCGGTTGCGGCCGGCCTTGGTCATGGGCGCACCACCACCACATCGGCGGCCTCGGGGAACTTCATGCCCAGCTTCTCGCGCGCGACCCGATCCACCCGGTTGGCTTCAGCCAGGGTGGCCTGTTCCAGCTGCAGGCGCCCGAATTCGATGTTGAGCTCATCGCGGACGCGTTCGGCACGCGCCAGTTCGATGAACGTCTGCCGATGACGGTGGCGCACGAACACCACGCCGATCGCCGACGCGACCGTGCAGGCCAGCAGCATCACCAGGATCAACCGGCTCACTGCGCCACCTCGCGCTTCTGCGCGACCCGCAGTACCGCGCTGCGCGCGCGCGGATTGGCCGCCAGCTCGTCGTCACTGGCCTTGATGGCGCCGCCGACAAGGTCCAGGGTCGGAACGAAGGCCTGCTGTTCCGGCAGGCGACGATTGCTCGGAGGTGCCTTGGCCAACCGGTTCATGTACTGCTTGACGATGCGGTCTTCCAGCGAATGGAAACTGATCACCGCCAACCGGCCGCCGGGCCGCAGGCGCTCGACCGCCGCATCCAGTCCCGCTTCCAGGTCAGCCAGTTCGCGGTTGATATGGATGCGGATGGCCTGGAAGCTGCGCGTGGCCGGATGAATCTTGTCCTTGCCGCGCGGCATCACCGACGCGATCACCTCCGCCAGCTCGGCGGTACGGGTGAACGGCTGCTTCTGCCGGCGCGCCACGATCGCCCGGGCGATGCGCCGGCTCTGGCGCTCCTCGCCATAGGTCCACAACACGTCGGCGATCTCAGTGTCATCGGCGCGTGCCAGCCACTGCGCCGCGCTCTCGCCGCTGTCCGGGTCCATGCGCATGTCCAGCGGACCGTCCTTGCCGAAGCTGAAACCACGTTCGGCCACGTCCAGCTGCGGCGAGGAAACACCAAGGTCGAACAGGATGCCGTCCAGGCCGTCCGCGGTTTCCGGCCACTGCAGCAGCTGGGCGAAGCTGCCACGGAAGATGGACACGCGCGGATCCGGCGCGAAGTCGCGCTCGGCTACGGCGATGGCTTCCGGATCCTTGTCCATGACCAGCAGGCGGCCCTCGATGCCGAGCTGTTCCAGCACGCCGCGGGCGTGTCCGCCACGACCGAACGTGCCATCCAGGTAATGTCCGTTTTCGATCACCCTCAGGCCTTCCAGGACCTGGGTGTACAGAACCGGCAGATGCCCCGCCGGCGACTGCGACACCGGGAGGTGACCGGCCTGCGCTTGACCGCGCACCCGGGCACCCCGGCTCACAATTTCAGGTCGAGCAACCCATCGCCCAGATCCCCGTCAGACAACGTCTGCTGGATCAGTGCGCGATGCGCCTGCTCGCTCCAAAGTTCGAATTTGTCGCCCATGCCCAGCAATACCGCCCTTTTCTCGATGCCCACCGCGCCGCGGTGGCTGGCGGGGATGCTGATGCGGCCATTGCCGTCCAGCTCCAGGTGCGCGGCCGAACCGACCAGCTTCTGCTGCAGCAGCCGGACCACGCGCTGGGTGTTTGGCTTGGCCATGACGTCGTCGCGCACCCGCTCCCATTCGGACTCGGCATACAGCCACAGGCAGCCGGATTCGAACGGGTTGTAGGTGAGGACCAGGCGGTTGTTGCTCACACGCGCGACAAGGTCGCGATGCGCGGTGGGAACCGCCATGCGCCCTTTGTCGTCAACTGTGATGGCCGTCTCGCCCTGAAACACGACGCCTGCACCTTTCCTTCGCCCGGTGAAACATTGAACCACGAAAAACCACAAAACACCCGGTTTTCCCTCGTGTGCCCACCTTAGCAGCGGTCAAAGGGTTGTCAACAACTTTTGCAGGCGAAAATCACGTGCGGCATCAATAGCTTGCAGCAATGTTTAGAGACTTGTTCAAGGCTTATCCACAAGTTGCTGTTTCATCTCAAATTTTGAGATTGGGGCGAAGTTCAGGCCTGTGCAGAGGGCGTGAAACCTCGACCACTCATTCATGGAACGCTTAACCGGGTTGGCGGAAATGTGCGCAAACGATCAGACTCTGTCGCATGTGCCTGCTTGCCTTGGCCTGGTTGCGTCATCCGCGCTGGCGGCTGGTGATGGCCGGCAACCGTGACGAATTCCATGCCCGCCCCACGGCCCCACTGGCGCCGTGGAGCGATGCGCCCGGAGTGCTGGGTGGACGCGACCTGCGTTCCGGGGGCGGCTGGGCCGCCGTTGGGTCAGCCGGACGCATGGCCGTAGTCACAAACGTGCGCGACCCGATGGCTGCGCAGGCCGGGCCCTCGCGGGGTGCACTGGTCGCCGGTTTCCTTCGCGGCACCCGCACGGCAGCCGGACACGCCGACCTTCTGGCCCGGGAGGCGGCGTCCTATGCGCCGTTCAATCTCCTGCTGGCCGACGCGGAGAGCGTCGAATACCTGGGCAATCATCCATTTGACCGACAGTCGCTGGCCGCAGGCGTGCATGGGATGTCCAACGCCGCGCTGGACGCACCGTGGCCGAAAACCCGGCGCCTGATGGATGCACTGTCGGCGTGGCTGGAGGCCGGCGAGACCTCGCTGGAGCCTCTGTGGACGGCACTGGCCGATGAACACCGCCCGGCGGACATCGACCTGCCGGACACCGGCATCGGCCTGGAGCGCGAACGCTGGCTGAGCACGGCATTCATCCGCGGCGACGACTACGGAACCCGCGCCAGCACCCTGGTGTTCATCGATGCACATGGCCATGGCCGGATCCATGAGCGCCGGTTCGGCCCGCAGGGTGTGTTCACCGGCGAGACCAGCGCCAGCTTACCGCGATAGAACCGGCCGCTGGCCGGCAACTGCAGCCATGCAAGGAGGAAAGAAGTGGCGGAGCCGGCCGATAAGCC
Organism: Pseudomonadota bacterium; assembly: GCA_023430045.1. GTDB lineage: Bacteria > Pseudomonadota > Gammaproteobacteria > Xanthomonadales > Xanthomonadaceae > Stenotrophomonas. The sequence continues at coordinate 4,064 of JAEZCF010000139.1, read as the reverse complement.
GGGTTCTGTCGTGGACAGTCATTCCTCTAGGCGCCGCGTCACCGCGGACGCTCAAGCAACCTACCCGGACCCGACGCGGGCCACGTCATGAGGTCCCTATTTGGTCTTGCTCCAGGTGGGGTTTGCCGTGCCGGTCTGTTACCAGACTCGCGGTGCGCTCTTACCGCACCATTTCACCCTTGCCGGCCTTCCGGAGAAGACGTAGGCGGTATCTTTCTGCTGCACTTTCCGTCGGCTCGCGCCGCCCAGGCGTTACCTGGCACCTTGCCCTGTGGAGCCCGGACTTTCCTCGGCATCCCACGAGGGGATGACGCGACTGCCTGGCCGACTCCGCCGCGCGCATTGTCCCACATTCCCTGCGCGCCGAGGGCAGGCCGGATCAGGATCCGTACAGCGCCTTGCGCGGCGCACCGGTCAGTTCGGCCGCCAACCGGGCGGCGGTGGACGGCGGAAGGTGCTGGCTCAACGTCGCGTAGACCCGCAACCCATGCGCCAGCTGCGCCTGCTCATCGTTGGGCGCGCCCTGCACCATCACCACGAATTCGCCCTTGCGCTGGTTCTCATCGGCGTCCACCTGCCGTCGCAGGCTGGCCAGGTCGCCATCGAGAACCGTCTCGAACAGCTTGGTGAGTTCGCGTGCCAGCACTGCAGGACGTTCCCCCCCGAAGGCGGCCTGCATGTCGGCCAGCGATTCGCTGATGCGGTGCGATGATTCGTAGAACACCATCGTGCGGACTTCGCCCGCCAGCGACTGCAGCCGTTCACGACGCGCGGACGATTTCGCCGGCAGGAAGCCCTCGAAGCTGAAACGGTCGCTGGGCAATCCGGCCACGCTGAGCGCGGCGATCGCCGCGCAGGCGCCGGGTACCGGGCTGACCCGGATGCCGGCCGCACGCGCGGCGCGGACCACCCGGAAACCCGGGTCGCTGACCAGCGGCGTGCCGGCATCGCTGACCAGCGCCAGCGATTCGCCGGCCTGCAGGCGCGCCACGATGCGTTCGGACAGCGCGTCCTCATTGTGTTCATGCAGTGCCACCAGCGGCTTCTGGATGCCGAAATGCGACAGCAGCTGGCTGGTATGGCGCGTGTCCTCGGCGCATATCGCCGCCACCGAGCGCAGCACCTCCAGCGCCCGGGGGCTCAGGTCGGCAAGATTGCCGATCGGGGTGGCAACGACATGCAGCGTGGCAACGATCATCTCAACGGCACTCTGGGGTCAAGGGTAGAATCGTAGCGTGTACCCGGCCACGGCCGCTGCCCTTTCCGCATGGACCTGATCATGAACAAGCCTGTCACACGGATCTCCGCCCTCTCGTTGTCGCTGTTGCTGCTGGCCGGCTGCGCCACCACCAGCCTGACCAGCGCGCCCGATTCGCCGGAACAGAGCCAGGCCCTGCAGTTGATCGGCCAGGGCCGCCCCCGCGACGCCGCGCTCCAGCTGGAGACGCTGGCCGGCACGCTGCGCGGCAGCGCCCGCAGCAATGTCCTGGCCGATGCCGCCTTCGCGTGGCACGAGGCCGGCGACGCTGCGCGTGCCCGCAGCCTGCTGGCGCAGGTGCAGGCCCGCCAGCTCAACGGCGCAAGCCGCCTGCGCTACCAGCTGACCACCGCCGAACTCGCGCTGGCCGACCAGCAGCCCGCACAGGCATTGGCGGCGCTGTCCGAATCCGGCGGCGAGGTATCACCCGAACTGGCCACGCGCTGGCACCTGGCCCGTGCAGCCGCGCTGCAGGGCACCGGCGATGCCTTCGGCGCCGCGCAGGAACGTGCCCGTGCACATGCCAGCCTGGACGGTCAGGCACGCAGCGAAAACCAGGCCGCCGTCGTAGCACTGCTGGGCACGCTGGACGACGCTACCCTGCGTTCCCGCACCGCCGCGCTGCCGGCCAACGACCCGCTGTACAACTTCGCAGGCCGTGCCCTGATCGCCCGTGGCCTGCCGCTACCGCGCCCATTCGAACGCGAGGCCGCTGCACAGTTCGATACCAGCAAGCGCCCGCCGGCGATGAGCGACGGCTATCGTCCGCCGATGAAGATGGCCGTGCTGCTGCCGTTGACCGGCCGGCTGGCCACGGCCGCCCAACCGGTGCGCGATGGCCTGCTGACCGGTTACTACGGCGAGACCCGCCGCAAGCCGGACATCGAATTCATCGACACCGCCGGCACCCCGGCAGGCGCGCTGGCCGCCTATGACAAGGCCGTCACCGCAGGCGCCGATTTCATCGTCGGTCCGCTCGGCCGCGACGAGGTCGACGCGGTCTACCGCCGCGCGCAGTTGCCGGTACCGGTGCTGGCGCTGAACCGCGGCAAGGATGCTCCGCCGGCCGGCAGCGCGGGGTTCTCGCTGGCGCCGGAGGACGATGGCGTGCTGGCCGCCGAGTACCTGCGTGGTCGCGAACGCGCCAAGGTGCTGGTGCTGCACAGCAACGACGACACGGGCCGTCGCACCGCCACCGCCTTTGGCGAACGTTTCAAACAGCGCGGTGGCCAGGTGCTGTCCACCATCGCCGTCGGCGACACGGTCAGCGACATCACCGCGCAGTTGCGCGCCGCCGGACCGGCCGATGGCGTACTGCTGGCTGTACGTGCGCCGCAGGCACGGCAGCTGGCTCCGCAGCTGGCACTGGCCGGCGCAGCCGGCGGCACCCGCGTGGGTACCTCGCAGCTGACCATCGGCAGCGGCAAGGCGGAGGAGGACATGGCGCTGGACGGCATCATCTACCCCAACGAAGCATGGAACGTACGCCCGGTGGCGGGCCTGCCCCCCGCCGGCAGCGTCGGCCAGATGCTGCCGAGCGCGCGCGGTCCCGCTGGACGCCTGTTCGCGTTCGGGTTCGATGCCTGGAAGATCAGTGGCTACCTGGAAAACCTGGCCCATGAGGGCGGTCTGTCCGGTGCCACCGGCACCCTGTTCCTGGATGGCGACGGCAACGTGCTGCGCGTTCCTGCGTGGTCCACCTTCAGCGGCGGCCGGCCGATGCCGATCGCAAGTGCCAACTGAGCGCGCGGAGCGTGGCGCGGCGGTCGAGATGGCCGCCGAACAGCTGCTCTGTGCCGCGGGCCTGCGGTTGCTGGACCGTAACGTGAGTTTCCGCGGTGGCGAGCTGGACCGGGTGATGGAACATGCCGGGACCGTGGTGTTCGTGGAAGTGCGCTACCGTGCGCGCGGCGCCTTCGGTGGCGGGGCCGGTTCGGTCGATCATCGCAAGCAGCATCGCCTGGCCCTGGCTGCTCAACTGTACCTGCAGCGGCATCCGGACCTGGCCGAACGGCCCTGTCGTTTCGATGTGGTCGAAGCCAGCGGTGATCCACCTCGTCTGCACTGGCTGCGCGACGCGTTCCGTACCGATGGCAGCTGACCGGCCTCCCCCTTGTTACTGACCTGCATGAAGAAGCGCACGTCCCATGACTGCTGACCTGCCGGCCGACCTGGTCGATGAACTTTCCCGCCTGCTCGGAGAAGGTTGGCGGACCGACCCGTCCACACTCGCCGCCCACGCGCAGGACAACTCCTGGCGCCGCGAGCTGCCGGCGGGCGTGGCGCTGCCGCAATCTCGCGAGGACGTACAGGCGCTGGTACGGGCCTGCCGTCGTCATGGCGTTGCGCTGGTTGCACGTGGCGCAGGTACAGGCACCACCGGTGCAGCCGTGCCGATAAAAGGCAGCATCGTGCTGTCGTTCGCGCGGATGAACCGCATCCTGGCCGTGCGTCCCGGCGACCGCTGCGCCGTGGTCGAACCTGGCGTGCTCAATGGCGACCTGCAGCAGGCCCTGCAGTCGCACGGCCTGTTCTGGGCACCGGATCCGTCAAGTGCGGATATCTGCAGCATTGGCGGCAATCTTGCCTGCAATGCCGGCGGGCCCCGCGCGGTGAAATACGGCACCAGCCGCGACAATGTGCTGGGACTGGTGGCAGTGACCGGCACCGGCGACCTCATCCGGTGTGGCGGGGCCTATACCAAGGACGCTACCGGCTACGACCTGACCCATCTTCTGGTCGGCAGCGAAGGCACGCTGGCGCTGATCGTTGAAGCCACCCTCAAGCTGACACCGTCACCGGTCGC